>CAWBIG010000022.1:0-12388 GCA_963788435.1 uncultured Acidobacteriota bacterium | reverse complement strand
CGATCAGATCCGGTTGCGAGGCGAAAACGCCAAGAACGGAGAAGCTTGCAGCGTGGTCTACGGCGATCTGACAGAGTTGATTGAACGCAGGAAAGCATATAGGCAGGTGGAAACGACAACGGGCACCCTGGAAAGAGCGGGGTGTGAAGTGCGCGATTCGGGTTCCTGCCAATGACTGCCTGCTGCAGGACACTGCAGAGTTGCTCATTCGGCCGGTGGGTCGTCCGGAACATAAACCCGTCGTGTGGTACAAGAGTTTTCTTTATCGGGCTGCCAGTTAGACGACGGCGCGTCGCGTGGTTGCCAAGGTGGAGCATCATGCCGGAGAGCTGTTCCCTCGGTTGGGCTTCATCGTGACCAACACGCAACTCGCGGACCGGAAGGTTGTCCCCTTCCACAACCAGGGTGGCAAGGCGGAGCAACGGAATAAGGAAGGCAATCAGGCTGTAAAGATGACGCGGCTGAGCTGCCACCGGATTCGGAGCGATGAGGTCCGGTTTTGGCTCAGCATTCCGTCCCACAACTTCGGGAACCTGTTGCGGCGGTTCGCTCTTCCAGCCGCCATCTCAGACTGGTCTCTGACCAGCTTGCAGCAGCGGCTGGTGAAGACGGGCGGGCGACTCGTAAAGCACGCACGGTATTACTGGCTGATGCTGGCGGATGGATACTTGACAAGAGTACGGTTCTCGGCGGTTTTACGGTGGATCGCGCTGTTGCCGCTTCCGGCAAACTAACCGACTGACCGCAACGCCGCGATCCGAATCACGAAGAACAAAGGAGAATGGAATGTGTCGGCGCATTTAACTTGAGGGCTCTCGATGAGGCGGGCGAGGCTAGGACAGCAGTGAATCGCCCGGCTTTTCTCCCGCGAATGCCAGCTCTTTCGGGGCAATCGTTCTCTTGGCCTCGCAATCTGCCTCAAGAGCGGTACAATTCCTGGTAACCGGTACCGAAATAGGTGATTCATTTTAATGGCAATCATTCACGCGCGGCTGACCGGGAGATCGAGCCAGGATCTGCTTGGATGAAGGCAATTCACGTGAGCTAGTGGCTCCGAAGGAGAAGTCAACTGAGCGGGTCTTTGCGCATTGAAGCGATTTCAACTGGATCTGGATCAGCTGGCCCCGCGTCGTCTGGCTCCAGTTCACGGGGCAGGTTTTATCGTCCGGAATTGGACGCTTTACGTTTTGTAGCATTCCTCATGGTTTATCTGTGCCACTCCATCCCAGTGGATGGGACGTCACCGCACTGGTTAAAGGCATTTGACAAGGCCTGCGCGTTTGGAGTGCCTGTATTCTTTTGCTTAAGTGCATATCTGATCACCGAGTTGCTGACGGTCGAGAAATCGAGAACCGGTACCGTAAATACGAAGGCATTTTATGTTCGCAGGATTCTTCGGATCTGGCCGCTCTATTTCCTTATGCTGGGCATCGGTTTTACCATCTCCCGCCTGCACCCAGGATGGGCAATTCCGGTGCGGGGCATCGTCGCCTACCTGCTTCTGGTTGGCAACTGGTACAGCACGCAGTACGGAGCTCTCACCGCCGGCATAGGTCACTTATGGAGTATTCCGGTGGAAGAGCAGTTTTACCTCATCTGGCCATTTCTGGTGTTCTTTTTGACTCGACGCGGGCTAGGAATCTCTTGCGCAATAGCCTGGGTGCTGAGTCAATTTGCAGTGATCTACCTGTGCCATGAGCACGTAGTGATGGCGCTAAGGATTTGGATGAACTCGCTGGTGCATCTTCAGTTTTTCGCGTTGGGCGCAGGACTAAGCTTGTTCCTCAAGGGGTCGTCTCCGCAAATCCGTTTCGGTACGAGATTGGCGCCAATCTTCTCGGCTCTCCTGCTTTTTTTCGTGGCTGATTTCGTTTTTGATCCGGACCAAGCAGGTGGAGTGAGTTCAGTCAGGCACACCTATCCCGAAGTCTTGTTAGTGGGATTGGCAACTACGGTTTTGCTGATTGGATTTCTGGGTTCTCCGGCGCTGGGAAGACCACGAGTTCTCCGATATCTGGGAAAGATCTCCTATGGGCTGTATGCGTACCACTATCTCTGCTTGATGGTTGTCGGGAAAGCCATTGCTCGCGTGTTGCTGACAGGGACGTCGCTTACTACCGCCCTCATTGCATTTCCTTTGACAATCGCGATTGCCGCCATTTCATATCGATATATAGAGACGCCGTTTCTTCTGATGAAGGAACGGTTCGAGATTGTGAGATCGAGAGCAGCGTAGGCCGCAAGAGACGCAGCCGTGCCGAACAGCGAAGCTGGCGAAACCGGCTGCGGGACTTCGTTCAGTTCGGATACCTGACAAGATGGCGCAAGGGCGAAATTGCTTTACTGTGCTAGTCGGATGTGGAAGGCGATGTGGTGCGGTTGCGCGGTGAGAACGCCAAGAACGGGAAAGGCTGCAGCGTGCCCCTGAGCGGCGATCTGGCAGACCTGATGGAACGTCGCAAGGCACAGAGGCAAGTAGAGACGAAAACGGGCATTCTCCTGTCCGCCTATGTGTTCCACCAGCAGGGCCAGCCGGTTGGAGATTTCGGGGAAGCATGAGCGACGGCCTGTGTTGCGGCAGGCCTGGGGCAGTTTATTTGTTACCGTTGCAACCAGCCGTTGACGGCCATACGTGCGAAGCGTGCAACCGTGTAGCTAGGTACGCCGGGCGCATCTTCCATGACTACTGGCGGACGGCTGTACGAAACATGGTCCGGGCGGGCGTCCCGGGTGCTGGTGCGCCGTCTCGTTGTCCGTCTCCAGCGCGTGCGCGGGAACAGTTTTTACCAGGCGGCCGTGCTGCACGCCTTTCAAGCCGATCAGGCGGTCGGCTAGCTGCTCCACCTCAGCGGCCTTGCCATGCACGATCAGCACCTCAAGACATGAGTCGTGATCCAGATGCGCGTGGCTGGTTGAGACCACAAGGTGATGGGCCGAGTGCTGGAGATCGGTAAGCTTTTCGCCGACGCCATGAGCACGGTGGTCATAAATGAGCGTGACGGTGCCAACGACGATGGCGTCGGATGCGCCCGTCTGCTCGCCAACCAGCCGATCGCGGATCAGGTCACGGAATGCCTCCGAGCGGTTGGTATAGCCACTTCGCTGGATAGAGCGGTCAAAGCGTTTCAGCAGTTCGGAATCAATGGCGATGCCGATGCGGCTTAGAACTCCCATGCATGCTCCGAGAATCGGTAAGATTCTCGAAGAATAGCGTACGCTGCTGGGAATATGTCGCGCGGAGATGAAAGCCGGGCAGGAGCGATTTTGAGAGCGTCTCGGACGGGTGACGCGGCTTATGGCGGAATCCGCAAAGCGCCTGGAGAGGATGGGAAGGGGATCTGGTGGCGGAGGGCAGGATCGAACTGCCGACCTTGGGGTTATGAATCCCACGCTCTAACCATCTGAGCTACTCCGCCTGGGAGGCGCGCGGTTCCGGCAAAATGGGCCAGGCGGCCCGTGAAACTGCGCCAAGTACTGATGATACGGGGGCATGGGCGCGGGGTCAATCGAAGGGCGTGCTTATCCTGTCTTTATGGCCGGGGTGGTAGTTTCAGAGAACAGAGATCAAAACAGGCGACAGGTCTAAAGCGGAGCGATTGGATGGAAACCAGCATCTCGACGGGACTGGAAGCGTTGCTCGGCGACTACCCGCTGGACGGGGCGTACGACGAGATGCGGGCGCCTGGCGGCGAGGTGCGGGAGCACTACCACGCGCTGGCGGAGATGCTGACGCGAATGCCGATGGATGAGTTGCAGCGGCGGAAGCAGGCGGCGGACCTGTCGTTCCTGACCCAGGGAATCACTTTCACGGTGTACGGGAGCGATGAGGGGACGGAGCGGATTTTCCCTTACGACCTGCTGCCGCGGATTGTGACGGCGGCGGAGTGGGCCACGATCGAGCGCGGGCTGACGCAGAGGATTACGGCGCTGAACGAGTTTTTGCGCGACGTGTACTCGGACGCGAAGATTCTGGCGGACAAAGTGCTGCCCAGCGAGCTGGTGTATAGCTGCAAGCAGTACCGGAGGCAGATGCGCGGGCTGACGGTGCCGCGCAACGTGTACATCGCGGTGATCGGATCGGACCTGCTGCGGCTGCGAACCGGCGAGTTCGTGGTGCTGGAAGACAATTTGCGCGTGCCCTCGGGTGTGAGCTACATGCTGACCAACCGGAGGGTGATGAAGCGGACGTTTCCGCAACTATTCCACGGGTACGGGGTGCGGCCCATCGAGCACTATCCGCAATTGCTGCTGGCCACGCTGAAATCGCTGGCGCCGGAGGGACGGCCGGAGCCGAACATCGTGCTGCTGACGCCGGGGGTGTACAACTCGGCATATTTTGAGCACACCTACCTGGCTCGGCAGATGGGGATCGAGCTGGTGGAGGGCCGCGACCTGGTAACGCACGACAACATTGTGTACATGCGCACCACGGATGGGCTGAAGCGGGTGGACGTGATTTATCGGCGCGTGGACGACGACTTCAGCGATCCGCTGGTGTTCCGCTCGGATTCGGTGCTGGGGTGCGCCGGGCTGTTCAACGCGTACCGGACGGGAAACGTGACGGTGGCGAATGCATTCGGGACGGGCCTCGCGGACGACAAGGCGCTTTATGCATACGTGCCGGCGATCATCCGCTACTACCTGGGCGAAGACCCGGTGCTGAACAATGTGGAGACGTACCTGATGACCGACGAGCTGCAGCGGCGGCACGTGCTCCAGAACCTGGACAAGCTGGTGGTGAAGGCGGTGGGCGAGAGCGGCGGGTACGGGATGCTGATCGGGCCGCGGTCGTCGGCGCGGCAGCGGAGGGAGTTTGCGCGGCAGATTGCGGGGAATCCGCGCAATTACATTGCGCAGCCGACGCTGGATTTCTCACGCGCGCCGTGCCTGATTGACGACCGGCTGGAGCCGCGGCATGTGGATTTGCGGCCGTACATCCTTTACGGCGACAAGGTGCAGATTGTGCCCGGCGGATTAACGCGGGTGGCGCTCGAGAAGGGATCGCTGGTGGTGAATTCGTCGCAGGGCGGCGGGAGCAAGGATACGTGGGTGTTGCAGTGAGTTAGCGGAGCTCACGGAGCCAGGAGGCAAGCGATGTTGAGCCGGGTTGCCGACAGTTTGTACTGGACGAGCCGCTATCTGGAGCGGGCGGAGAATACCGTTCGGCAACTGGATGTAACGATGAGCCTGATGCTGGACCCGGGCGGGGCGACGACGGAGACGCGCTGGCGGCGGATGGTGGCGGCGCTGGGCGGGCCAACGGGGATGGAGTGGGATGGCAACATGGAGTCCATGGCGCGGGCGCTCATCTTCGATCGCAACAACCGGGCTTCTGCCATCTATTGCGTGAACGCTGCGCGAGAGAACGCGCGGCAGGTGCGGGAAGAGATTTCATCGGAGCAGTGGCAGCGGCTGAATCGGCTATTCCACCAGATCCAGTCGCAGAAGGCGGAAGAGCAGTTCGCGGTGAATCTGAACGATGTGCTGGCGTCGATCGTGGACGGGATCCACCTGTTCAAGGGCGTGACCGACACCACCATGATTCACGGACAGGGATGGCAGTTCATGCGGCTAGGGCGCTACCTGGAACGCGCCTATGCCACGGCCACGCTGCTGGAAGTGTACGAGGGTGAGATGGACCTGCGCGAACGGGAAAACACCGGACAGCGGTACCTGGAACAGGTGGGGCTGTTGCGCTGCTCGACGGCGTTTGAAGCGTATTGCCAGGTGTACACGGCGGATTTGACGGACGGGCGCATCCTCGAGTTTCTGCTGCTGAACCGGCAGTTTCCTCATGCCATCCGCTACTCCATTGAGAGCGTGCTGGATGCGATCGAGGCGATCCACGGGATGAGCGGGCGGCGTCCGCCGGGCGAGTTGCTGGCGTGCGTGGGCCGGGTGCACGCAATGCTGGGTTACACCACGGTGGGGGAAGTGCTGGCCGGGGGCGCAGCGGATTTTCTGCATCGAATACGGCAGCAGTGCATGGCGATCCACGAGCAGATCTACGGGTATTACATGAAGTATTCCATCCAGTCGGCGCTGACGGCGTGAAGCAGGACGAGAGGCAGGAACGATTGCAGGACAGGGTGCAGGAGCAGGTACAGGGCGCGTTCGAGGAAGCGGAGATGAACTTCTACTCGATACGGCATTTGACGCGGTATCGCTACTCGCGGCCGGTAAGCGAAAGCATCATGGAGACGCGCATGCACCCGCGCTCCGATGCGCACCAGCATTGCCTTACGTTCTCGCTTTCAGTGAGCCCGAGGTGCCGCGTGTTTACGTATCGCGATCACCTGGGGAACAACGTGCATCACTTCGACATTCCCGGCGAGCATGGGCAACTTGTGATTGTGGCGGAGTCAGTGGTGGAGCAGCAAAACACGCCAGAACCGCCGGAGGCGCTGACCGCGGACGCCTGGGACGAATTGGATGCGGTGGTGCGCGAAGGCGACTACTGGGAGATGCTGCTGCCGAGCGCGTTTGCTGTGCCCACGCCGGCGCTGGTGGAGCTGGCGGAGAAGCTGGATGCGCGGCGCAGGGACGATCCGCTGACCGTGGTGCGGCAGGTGAATCACCGGCTGTTCGAGTATTTCGAATACGTGCCGCGGCATACACGGGTGGATTCGCCGATTGACGAAGCGATTGTGAGCGGCAAGGGCGTGTGCCAGGATTTTGCGCATACGATGATCGCGATGCTGCGCCACATCGGCATTCCGGCGCGGTACGTTTCGGGGTATTTGTATCGCGGGCGGGAGGATCATGACCGTTCCACGCCGGATGCGACCCATGCGTGGGTTGAAGCGCTGCTTCCGGGCGTGGGATGGATGGGGTTCGATCCGACCAACGACCTGGCCGCGGGCCGGCGGCACATCCGCACGTCCGTCGGGCGGGACTATGCGGACGTTCCACCCACGCACGGAGTATTCCGCGGCGAAACGGAGAGCGAGTTGTTTGTGGCTGTGCATGTGGAAGCGACGAAGCGACCACCGGAGCTGGACCGCAAACTGCCTATTCCCGAGGACTGGAGCGTGCTGGTGGAGAAGGCGCAGCAGCCGACGCCGAAAACGGTGACGGCGATTGAGACGCAGCAGATGCAGCAGCAGCAATAAAGCAGGGAACAGGGTTCAGGGATTAGGGTTTTCGTGGCAGGGCGCGCATGCGGCCCGTAGAAATGCCGCCATCGACCAACAGCGTCTGTCCTGTCACGTAGCGGCTGGCTTCCGCAGCAAGAAAAACGATGGCGCCGTCTAGGTCATCGGGCTGGCCGGGGCGCCGCAGAGGGATGCGCTCGCTGAGGTAATCCACCCATTCCTGGTCCTCATACATCACTTGATTCTGCTTGGTTTTGAACCAGCCGGGGGCGAGGCAATTCACGGTGACTCCATGCGGACCCCAGTCGTCGGCAAGGCTCATGGTGAGCTGGCGAATGCCTCCACGGCTGGCGCCATAGGGAGCGAGGCCCGCGTAGCCGGCAACGCTGGTGACGGAGCCGATGTTGACGATGCGCCCGTAGCCGCGGGCAATCATGCCGCGAGCGATGGCCTGGGCAACGAAGAAGCTGCCGCGCAAATTGGTATCGAGGATGAGATTCCAGTCGTCCCAGGTGACGTCGAGCGCGGGCTTGCGCACGTTGCAGCCGGCGTTGTTTACGAGAATATGGATGGGTCCGAAGGCGGCTTCGGCTTCGGCAGCCATGCGCTCGATGCTCGAGTGGTCGCGGACGTCGAGTTCCAGGCTGACGGCGCGGCGGCCGAGGGCGCGGATCTCGGTTGCAAAGGCGGCGAGCGATTCACGATTGCGGCTGGTGAGGATGAGGTCGGCGCCGGCGCGGGCAAGAGCACGAGCCAAGTACTGGCCAAGGCCGCGGCTGGTTCCGGTGACCATTGCGACCTGGCCGGTGAGGTCGAACAGCTTCTCGCTCATCGGGTCGCCTCCATCTTCGTGTCGATCGCGGGGCCGGGAACGAGAACAATTTTCATCAGGTTGGGCTCGCGGGCGTGAAGCCGCTCAAACCACCCAGGGCCGTCTTCAAGCGGCGCAACAGCCGAGATGAGAGGCTTGACGCGGATGGCGCCTTCGGTCAGCAGCTCGATAGCGCGGGGATATTCGCCACAGGACGCGGCCGTACCCTGCATGCGAATCTGGCGGTTGACTACTTTCTGCAGCGGCAGCGTGACCTCGGGATCGATGTTGCCGATGAGGGTGATGGTACCGCCCTTGCGGGTGCATTCGATGGCCGCGGCCACAGTTTCATTGCGGCCCACTGCTTCAAAGACGATGTCCACGCCCTCGCCGCCGGTAAGTTCGCGGCAGGCGCGCACCAGGTCCGCGCCGGTTGCGGAGATGCGTTCGGTTGCGCCGAGGTCGCGGGCAAGATCGAGCCTGGTCTTGTCGATGTCGGCGATAATGACACGCCCGCAACCGGCGGCGCGCGCAGCCTGAAGCGTGAGCAGGCCGATCATGCCGGCGCCGATGACGAGTGCCGTTTCGCCGCCGCGCATGCCACTGACGGCGACCGCGTGGAGCGCGACGGAAACGGGCTCGAGCATGGCGGCCTCAGCGAAGCTCAGCGTTTCCGGGAGGCGATAGCAGATTCGTTCGGGCACTACGATGAATTCGGCGAATGCGCCGTCGCGGCGGTAGTCGTCGCAGGAAACACCAAAGGCATTGCGGTTGTCGCAGATGTTGGTCTGGCCGCGCAGGCAGTAGGGGCACTCGCCGCAGGAGACGGTGGAGTCAAAGGTGATGCGATCTCCAGGTTGAAAGCCGGCCACTCCGGCGCCGATTTCGGCAACGGTTCCGGCGGCCTCATGGCCCATGACGATGGGAGGAATGCGCCGTCCAGAGGAGCCGTCGAAGCCATGGACGTCGCTGCCGCAAATGCCGCAGGCGGCGATCGAGACCAGCACGTCTCCGGGACCAGGCACGGGCCGCGGACGGTTGGTAATTTCGAAGTGATTGTACGCGCGCAGGAGCAGAGCCTTCATGGGAGCCATTGTAGTGGGAACGGGCCCTAGCGAATCGGAGGAAATGGGAGCTGCGGCAACTCCTCGTCGCAGGCGAACGCATCTAGCCAAGCGCGCACATTGCAGCGGAGCGCGTCGACCGAGAGGCCGGCGAATACAGCGGGATAGAATTCGAGGCGGCGAAAGGCGGCATTCAGAAGCGACACGGCGCCGGCGCGATTGCCGCGGCGCAAGTGATGAAAGGCCGCCGTCACCTGGATGAGCGCCTGCAGGAAAGTCTTTTCCGGCTCGGTACAGAGCAGCCAGACGGATTCCCAATGCTCGTGAGCTTCAAAAAACTGCTCCGCACGGTAACAGCTCAGCCCTTCGGCCAGCGCGCCGATGTCCCAATCAAGCGGCATGCGCCGATTATTGCTCAGGAACGGAAAGGGAAAGAAGTGAAGGGGTGAAAAAGTGAAGAAGTGAAAGACTCTATTCACTCCTTCACTTTTTCCCTTCTTCACCGTTTCACTGCCATCACCACACCCTGCAGGCGTTCTCCGGCTCCATCGGCTGCCCTTTCTTGCAGCCAAAGGCCTCGCCGAACTCCGGCATGTTTTGGACCACGCCATTTACGCGGAACTGCTGCGGCGAGTGGGGATCGGTCTGCACCTGAAGCCGCGCGCGCTGCGGGCGTAGTTCGCCGCACCAGTTTTGCCCAAACGCGATAAAGAACTGCTGCGTTGGGGTAAAGCCGTCCTGCGCCTTCTGGTCCAGGTCGATGCTCTTCCGCTTCGCATCCGCCAGCAACGCTTCGTAGGCCAGCCGCAGCCCGCCATTGTCCGCGGTGTTTTCGCCCAGGGTCAGCTTGCCGTTCACGTGCACGTCGCCCGGCACGGCGAAGGCGCCATACTCCTTTATCTCGCAATCTGCCTTCTCGGTGAACTTCGTGGCATCGCTTTCCGTCCACCAATCCTTGAGATTGCCGGCGCCGTCGAACTGCCGTCCTTGATCATCGAATCCGTGGGTCAGCTCGTGGCCCACCACCGCACCCATATGGCCGAAATTCTCCGCGTCGGTGGAGAGTGGATCGTACATGGGCGGCTGAAGAATTCCCGCGGGGAAATTGATGTCGTTCATGCTCGGGTTGTAATACGCATTCACCGTGGGCGGGCTCATGCCGAACTCGCCACGGTCCACCGGCTTGCCGATCTTGTCGAGCTCGCGATGGCTCTCGAATTCCGTGGCCCGCTCCGCATTGCCCAGCGCATCGCCCCGCGCCACTTCCAGCTTGGAGTAGTCGCGCCATTTGTTGGGGTAGCCGATCTTGTTGGCTACTTCATGCAGCTTGTCCTTCGCCTTGGCCTTGGTCTCCGGGCTCATCCAGTCCAGCGTGTCGATGTCCCGGTCCATTGCGGCCTCAATGTCGTTCACCATTTCGAGGGTGGCCTTCTTGCTCGAAGGCGGAAACGCCTTGGCCACGTACACCTGGCCGAGGGCTTCGCCCAGCGCGCCGTCGGTGGCCGCAACGCACCGCTTCCAGCGCGGCTGCTGCACCTGCTGCCCGCTCAGAATCTTGCCGTAGAAATCGAAATGCGCGTCGTCAAACTTGGCCGGCAGCGCCCAGCTCGGCGCGGAGTTCACCACCTGCCACTTCAGGTAGGTCTTCAGCGTGTCCAGGTCCGAATTCTCAATCACGTCGTTCAGCGCCTTGAAGAACGGCGGATAGGTCACGTTCAGCTCCGCGATCGGCGGCGTGCCGGTATCGGCGAAGAATTCCTTCCAGTCGATCGCCGGCGTCATCTTCTCGAGATCGGCCACGGTCATCATGTGGTAGACATTTTTCGGATCGCGCTGCGAAGTGATATCCAGCGAAGCCTTGGCCAGCGACGTCTCCAGATCCATCACCTTGTGCGCGTCTTCTGCGGCCTTCGCGTCCGGCTCGCCCAGCAGCTTGAAGGTTTGCGTAATGTAGTCCACGTACTGATCGCGAAGCTTCTGGTCCGCGGCTCCGGTGCGCAGGTAATAGTCCTTTTCCGGCAGTCCCAGGCCGCCCTGGTCCACCGCCGCAATCTGCTTGCGCGCATCGGCAAAATCCTGCTGCTCGCCGTAAGAGATAAGCGCGTTGACGTTGGTTACCTGGAAGTGCGCCAACAGCGGCGTCAGTTGGCTCTTGCTGGCGAGCGCATCGATCCTGCGGAAATCCGGCTCGAGCCCCTTCAGATCCGCCGCATTAATCTCCGCTGTATTCATGCACGCAGCGTAGAAGTCCCCAATTTTCTGCTCGTTGGGCGTACGCTGAGCGCCGCCCGCCTCCGCCTTGTCCAGGATCGAGTGCAGGATGTCCTGGTTCTCGTCGTAGAGCAGGTTCAGACTGCCGAATCCGGACCGGTCCGCCGGGATGGGATGCAGCTTGCTGAAATTGCCGCAAGCATATTGAAAGAAATCCGTGCACGGGTCGGCGTTCTTGTCGATGAAGGCTGGGTCCAGGCCCATTAACCTCGCCGGTTTTTGGGCTGCCGCGCCACCGTTCTGGGCGTGCACCGTGCAAGCCAGCGCCGCCACGCATGCCAGTTCAATATTCAGGAAAGTCTCTTTTTGGTTTTCCCGAATCCTTTGAACATGGGGCGGCTGTTTTGACCATTGGACAACATTCTCATGGCGTTCAACTTACGCTTTTATAGGACGGCGTGGCAAGATGATGTGCGGCGATCCTGGCCAAGGGCTGAATCGATCTCCCCCAAACAATGCGCCCTGCGGGTCCAACGGCTGGGATATTGCCGGTCTTTGACCGACTAACTCGTATTAATAGAGGATCCTCCGAGAGCCCGTTCTTGGGGAAATTTCTCTCCTCAATTGCAGCCATGTCTCGAATCTCCTGGGTATTCTTTTCCTGCCTCGCGATTTTGGAGACGGTACAAGCGGATCCGAGCTTCAAATCTTTCGACCATGATCCAGACCTGTTCCCAGCTTACAGCGGTGGTCATGAGGCAGATGGCTTCAGCAGTTCAAACCTCACCAATTCCGTATTCGAGCTGAGCCCTAGGAACATCTTCGGACGGCAAAGCAGCACTTGTCCATACCCTGTGATCTGCGAAGCGGATGTTTGGTGTTGTCCCGCTGACACTACATGTGTACATAATCTTTCTTGCCCACCTTTAAAGGTACACTTCTGATTGTCAAGTTCTATAGTGCCCCACGATTCTCGACTGCTGTCCAATTGGCCAGGAATGCGCGAGCGACAACAGATGCTGTCCCACTACAGCAAACAGATGTGATAATCCCGACGTTTTCTGCGCCAAGGCTGGGTCAGTGTGCTGTGGCAGTCCAACTGAATATGTCTGTCCGGCAGGTCAGGAGTGCAATATGCAAGGAGGCAATTTTTGCTGTCTCGCGGATGAGGTAAAGTGCGACGGTGGCTGTGAGTATCGACCTGAAAA
>CAWBIG010000021.1:0-13673 GCA_963788435.1 uncultured Acidobacteriota bacterium | reverse complement strand
TAGCGCGGCCACGGATCGCCCTCATGAGTGCCGTGGAAGTGGTAACAGAGGCGATTCCTTCTACCGTGGACGCACGCGCGCTTACCCAGATGGGCGCTGAAGGCGCATTCCGGGAATGCGGAGGTGTACGGGCCGCTGGCGCTGGACAACGCGCTGCTGGAGTGGGCCGCGCGGGCCAAGGGAATCGAACACCCAGTGGCCGGGCACGCCGATTGCCTGATTGTGCCCAACATTGAAGCCGGCAACTTGCTGGTAAAGGCGCTTCTGTTCCTCGCGGGATGGGAGTGCGGCCACGTGGCCGTTGGCGCTCGCGTGCCCATCCTCATCCCCTCGCGCGTGGAGACGGCGAAAGACAAGCTGAATGCCATCGCGCTGGGAGTGCTGTATGCGGCGCGATGACTTCCGCGTACTGACGGTCAATCCCGGATCGACATCGACCAAGATCGCCGTCTTTGCGGGCGATGAGCCCGAGTGTGTGCGCCACCTGGAGCACAGTGAGACGGAGCTGGCGACATTTCGGGGAAGGCCGGTGCTGGAGCAGACGGCGTTCCGAATGGAGGCGATCGAGCGGGAGTTGCGAGACGCCGGGTACGCACTGGATGGCTTTGACGCAGTAGCCGGGCGCGGCGGACTGATGCGGCCCGTGGTCAGCGGAACGTATCGCGTGAACCAAGCGATGCTGGACGACTTGCGGGGGGCGCCGTTTGGAGAGCAGCATGCCTCCAACATGGGCGCGTTTCTGGCGCTGGCTTTGGCCGCAGCATGGCGGCGCGCAGGCTTTCGTGGTGGATCCGGTGAGCGTGGATGAGTTGACGGAGAAGGCGCGAATCTCCGGCTCGGCGCTGGTGGAGCGGCGATCCCTTTCCCACGCGCTGAACACCAAGGCGGTGGCACGGCGATATGCGCGCGAGCGCGGCAAGGCGTACGAGGACCTGCGGCTGGTGATCGGCCACCTGGCCAGCGGTATCTCTGTTTCCGCGCACTGCGGCGGGCGCATGGTGGACGTGAACCTGGGCGGGCAGGAAGGCGCATTTTCAACGGAACGGAGCGGCGGATTGCAGCTTCTGGGTGTGGTGGACCTGTGTTTCAGCGGCCGGTACACGGAAAGCGCGCTGTGGGACGCATTTATCCGCGAAGGCGGCCTGTACTCGTACCTGGGCACCAAGGACCTGCGCGAAGTGGAGCAGAGGATTGCGTCAGGGGACGCAAAAGCGGCGTTGGTATTCGAGGCCATGGCGTACCAGATCGCCAAGGATATCGGCGCCATGGCGACGGTGCTGGACGGCCGGCTGGACGCGATACTGCTGACCGGCGGGATGGCTCGATCGGAGAAGCTGATGACTGCGATTCGCGCGGCGGTGGAGTGGATCGCTCCGGTCGCCGTGTATCCGGGGGAGGACGAGCTGAAGTCGCTGGCGGAAGGCGCGTTGCGGGTGTTGCGGGGCGAAGAGACGGCTCGCGATCTCTGAGGACCAGCAAGCCTGCGAGTCAGCGAACTAGCCGCGGGGTTGGCCATATCTTTTGCTTCGCGGCCCGGGTAAGATTCCAGAAACAGGGAGATTCGCTTACCGTGCGCCGTCAATTCTCACAGTCGATCCTCGCAAGCTCCCGGCCGGGTTTTGCCGGCGGCTCCGCCACTTTGCTTATGGCTGCGATGGCGGCAGGCGCATGCGGAGTTTTCGCGCAGGGCCCGTCGCCGGAGCCGGCGAAGGCCCCGGTACCGCAACTGCATGCCGATACACCGGAGATTGTGCTGGACCTGGTGGCGAGGGACAAGAGAGACCGGCCCATCATGGACCTAGGTTCCGCAGACCTCTCGGTGACGGATGGGGGCAAGCCGGTGCTGCTCTCCGGCCTGCACCTGGTCACCGCACAATCGCGCACAGCCACCCGCATCGCGATCCTGTTTGACGTCCTTTCGCCCGAATCGGCTAAAGTTGCGCGCGATTTTATCGGCAGGCTGCTGGCGTCGGCTCCGGAGCAGAGCGCATTCGCCGTGCTGGGCGCCGATCGCGGATTGCGGCTGCTGGGAGACTACACGACGGATCGCACGGCAACCCTGGCGGCCACGCAACTGGTGCCGAACGGCATTCCCCAGAACAGTCTTGCCGATGCGGAGAAGATCCTCGTATCCGAAGCGCAGAATGGAATGCTGCAGAACGGCGCAAACGCCAGCGTAGAGAATCGCGCTGACGCGAAGATCATGTTGAGCGCACTGGAGGATTCACAGAAGATTGTCGAAGACCAGCACATCCCGGCGGCGCTGGCGGGCATGATAGCGCTGTCAAGGGCGCAGCAGAATGTCGCAGGGCGCAAGCTTATTCTTTTTTTCTCTGAAGGCCTGCGCCCCAGCAGCAAGACGGAGGATTTGACCAAGGAAGTGGTAGAGGCCGCGAATCGCGCCGGAGTGAGCATTTACACGGTGGATACCTCGGGCGTGGCGGCCAAGTCTTTCAATATGCTCACCATGGTGTACGCTACGCCGACCAACTCATCGGCTGGGCAAACGCCGGGTGTGGCCGGCATGATCCGGCAGGCTCCCATCAAGTTTGCACCGGATCTGGCCACCAATCCCGTTCTGCGCGGGGTGCCCAGCAGCCTGCAAAGCGACCTGGAGAAGGCGAACGGCAACTCCCTGGCATTTTTGGCAAGCGGGACGGGCGGATTTGCCATGAGCAGCGGGGACGATCTGCGCAAGCCGCTGCGGCGCCTGGTGATCGACATCGGCAGTTACTACGAAGCGTCGTACACGCCGGCGCTTAAGGACTACGACGGGCAGTTTCACCCGCTGGAGATTCATGCGGTGCGCAAGGGGACCACGGTGCGGTCGCGGTCGGGGTATTTTGCGTTGCCGCCAGACGCGACAGGCTCGGCACCGGTGCGGCCGTCGGATGCGCCGCTGGTGAAGCTGCTGAGCGATGCACAGCCGCCCAGCGACATCGGATTCGACCAGGCGGTGCTCGAGGTTGGTTCCGGCGGCTCGGGAAGGGATGCGAACGAAGCCGCCGTAGAAGTGCCGCTGGCACACCTGGAGCTGCGGCGCGACCAGCAAACGATGTTGTACAGCGCGCGGGCCACCGTTCTGGCCGAAGTGAAGGACGCAAGCGGCGTGGTGGTGCAACGGTTCCACCAGGACTTCTCCCGAGATGGTGCGCTGGAGTCGATCGATGCCGCGCGCAAAGGGGTTTTCACCTTGCAGCGGCACTTTGCCGCTGCGCCCGGAAAGTACGAGCTCGAGTCCGTAGTCGTGGATGGGATTTCGGGTAAGGCAGGTGCCCAACGCACCCAGTTCACGGTTCCCGAACCGGCCAAAGCGCCCTGGCTCAGTGACGTGGTGTTGGTGCGGCACATGCAGCCCTTCAACGGCGCACCCGATCTAGCGGAACCCATGGAATATGAGAAGGCGCGCGTGGTTCCCAATCTCGATCACAAGGTGGCCGCGGGGACGGCGCAGGTTTCGTTCCTGGTGCGTATGGAGCGCGAGTCGACGGGACCGGACGGCATGCTGACGCTGGATGTGGAGCAAGATGGCAAGACCGTGACCCATTCAACTTCGAAGATCTCCGCCGCGGGCTCCAACACGACGATGGATCTGGCGACCATCCAGTCGGGTAACTTGGCGCCGGGCACGTACCTGGCCCGGTTCACGCTGGCGCAGGGCGACAGGAGCGCGTCGCGCGACCTCGCGTTCACGCTGGACGGCGATGCCGGGGACAAGCCGCAGCCTGAAGAGACCGACACGACGGATGTTCCGGCGAACCTGGACGCGGTCGAGGGGCGTTTTACTCCCGCAATAGCTTCCAACCCGCCCAGCGATGCGAATCGACGGGCACTGCTGGACGGCGCGCGCGAACGGGCCAACGGATTCCTCGCCTCGCTGATGGACTTCGAATGCCTCGAAATCACCGACCGATACGTGGATCACCAGGGCAACGGCAAAGCGCAGCATGACCGCATAGTCGAGTTGCTGACGTCAGAGAACCACAAGGAGCGGCGGCGCGTGCTGCAGGTAAACGGTAAGCCGGCAGATTCCGATAGCGTGGACATGACGGGCGCGCGGCTGGAAGGAGCTTTCGGCGGTGCGCTGCAGGTTGTCTTTCAGCCGGATTCCGATGCGCACTTTGAGTGGAAGCAGAACGGATTCCTGGACGGAGCGGCGGTGGACGTCTTCAGTTATTCAGTGGATCAAAAGCACTCGCGCTTTTCCGTGACTCCGCTGCCTGCGGAGTCGATCCTGGTGCCGTTCCATGGAATGGTGTTCATTGATGCGGCAACTCACGGGGTGCGGCGCATCACCATTGAAGGCGACGACATCCCGGCCCATTCGCCCATTCATGCGTCGGCTCTGCGCATCGATTACGACTACGTAACCATGAACGATCACGACTACCTGGTTCCGGTTCGCGGCGAGATGCGGATGCAGCTTGGCAAGACGGAAAAGATTCTGCACACCATTGAGTTCCGCGACTATCATCGGTTCGGATCGAAGGCGCGGATCCTGAGTGTGAATCCCTGAGACGCCGTGCCGGTTTTGAATTTCCGCCTTTGGCGGGCGACGCGAAAACAGCGGCTCACCCACGCAAGCGGTATTCCCGCAGGCGGCCGACGAGCGATGCGGGGCCCGTGACCGAAAGACGCACCAGGTTGCCTTCATACGCGCGGTCGTGCACGATGGAACCCGCTTCAATGGCCGCAAGCACTGCGCCCTCGTTTTGCGGAATCCGGAAATCCGCGTCAACCAGCGGATCGGAGAGGAGCGCCGCGTCGATTGCATCGAGCAGTGCGTCCGCGCCCTCTCCGGTGCGAGCGGAGACCAGAACGCGCGCCACCGGAGGCTCGGCCTCAAGCCGATGCGCCAGCGCCTGACGCTCCGGTTCGCCCAGCAAATCCATCTTGTTCAGCACTTCAATGCGTGGCTTCTTCAGGGCTTCCAGCTCACCCAGCACTTTTTCCACCTGCGTCCTTTGCTCATCGCTGTAGCTTGACGCGGCGTCGCAGACATGCAGCAGCAGCTCTGCCTGCTCCACTTCCTCCAGCGTGGCGCGGAAGCTGGTTACAAGCGTGTGGGGCAGGTTGCGAATAAATCCCACGGTGTCAGACAGCAGCACTTTGCGACGGCTGGGCAGCTCGATTGCGCGCAGCTTGGGGTCAAGTGTGGCGAACATGCGCGAAGACTCGAGCACATGGCCGCCGGTGATGCGGTTGAAAAGCGTGCTCTTGCCTGCGTTGGTGTATCCGACCAGGGCAACCGTGGGAACGGGAACGGCCTCGCGGCGCTGACGCTGCTGGCGGCGCACGCGGCGCACTCCCTCCAGGTCCTGTTTGAGCTGATCAATGCGTCGCTGGATGCGGCGGCGGTCGGTTTCAAGCTTGGTTTCCCCCGGTCCACGGGTGCCGATTCCGCCGCCAAGCTGCGACATGGCCTTGCCCCGGCCGGAGAGGCGCGGCAGCAGGTACTCAAGCTGCGCCAGTTCCACCTGGAGCTGACCCTCGCGGGTGCGGGCGTGGCGGGCAAAGATGTCGAGGATGACCTGGGTGCGGTCGAGAACGCGAAGCTTGAGCGCGGACTCCAGGTTGCGCAGTTGCGTGGGCGAGAGATCGTGGTCGAAAAGGACCAGGTCAGCCTGCGCGGAGGCGGCAATGCCTGCGATTTCCTCCACTTTACCCGCGCCGATGAGCGTGGCCGGATCGGGACGGTCACGGCGCTGCAGAAGCTCGGCGGCAATCTCGGCACCGGCGCTGGACACCAGCTCGCGGAACTCGGCCAGCGACTCTTCAGCGTCCAGTTCCGTGGATGGACTGCTCGGTTGGGACGGGGATGTTCGCAGCGGCCCGGCAAGAGCTTCCTGAGGACGTGCCGCTGCACGAGCGCCTTCCACTGCCGGACGGCGCATGCGGGAGCGTGCATGGAAGCCCACTCCCACCAGGATTGCGCGTTCCAGCCGCCCGGGATTCTGGCTGCCGGTCACACTCCTGCCGCGTTGATCAGTCTCCAATCGAAACCGCTCCGCGTGCGCTCTCTCCGGCCCCGGTGGACGTTGCCGGAGAAACGCCTAGGGGAGCCGGGCCCAGCCCGCTGTGCATGCCCGCCGGGCGATGCTCGCCGTGGAGCACGCTTCGATTGCTCACTACGGTGGATATGGCGTGCTTGAAGATCAATTGCTCCTGGCTGTTGTTCTCCAATAGCACGGAGTATTTATCGAAAGAACGTATCTTCCCCGTCAACTTGACGCCGCTGACCAGGTAGATGGTAATGGGGGTTTTGTCCTTGCGGACCGTATTCAGGAAAGTGTCCTGAATGTTCTGTGCCGGCTTGTTTTCCATAATGCCGATCTCCTACTTCCTTTAGAGGTTGGATGCTGCGCACTATCAAACGTCTCAGACGACAATACGGCGGGAACGGTGCCCGAACTCCGGAAACCGCCAAAGATCCCGCAATGTGACAACGATATAGCTATTGGACCCCGCTTTTCAACTCCGACCGGGGCCGAACGGCTCCTAAGGTAATGCCGGAATCGGGATGGTCTTCCCGTTCTGGACCCAAATTTGGTTATCCCGCCATGCCTTCTGGATTTGTTCCTGGGGCCGTCGCCAGCGATTCCGGCAACGACTAGGATGGGATGGAAAAAGCAATGGGGGCTTGCGCCCCCGGTCCAAGCCTTGAATTCTCTTAATTCTTTATCGCCGAGCTACGCGCTGTGCAACTACTTCTTCGTCGGCATCCGCCTGAATGATCTTGTTATGCAGGCAGTAGAGCGCCAGTTCCAGGCGATCGCTCACCCCAAGCTTGTCGTAGATTTTACGCAAATAGTTCTTGATGACCTGTTCGGTGGTTCCCAGTTGGAAGGCAATTTCCTTGTTCCGCTTGCCCTGCGTAATACAGGTAATGATGGCCATTTCCTTGGGGGAAAGGCGCGGCTGCGTGCGCGGGCTGACCAGCGCCGCCGCCTGGGCCCGATAAGCCTCAATGACCCAGTTGACGCTCTGGTTATCGATCCAGGTTTCGCCGGCGGCGATGCGCCGCACGCAGCGCACCAGGAGGTCAGGGGAGATGGACCGCGAAATAATGCCGCGCACGCCATGGCGGTACAGCTCCACGGTATTACTTTCATCGTTGGACACAGCCTGGACGATCAGCTTGACCTCAGGCGCGAGCCGCAGCAGATCCTGGATGGCTGTCGGGATGCTTGTCAGCAGCGCCGCCTCCGCCAGAACAACATCTGTGGGAAAACGCTCGACGGCCGCACGCAGGTTCTCCAGCGAATCGGCCTGGGCCACCACCCGAATGTCGTCTTCAAGAGCAAAGATCTTGCGGATCCCCACGCGATAAATCGCCTGCGAATCCGCAAGGATGATGCGGATCGTGCCGGGCTTTGCCGACGCATCGGCAGGCTCTATCTCGGGGGATTCTTCAACGAAATCCATAACAATTTAGTAGAACTGCTACTGCTCCACGAATCGGTATTCGTCGATGGTGGCTGCAACCTGCGATTGTGAGTGACTCTGGAAGCAGCGTACCACACGCCCGCAGCAGTCTACCAGAACATCGTGAGGAGTACCCAGCACCTGGCCGGGCATACGCAGGGAAAATCGGATTCCCTCGCCTACGCTGAGCGTGCTGGACATATCAAATAGGACTCCGCTGGCCGATACGTTTCGTGTAAGGGCTGTGTGCTCCCGGCGTCCGGCCCGGATAACTACGGGCAGACTCAAGGGGAAACGAACCGCACAGCGCACTTCCACTGCCGAGTTTCCCAATCCCCCTGGAACGACCTTGAGTCCCGACTTGAGAGCTTGCTGGTTCATCGAACTTCCCGTCCTGTCTTTCGCGAGGGGGAAAAGCCCTGCCGGTGTATTTCAAACTCTTCCTGCTGGTGTATTTCAAACTCTATAGAGTTTCTTCCGAAATGCCTAGAACACAATGGTTTGGGAAATAGTAACCACCCTACGGGAAGAACGCCGCCGAACCACCGACCCACTCCTGATTCCGGTTATGATCGACTCCCATCATCTTTCCCCTGCCCAATCGCACCAATGAAAGTGCAGAAGTCAATGTGTCCCGATCCGGCCAAAGATAGAGGATCCGGATTTCGGCTTGAGTCAATCCGAAAGGAGTCTCGATAGTCGGCACAAAGCGCATCCTTTGCTGCAGCAGGTAGCCGTTCCGTTCCTCAGGAGGAATCGCTTCCAGTTCTGCGTGGGTCGGTTCGAATCGGATTCCCTTGCCCGCAAAGGAAAACAGCGGTTTGAGTAACAACTCGTGATACACCGCGTCCGAATGGGGCTGCGGCAATTCCACGCCGGCATTCGTCAGGCTATGACGCCCGTCGCCGGTAAGAAAATCGTCAAGGAAAACCGCAGGGGGGACCAGCTTTCCCGCTTTTCCGGCACGCGCCAGCCAGGGCAGAGAGAACTTACTGATAAGGAAGTACCAGTTAGGATGGCCGGCCCATTCCACATTCCATGGCCTCTCCAGGTCAAACGGCAGCCGGACATTGCGTGTCATCATTTCCTCGGCAATGGCCCTGTTGTAAATGCGGCGGATGGGAACTCGAATCCCGTTGGCAGTGCGGTAATGCAGTCTGTCGCCCTCGGCCTCCATTGAGGCGATGTCGACGACGGCAATTCCCAGCCGCCGCGCTGTAACCTCAAAATCGGGCAGAGTCTTCTGGTGCCTTGGATCGACCTCGGTTAATACGACACTCTCGGGATCCTGCCCTCCCAACACCGTTCGCCCCAGCAGGCTCCAATAGCCAGCCTCATCCAAGCCGCCCAAGAAGGTGCCCAGCCCCGGATCGAGGCAATACACATCGCGGTAGGTCTGGCTCAACACGGCTTGATACCCGTAGACAGAGGGAAAGCCCTGAATCTCAACCAGGCGCGGCTCCAGACTCCCGCTTGCGGATCGAACGAGAGCAAAGTCCGCAGTCAGGAAATGGGGATGTGTCAGCTCTCCCGCCACGCAATAGCCTTTGGGAATGGCTCGGCGTGCCGCCCGGATGTACTCCGGATCTCCCATCAGAGCCGCACACATCTCGGCCCCGGCCCCGGCCATCTGATCCAGCAGTTCGCGCGGGACGAAAATCGGCGTCTCAGCCACTCGAAATTCCACCGGGGCACCGCAGCGCTGCTCCATGCACGTGAGCAACTCGGCGTAGCGCTCACTTGAGTAGTTGCGGTTGAATTGGCTGCGCAGTACTGGAATCACTTCACATCCACCCCTCTTCGGCTTCCTGAACGGCACAATGGTGGCCTGCTCCGCTCTCGCCGCAGGACCAAGATACCGTTTCCGCAGCGCGGGGGGAACTGGGGGATGGGAGCGTTTGATCCAATTTTCGGCCTTCCTGGCACACTGAACGCCCCAACGGGGAGCGTTGCCAAGAGGTAACATTACTAAAGAGTTACTAAATTGAGTACTTTTGTGGCATTTTTATGTACCACTAATGGGGTAGGCTCTTTGGAGAGAGTGCTGTCTCTTGGGAGATCCATCTATGCGTACGGCCCAGTTGGTTGTTCGTTCTGTTTTTCTATCTGCTGCTCTTGCTCTGGCTGCACAGGCCGCATTTGCCGGGCCCGCCATGCCGTGGCCGATGCCTCGGGTCATAGCGGCCGCAGCGCAGGGACCTGCGATGCCTTGGCCGATGCCCCGCGTTGCGGTAAAGGGTCCGGCGATGCCTTGGCCAATGCCCCGCGTGAACGGACCTGCCATGCCTTGGCCGATGCCCCGCGTTGCGGTAAACGGTCCGGCGATGCCTTGGCCAATGCCCCGCGTGAACGGACCTGCCATGCCCTGGCCGATGCCCCGCGTGAACGGACCTGCGATGCCTTGGCCGATGCCGAGGGGATAAGAGTCGCCTAAGAAGGTTCGAAAGGCAACTTCGCAGCGAAGAGTTCTAGATTCCTTGTTACACTCGGGTCATTCAGCTTTCTCGGCTGAATGGCCCGTTTGCTTTCTCAGGTCAGGAGTATGCCGGTGTCTTTAGGCTCGGCACTTTGGTTTTTGGGCGCTGCTCTGGAGATCGCCGTCATTGTGATCGCTCTCCGGAAGGGACTTTCGCGCCTACTGCCGATATTCTTTGCCTACCTGATCTGGACAGTGATCAGCGACGGCTTGGGGTACGCTGTCAAGAGCAATCCCCTTCTATACGAGCAGGTATTTCGCTTTTTCGAGATGCCGTTCGACTCTCTCATGCAGATCGGAGTCCTGGTGGAGTTGGGGTGGAGCGTGCTCCGCCCGATGCGTTCGGTACTTCCGCGACGCACCGTCCTGTTTATTTCGCTCGGAGTTCTCGTCGCAGGGGCCATTTTCTTTCCGCTTACCGGCTTCACAGTGAATCATAGCTGGCCCTGGAATTGGGTGGTCCTGCTCCGGATTCAGCAGACCGTCTCCATGCTTAGGGTACTGTTCTTTCTTGGGTTGGCTGCTCTAAGCCAATTCCTGGCAATAAGTTGGCGCGATAGAGAGTTGCAGGTGGCAACCGGGCTTGGCTTTTATTCGATCGTCAGCCTTGGGGCCGCTCTCCTCCACACCCACCCCGGCACTAAGGGCCAGTTCGACATAATTGAGAATTTGGTCGTCGTCGGTTACCTCTGCTCCTTGACCTACTGGTGCTACAGCTTCCTGCAGCAGGAGGCTCCGCGGCAAGAGTTCAGCCCGCGTATGCAGAGCATTCTGCTAACCGTAGCCGGCGCAGCGCGGGCCAATCGCCTTGCAATGGAACAAAACCGCAAGAACCCATTGCTTTGAATTCGAACAGGTTATGCGGTCCCCTCGGGGCGACCGTTCCTTTCGCACTACCACTTTCGGGTGAGAATTCTGGAATGCGATAGTTACCTATGTGCACCTCCCTTTCGATTACCTAAATCCGGAAAAAGTGCTTGAAATTGAAAGATTTCGCTAGCGCTGACCGAAGAATTTTGGTATCACTAGTACATCGAAACGATGACCGCAGGGTAAATCTGCAACCATCGCAGGTTACTAACGCTCACTAAGAAGGTCACCAATGATTCTTCCGCTTCTCCAATTCGTCGCATTTGCGGCTCTGGTCATTTGTCTTGGTCGCTGGCGGTCCAGCATGCGCCGCCGCAAAGATGTCTCCTGGGAATTGCTTCTGTCTCGCCTGCGCCTGGACTGGAGCGCTCGCGAGCTCAGCCACCAGTTTCTCTGGAAAGAGGGCGTAAACGCCACTCCGGCAGACGCATGGCAGCGTATGGAAGGCCCGAAGGGGCTTTGGATCATGTACCAGAACGCGCGCGTGATGCTGGAAATGGCCAATTTCGCGGCTCGCAATGACGCCAGTGTCGACCGCGAGGTTCTGGAAAGCCTTCGCAGCGACGCGATGCAGATCCGGCTCCTGGTGTTGATGGCCCTGGCGCAGTACGGGTTCACGCAAGCCAGCGAAGGCGTCAGGGTGAATGCCTATCGCACGGCTGAAATTTACTCCTGCATGGCGGCCCGCTTAACCACGCTCCTTCAAAATCACGCGGCCGGCGTTTTGCCTGACTTTGTCGCGGCAATGTAACCCAAGATCCCTCACCCCGCTCCACATGCTCCGAAAAACCCCGGCCACTTGGTCGGGGTTTTTGCTGTCCGTTCGTTTCGGTTCCGACGCTCTTCACGCGACGTCTTCGGCCAAAAACGCTCCAATCCGCGCGAATTCCTGCTCGGTAAGCCGGAAGCCAAGCGCAGGAGCAACCCCATCCACTTGATGGGAACTGCGGCCGCCCACAATGGCCGCGGTGATGGCGGGATGATGCAATGTCCACGCGATCGCCACGACGCCGGGTTCCACGCCGTGAGAGGCGCCAATCTCGCGCAGCAATTCCACCAACCGGAGGTTCCGGCTCAGGCGCGGCTCATTGAACTCCACTCCGCGGCGGCGCCAATCGTCGGCGGGCAAAGCCGCCGCTCGCTCCGCCGTCATTTTTCCCGTCAGCAGGCCGGAGAGCATGGGCGAGTAATTGATGACTCCAATTCCATTCGCCTGCGCAAAAGGTAAAATCTCCGCTTCGATGGCGCGGCGCAGCATCGAATACGGTGGCTGAAGGCTGGTAATGGGCGCGATTTTGAGAACGCGCTTCATCTGATCGACATTGAAATTGGATACGCCGATCCAGCGCACCTTGCCTTCTTCCTTGAAGCGCGCCAGGGCTTCCCATCCTTCCTCGATCTCCTCTTCAGGATTGGGCCAATGAATCTGGTAGAGGTCAATGACGTCGACATGGAGACGGCGGAGGGAGGCTTCCAGTTCTTCGCGAAGGGACTTGGCTTTCAGCGAACGCCAGATGGTGCGATCGGGGTGCCAGCGCATCGAGCACTTGGTGAAGACATAAGGGCGCGGCCCGGACCACGCCTCAAGCGCCCGCGCCACGATTTCCTCGGAGTAACCGAGGCCATAGATCGCGGCAGTGTCGATCCAGTTGACGCCCAGTTCCAGCGCTCGATGGATGGCCGCGATGGAGTCGCTGTCGTCCTGCGGTCCCCACGCGAATTCCCAATTGCCTCCGCCGATGGCCCAGGCGCCAAAGCCGATGGGAGTTAGCATGAGGTCGGAGTTGCCGAGTCTGCGCAGTGCGCTCGAAGATGCTGTGGTTGTCATAACACCACGATAGATGCACGCTGCGCCGAGACGAATCGGATTTGTTGCCGGACAGGCCGGCTTTCCTCTTTCCCGGCCGGCCGAAGCCATTTCCTGTTTGGCCGAATCAGGCTTCGATCAGGAACTTCCCTTCGCGCATGATCTGTTCCTCGCCGGCATCCGATTCGAGCCAGATATTGAAGCCAAGTCCAACCACATCGATATGAGTGGTAGAGCTCCAGGGTGCACCGGTGTGCTCCCCGTAAGGATTGCCGAAGGCAATGTGAATGCCAGGAAACTTCTCATCCTGAAGAATGTTGCCGATGACATGGTCAACACCGACATTGGTGCCGATGGCGAATTCGCCCACGCGATCGGAGTTTTCATCGGTGTGGGTGTACTCCCAAAAATCCTTTTCGAGCTGGGAGTTCGAGCAGGAGCAGCTAACGATGCGGTTGGCCGAAATTTCAATGGTAAGCGGTGAGCTTTGGAGCAGGCCGTAGCGCGCGCAAAGCCAGTCGCCGACCACGCCATCGACGACGAACGTGCCGTTCACTTCGCCGGGAGCGGTGAAACACTCGCCGCCGGGCAGGTTGCCCCATTTTTCCGGCGAAATGATGCCGGAGGTCTTGAACCATTTGTAGCCGGGGTTCATCTCCGAAGTGATTTGCGTGCCGGCAGCGGTGGTGGCGCGAATGCGGTGAGCGCGGCGCACGCGATCGAGGACCTTCTGGCTCAGCCGATCCACGCGATCGTAGTCGGCGCGCATGCCTTCGCACATGATCTGCGGCGTAATGTTGACCATATGCGCGTGGCGCATGCGACGGCGATTGACCACGTCAGTCATCTGCATGCGGGAATGCAGTTCATTGGCCTGCACGGTGACGGCGAAGATCGACACCTGGGAAGTTTCCATATCAGCGAGGATGGCGGCGGGCATATCGGTGAGCGGGCGCGGGGCAACGTCCTCAAGCACAAACCCATTCCAGCGGCAGCCTCGCGATTCGAGCTGGTGCGCAATGGAGGCCGCAATCGCTTCGGTGACGCGATCGGTGATCAGCGTGACCTTTTCTTCCGGCTGACAATCTGGAGATG
>CAWBIG010000020.1:0-9200 GCA_963788435.1 uncultured Acidobacteriota bacterium | reverse complement strand
CGCGGAATCGCCGCCGCTGCCAACCTTCTCGCCGAGCGCAACTCCGGTAACCCAACCCCGCAGCCCTCCCCCAACTCCACCGACTCCGCGGAGGTGCAGGCATGAATCTGCTCGCCGCCCTAGCCCGCCTGCTCATCTTTCCCGGATTGCTCTTCGCCGTTCCATGCGCCTGGCTAGTCCTGTGGACGGAACGCAAGTCCGTCGCCTTGCTCCAGCAGCGCATCGGCCCTCCCTTCGGCCAGCCATTCTTTGACTTCGTCAAGCTGCTCGGCAAATCCACTCCATCCCGCATCGGCATGGACGGCTGGCTCATGCGCGCCTGGCCCCTCGTAGCTCTCTCCGCCTCCCTGGCTGCCGTGGGCATGCTTCCCGTTCTGCCCGCTCGCGGCGGCTTTCAGGGCGACCTCATTCTGCTCCTCGCGTTAATGGAGATTCCCGCCATCTGCACCATCGTCGCCGGCTTCACCTCGCGCTCCATCTTCGGCCAGATCGGCTCCGCGCGCGAAGCCATCCTCCTGGTCTCTTATAACCTCGTCTTCCTTATGGCTGCAGTCACCATCGCGGTCGCGCAGCATTCCTTCCGCCTCGACTCCATCGCCCAGGCGCCTCCAACCGTGGTGCGTTACCTCGCCCTTTTCGCCATCCTGGTCTGCCTGCCCGCGCGCCTCCACATCAATCCCTTCTCGCTGCCCAACGCGGAACAGGAGATCTACTCCGGCCCCATGACCGAATACGCGGGCTTCGAACTCGCCGCCTGGCAGCTATCCCACGGCCTGGAGTGGATCGCCGGCATCGGCTTCGTCGCCATCCTCGCCATCCCTCCCTCGCTCCCCGGCTGGCTCGGCATCGCCGCCATCCTTGCCCTCGGCCTGCTCCTCGTCCTCCTCTTCTCCGTCGTTGCCGCGGCCACTGCCCGCCTGGCCATTGACACTTCCGTCCGCTTTTACTGGCAATGCGCGCTCGCGTTTCTGGTGCTTGCAGCCCTCGCCACATCTTTGCTGAGGGCCCGGTCATGAAAATCCTTTCGCTGCTCTCTAAAAACCTCCGCCGCGGCATCGCCACTCTGCGCTTTCCCGCGGCCCCGCCCGTTGCTGCCGGCTTCCGCGGCCTGGTCTGCTTTGATCCCGCCCGCTGCACCGGCTGCGCCGTCTGCCGCTTCCGCTGCACCGCCAAGGCCATCACCTTCACCTCCGCGGGCAAGCAGTTTACCTGGGCTTACAACCCCGGCCAATGCACCTTCTGCGGCCGCTGCGTCGAGGGCTGCAAGGATCACGCCCTCAGCCAGGACCCCAACTGCCCGCCCGTCTATCTCGCGTCCGGAGACCTGACCCGCAGTTACACCGTCGAACGCAAGGCTCCCCCAGCCCGACCGCGTCCCGCTGCCGCCACTGAAGACCCAGGAGGCAAACCATGAAGCTCATGGATCGAATGCCCGCGCCGCTCCAGATCGCCGATTCATGGACCGAGTCGTGCGGCGTCACATGGCTCGCCCCCGGCCGCCTCGACCTTCGCGAATTTGCGCAAGTTATGAAGCAAGCGGAGGCGCGATTCATCACCATCACCACCACTGAGCTGCCCCACAGTGAGGGCTTTCGTCTCGAATACCTCTGGGACTTCGAAGGGCAGTTGTTTGGCTACGTGTTTTCTCCGCCCGCCGCCGCCGTGCCCAGCATTTACTCGATCTGCGAGGCCGCCGATTGGATCGAACGCGAGGTTCACGAGGAGTACAACATCGAATTCACCGGCCGCGTCTATGAGCCGCTTCTCCTCCGCGAAGGCGACGCAGCCGGCGTCAACCTGCATGAGGTCACCAAATGAGCTACAGGCTGCCCATGGGCCCCTATCATCCCGGATTGGAAGAGCCCTACAAGCTGGAAATGATCTGCGAAGGCGAAACCATCACCGACGCCAACCTGCACATCGGCTTCAACTTTCGCGGCATTGAGCACCTGGCTGAAACCCGCAATTACGTCCAGGTCATCGCGCTAATGGAGCGCGTCTGCGGCATCTGTTCCTTCATCCACACCCTTACCCTGTCCCAGGCGCTTGAGAAACTCACTGGCGTGGAACCGCCGCCCCGCGCCCTCTATATCCGCGTCATCATGGCCGAGCTCGAACGCCTCCACTCCCACGTGCTCTGGGCCGGCATTGCCGCCAAGCTCATGGGATTCAAAACTATGTTCATGGCCTGCTTCGCTTACCGCGAAAAAGTGATGGACGTGCTCCAGGCCATCTCCGGCAACCGCGTCAACTACTCCATGAATCGCATCGGCGGCGTCAATCGCGATATCGAAGATCCGGCCGCAATCCTCAAGATGGTCGATGAGCTCGAAAAGGGTATCGCTCAGGACCTCGTTCCCGTGTTCACCACCAGCTTCACCGCCCGCTCCCGCTGTGCCGGTGTCGGCGTTCTTGCTCGCGAGAGAGCCATTGACTGCGGCGTGGTCGGCCCCACCGCGCGCGCCTCCGGCCTTACCCAGGATCTGCGCCGCGACGCCCCCTACGCAGCTTATTCCGAGATGGAATTCGACGTTCCCGTCGAAACCGCCGGCGACGTCCGTGCCCGCCTGCTGGTTCGCGCCTATGAACTGCTGCAGAGCTGCCGCATCCTCCGCCAGGCCCTCGACAAGCTGCCGCCCGGCGAATTCAATCGCGGAGAGCCCAAGCTCGTCTTTCCCACTTCCACGGCCATCAGCCGCGTTGAAGCGCCCCGTGGAGAGGTCTTCTACAGCGTCAGCTGGAAAGAGAACTCCCGCACCCCCAGCCGGGTTCACGTGCGCACCCCAACCTACGTCAACATGCCGGCAATTCGCTGGATGGTGCAGGGCGCCCGCGTAGCCGATGCCCCCCTGATTCAGGCCTCCATTGACCCCTGCTACTCCTGCACCGACCGCTAGCCGCCGGTCACAGGGAATCTGCTTTTGCACGCCCACCGCATCCACGCACAGGCCCAGGTCCCGGAGGGACGACGCCAGAATAGCCCCGGATGAAGTCCGCCGCCATGGCGGACGGGTACTCTGGGAATGGATCGGGTTCTTGAGAACCGGAGATATTCGCGAACCTGCCAACCTGCGACGTCGCGCAGCGACGCTAACTCGCCGCTCCTTGCCCCAAAAGACCTTTCCACGCCGCGCGCCCCATCCCTTTCCGCGCTTCTTTCGGAAAGGGTGGGATGACCCACAGCGCGCACCAAACTCGCCGTCATCCTGCACGCAGTCAAGAATCTGCGGTCGCTTCTTGGCGAGTCCAGGCGGCGTTATTACTGGCATGGTCCGCGGCGTGAACGCACGCGGCGAAGTTGTGGTTCGCAAGAAGGGCTCGCGGACTCAGCTGCTGCGCTTTACCGCGAACCTTTGTGAGTGCCTGATCGGCATGGAGGCCTGCGGAGGATCTCATTTTCTCGGCCGTGCTCTGCGGAAACAAGGGCATGATGCGCGCCTGATGCCGGCACAGTATGTGAAGCCGCACGTGAAGACGAACAAGAACGACTACATCGATGCCGAAGCGTGTGCCGAAGCTGTAACCCGCCCGACGATGCGTTTCGTGCTGATCAAGACCGACGACCAACTCGACCTGCAGACGCTGCACCGCGAGCGGGAGCGGTGGGTTGTGCGCCGCACCGCGGTGATCAACCAGATTCGTGGATTGCTCTTGGAGCGCGGCATCACCATCCGCAAAGGACGACATCATATCGAGGAGTCTCTACCCGGTATCCTGGAAGACCCGGACAACAAGCTGTCCGGAGCATTGCGGGTACTTCTGACCCAACTGCGGCTGGAAATGCAATATCTGCACGGCCAGATCGGCAGTAGGTGGTACCAAGCGCTTGCAGCGCGGAAAGGCAACTTGTCTACCTGGGCTACTTTGGGCGCGGTTCTGCCGGCGACAATTGCCGACGGTGAAGCTGGAGCGGATTCCAAATAAACTCGGACTGCATCGAAGTCCTGTGGTGCCATTCCAGTTTTACGAAAAATGGCTCAGCCACTCGCGGCACCGAATTGAACATGCATGTCGGCACATCCCGACAAAACTGGTTATTGCGCGCACAGAGGACGCCATTAGTACACCGTGAGCGTGATTTGAGTGGACTGTTGAATCGAACCGGAGCTGGCGGTGACCGTGACAATGGAGTTGGCGGCTATACCGCCGCCGGAGTCGCCGGCAGTCACAAAGGCTCTCCCGCAGGCGGAGACTGTGCTCAGACCAGCCAGGGCAACTATGCATAGAATCCAGGAACGGAAGTTGCGGCGGCGCATGAAAACGAATACGCAGCCGGGGAGGGCCAAGCCGGCGGCGGGCAGGAAAGGACTGCGGCCCGGGCGAGCGGTGGAAGGCTGGACGGTGTTGGCGACGGTGAGCCGTGCAGTGACGGCGGCGCCTCCCGAAGGGGTTACTTCAGCAGGAGTGAACGAGCAGAGGGCGCCTGCGGGCAGGCCTGAGCAGGCGAAGCTGACCGCGGTGTGGAAGCCGTTGATCGGGGTGACGGTTAGGGTCAGGGAGGCCTGGCTGCCGGAATTGAAGGTGAGCGAGGCAGTCGAAGTTCCGAGGGCGAAGCCAGGTAGAAGGATGGCGTAGGTGGCCGAGGCAACAGTGCTATTCGCATATCCGGCTGCCGTGGCGATAGCTTCGATCGTCTCCGACGATGTCACAGTTGGGGGAGCGCTGTAAACCGTCGAATTCGCAGTCGGCACGGTTCCGTCCGTGGTGTAGTAGATGACGGCTCCGGAGGTGGAGTCGGAAAGGGCGAGAGTCTGCGCAGATGTGTAAGTCCCGCCGGGAACACTGAATGTTGGGGCTGCCGCGGGAATGATGATGGTGTATGTGACCGCAGCAACTGCGCTGTCCACATGACCGCTGGCTGCGGCGATGGCCTGGATGGTCTCGGACTTCTTAACTAAGAAGGGTGCGTTGTAGCGGTTGGAGGAGCTGGTTGGAGTGGTTCCGTCCGTGGTGTAGTAGATGACGGCTCCGGAGGTGGAGTCGGAAAGGGCGAGAGTCTGCACAGTTGTGTAAGTCCCGCCAGGCACACTGAGTGTCGGGGTGGAAGCGGGTGGTAACGCGACTGTAATGGAAACGGATTCCGAGGTGCTGGCGCTATAGGAGGAATCTCCTCCGTAGCTCGCTGTGACGAAGTCGGTTCCCACCGGAAGCGACGTGGTGGTCAACCGCGCTTGACCGGAGGTATTCAACGGCACTGAATCGATGAAAGCACCGCCCTGATTGAAGGTAACCGAACCGCCGGATGCTGGCGTACCGTTGGCAGACACGGTAGCCGTGAAGGTGATGCTGGCGCTCGACACAGTGAATTGTGCAGAACTGATGAGATTTGTAGTGCTTTCATACAAACCTGACACGTAAAACTGAGCCGGCTTGGCGGGCAGCACGGAAGCGTTTCCAGCCTGGTCAGCTTCCACTGTTACATTACCTGCCTGCGTGAGAGTCAATTGACTACCTTTCAATGTTCCATGCCCGGAGACAAGTGTGTATGCTACGGGCAGGCCTGAGGTGGCGGTGGCCATGTTCAAGGCCAGCGGCTCGCCCACAACCGTCGGTGGAACGGAGTCGACGTCAATGCGCTGTGCCTCTATTGCCAGATAGTCCGCCGCTGACAGGAAGACCGTCGCCTCGATCTTATTGCCGCATAAGTTAGGGTGAATCCCGTCGGAGTCGACACATTGCGGCTCTGCCGGACCATTGAAAAGTGAAGCAATGTCTGCTAGATGGATCGAGAGACCATCCGCCTGGAGCTCGGCAACGACGTCGCGAACGATCTCCTGTTGTGCTTCGAAATGTCCGCTCGGATCGGGCTGCTCCGTTGTGTAGGAAACGCCGGTGAACACATATGGAGGCAGGTTCCTGCGCTGAACGGCTCCATTGCCCCCTAACCAGTCCACGTAACAACCGCTGGTTCCCGGGTCTGCGCACAGCACCTGCACAAGATGCTGAGCACTCGATGCGCCGCCAACGGCATACCGAGCTCCATACGGTTCTGCGGATTGATACTTGCCCACATACGCTGAGACCGGAGACAGTTCTCCCTGGTCGACTCCATCGATTCGGACATCCACGGTATAGTCGGTCGTGAGCGTGGAAGTCAGTCCCACATAGACCACATTTCCCGGAACAGTCGCGGAAAGCTCGCTGCCACCGGTGTTACTCATCAGGCCCGTGGTAGAGTAAATGTCGCTCGCGGTCCACTGCCCGGATTGCTTCACGGTGGAGGCTTGCGCACGCTGTTTTCCAGCGCCTTCCGATAAGGCCAGCCAGGCGTTTTCCGCGAGCGTTGCATGCTGAAACTGGCCCTCCCGGCCGGAAGTAGTCGGTGAGTCGTTCTGGCCAAGCAACCAAGAGCTTGCGAATGAGCCGTCCACCACGGACGCATAGATTGCCGGAGCCATGTCGTTAGTAGTGCAACCAGGGCAGGCTTGATGATCGAACTGCCATCCGAGCGCCTGGGTCAATAGGCTGGGCCAATAGCCGGGCGAACTCGAGGTCATCGAATCCCCGAATGCATGCAGAGTATAAACGGGGGTGGCGACCGTATCCACGGCAGTCAAAAAAGCGGTCGCAGGGGCAGAGTTGGTGTCTCCGGAATAGGTGGCGGTGATGGTGAACTCACTCAGAAGGGCATAGGTATGAGTTGTTCCGGCCCACGTATTGGAAAGGGTCAGGGTGGCGGGTTCGCTGCCGTCTCCGAAATCGACTGACACTTGTCCCGTCGGAATTGGGGAGAAGGCGGGGTTTGTAACGAGGATCTGAATCGTGGCAGGCGAGCCGATGACGAGCGGTGATACACCCATCGTAATCGTTGGGGCTATTGAGCCTGTCTGGCCGGACCCAGCAGCGGAAAAGAAAGCCGCCAGCGACAACGGAATCGATAAGCAGGTGACTCGTACAATGTGGATCCATCTCATCACAGAATGCACTCTCCGGCGGCTCCACTGCGACCGCAAGTGCCTTCTTCTAGGTGGCCCAACTGAGCAGTGAGTCCCAATTGCACCCATTGAACCAAGCCTAAAAAAGGTGGACGTCGTCTGTGCCCCACTACGGTCCGCCACTCCGCCAACAACGATCGGCGCGGCCAGCATCAAAACGAAGAACCTAAGGCAAGCACTTCTTATCGTTGAGTCGTAAGTGAAGTCATGTGCAATTGCTCCCTGCCGCTCTCAATGGTCTTGTCTCCAATGAGCATCCCCGGATCCTCTAGTAGCGATACTCGCGGAATGAAAATGACGATGGCGAGTAATGCAACCTGGCGACCTTGGTACGAGAGCAAAGCTTAGCGTTTCCTAATCAAACGGGAGCCCCCCGGCGATGCCGGCGTGGAAGTAGAACTTTGAAAATCCCGGTCGTATATCTCCCGCCAGTAGTGTCTGGCTAAAATAGGTTCGCTCGCTGTAACGACCACATATTACGCGGGATAGAGCATAACTCTCATTTTTCAATTTGAAATTGAGGGCTCCAGAACCGGGGGCAAGCGCCCGGCCGCCGCTGGCAGCGCATACGGCGACAATTGAAGGGGCGCAATGAGCTGAACCAGTCTCTCTATCTTTGGTCGAAGACGGCGATGGTGAGTTACATTCTCACCATGCTAGGGGACCGGATGGAGATGGCGCATTCGATTGAGGGGCGTGTGCCGTTTCTCGATCACAAAGTGGTAGAAACGGTCGCTCGCCAGCCAATTACCCAGAAGGTGTGCGGCATGACAGAAAAGTTTGTGCTGCGCGAGGCGATGAAGGACGTGATCACCGATACGGTGTATCGGCGGCAGAAGCACCTGTTCCTGAACCCGCCGGCCACCCGAAATCCCGAGGACACCTTCAATACCTATACAGGACATTCTGAGGGGGCCGGTATCGAAGGCGCTTCCGTTCTTTGACCAGAAGCAGGTGGTGGCGATGCTGGGCGAGTTGCCAGGGATGGATACGGGAGCTCGGACGGCAATTGTCGAAATCCTGATGCTTCTGGTGAGCATGTGCGCACTGCGGGAGCGATACGGGTTGACAGCGCAAATGGGGGCGCAGAATCCCAATGTATGCGAGTTCCGAGCGAATCACCGCGCATCCGGAGGTTACGGTTGCAGGGAACCCGTTCCCACGATCTCTGCGATCAGGGCCTGGCGCAAAATCAGCACAGAAATCCTGAAGCGTTCTCTTGCCGCCGTTGGCCGCGCCCGCCGTCGGGGACGCCTACAGGCTCGCCACATGCGGCGGCACAATCAATCCAAAGTAATGCCGCTCGCTGGAACGGCCGATAAACCTAATGCGCCCCGCGTTTGGTGCGGCAGTTGGCCGGGAGGAGACGGGCGCCACGCTTTGAGAGGTTATAACTCACTTACGGCTCGGGAGTGCAGAGGGCAGCGCGCTCGGAGGAAGGGCGCGGCAGATCCTCGCGGCAAGAAAGAGGCGAAAGACCGCCTTTTACCCGGCTGCCTTCGTCTTCTTGGGTTTGCCGGCCCACTCCTGGCTGTTTGCTTGTTCCTCCCTTGTTCGCTGATGCAGGAGGCGAAGGCGAAATCCCCGGGCCAGTCGGTCAGCCAGCCCACCGTCCCCATCGCGAACGCGGCGCGTGGTCCGGCAGCCGATGCCGGCTCGCCCAATGGGACCAGCGCTCTACCGGTTTTGACCACCGCCAGGGCAGTTCACAGTCTTAGCCATGCGCAATCCCAACTGCACTATCCCGTGCAATTCGCTACATCTTGCCGGCTTGTACGGTGCAATCAGCATCGCGCTCCTTGAAGGTGGTTGCTACTGCCCTCAAAGAACACGGTGCTTACGCACCGGATGTTGGCGCTGCGACACGTCACCCCCGGCGGGTTGCTGCGGGGATACCGCGCGGTAACCGTGCGGGAACGCTTGCGGAATCAGCAATCTACGGCAAGCAGATATGAAAAATAAGGCGTTTACGGGTTTACGCCGGTAAACGTGTTGAAAACAAAGCGGCTAAGGGGAAAATGCGCGGTGTGCGGTTACCGCGCGGTAACCCGAGGTTGCTGCGGCGTCAACGTGTTGAAAGCAAAGGGTCGAGGCGGAAACGGCATCCCGGCGCGCTTCGCGCGCGTAGCCTCCGCTGCGGTGGCCGTCAAGGGTCTGCGCTTCGCTTCGATGAACGCGCTGGAGAGCGGCGCGCCCTTGACCGCCATCCTCGCTGCGGCTGTTTTCGAGCTATGAGAAAAATGTCTTTTTCTCATGTTCCACATG
>CAWBIG010000019.1:0-13266 GCA_963788435.1 uncultured Acidobacteriota bacterium | reverse complement strand
GGCGTCCGTTGCCAGCTCGCGGTCGATCGGCTTGCCGCCTTCCGTGGCCAGCTGCGCGGCCACTTCCAGGGTGTTGTAAGCGGCGCGGCAATCGCCGCTGGAGTAGGCGGCGATGAGCGTGAGGGCATCGTCATCGGCGGTCAGGTTCAGCGCGCCCAGGCCGCGCTCCTTGTCCGCAAGCGCCCTGCGCAGCAGGCCAGCGATCTGCGGCTCAGTGAGCGCATTGAGCACGTAGACGCGGCAGCGCGAGAGCAGCGCGGAAATGATCTCGAAAGACGGATTCTCTGTCGTCGCTCCGATCAGCCGGATCGTCCCGCGCTCCACGTAGGGCAGAAATGCGTCCTGCTGCGCCTTGTTGAAGCGGTGAATTTCGTCCACGAAGAGAATGGTGCGCGAATGCAGCTCGGCCGCCTGCGCCGCCGTGGCCATCACCTGCTTGATCTCCTTGATGCCGCTGAGCACGGCGGAGAACTCAATGAAGCTGGCCTGAGTGGTCTCCGCGATGATCTTGGCCAGAGTGGTTTTCCCCACGCCGGGAGGGCCCCAGAAGATCATGGAACCCAGTTCTCCTGTGCCCCGCCCGTCGCGCTCGATCTGCACCCGCAGCGGCTTGCCCGGGCCGAGCAGGTGTTCCTGGCCAACGTAATCATCCAGCGTGCGTGGACGCATGCGTTCGGCCAGCGGCGCCCCTGAGCCAACGTGGGGCATGGCGTGGGATGAGACTCGTGGCGCGTCGGGCTGTCCATCGAACAGGCTCATCGAATGGTTCCCCTGAGCGACGCCGCGCTGCCCGCCTCCTCCGAGCGCTGGCGGGAGGCTTCATAGAGCAGGATGCCGGCGGCCACGGCGGCGTTGAGGCTTTCCACCGGCCCGGGGCAGCAGATGGTGACCCGTTCGTCGGCGCGGGCGGCAATGTGCGGCGGCACGCCGCTGCCTTCGTTGCCGATGAGGATCGCCACCGGGCCGGTCATGGACACCATGTCGCAGGGCTCGGCGGCGCGGCCGGTGGTGGAAAGGAAGCGTGCGCCGGCTTCGCGCACCAGGTCGAAGCATTCGTCCACACTCACGGCCACCTGCGGCATGCGGAAGACGCTGCCGGCGGAGGCGCGTACCGCCTTGGGGTTCCACAAGCTCACGGTGCCGGGGAGCGCGACGATGCCGGTGGCGCCGAAGGCCTCAGCCGAGCGCACAATGGCCCCCGCGTTGCCCGGATCCTGCAAGCCGGCCAGCACCACAACCAGCGGCGGCCACGCGCCACGGCCACGTAGAACGTGAGCCCAGGTCCAATCAGGAACCTCCACCAGGGCGGCGACTGGTTGCGGCGTCTCCGTGGCCAGGATCGGGTGCAGCAGTGCCTGAGGGACTTTCAGCACTTCGAGCTCTTCGGGCAGCTCCAATCCCTTGAGCGGATCGTGCGCTTCCTCGGCCAGGAACACCGCGGCAACGCGCAGGCCTGCGCGCAGCGCCTCGTCAAGCAGATTCAATCCCTCGATGCCCGCCAGTCCGCGGGCCTCGCGGCCGGGGTGCCCCAAAGCGCGGCGCAGTTCTTTCAGCCGGCCATTCTGCTTACTCTGTACAATGCGAACAGGCATCGGAAGGGAACCCGCGTAAACCTCAAGCCGATTCTAGACCTTTCGGCGGGAGTGGTCTCCGATGCCGTGACGGCGCCTCCGGAGCGCCTGAAGAGTTGCACCGAGGCCGGTGCTGTGATAGCTTCCGGTCTTACGACTAATTGCGGGGGGGTAGGTCTTTTGTCCGCGGAAATTCTGCGCGTCCATCCCGATGAGCCGCAACCAGACCGGATCGATTACATCGTCTCCTGCCTGCGCAAGGGCAACATGGTCGCCATGCCCACCGATACGTTTTATGGGCTGGCCGTGGACCCCGTGAACCTGCGCGCGGTGGAGCAGATTTACCAGCTCAAGAGCCGGCAGAAACACAAGCCGCTCTCGTTGCTCATCGCCTCGGCGGCGCATGCCTATGAGCTGGCCCGCGACCTGGATGTGTCGTTTGACCGGCTGTCCGACAAGTTCTGGCCCGGCCCACTCACCATCATTGTGCGCGCCGGCAGCCGCCTGCCGCTGCGCTCCACAGCCTACACCGGCAACGTGGCCATCCGCGTGCCGGACTCGGCCATTCCGCGCGCGGTAGTGGAGCGTTTCGGGCTGCCCATCACGGCTACGGCGGCCAATCTGCAGGGCGCGTCGGAGTGCACCAATGCGGCCTGCGTGCGCGACCAGATCGGCGACCGCATTCCGCTCATCATTGACGGCGGCCCCACCGGCCGTTCGCTGCCCACCACCATCGTCGATCTCTCGCTGGGGCCGGGCCGCTGGATGATCCTGCGCGAGGGCGCCATCCCTACGCATGAGATTGTGATGGTTCTGCAACACTAGGGCACGATGATGGACGCCTCAGGAAACCCGCGAGCAGGACAAAAGGCGCAGCATGTCCGGCAGCGGCGATTGCGCGCGCGGTGGGCGCTGGCAGGGCTGCTGATTGTGGCCGCCGCCGTGGCCGCGTGGTGCTGGTCGGTGGCCGGGAACATCGATCGCTATGCCTCGATGGACGAGGCGGCTCCCGCCGATGCCATTGTGGTGTTCGGCGCGGCCGAGTACGACGGCAAGCCCTCCCCGGTTTACCGCGCGCGGCTCGACCATGCCAAGAGCCTCTATGGCCGCGGCATCGCGCCCTTGATTGTCACCATGGGCGGACCCGGCGGCGACGCGTACACCGAGGGCGGCGTGGGCCAGGAGTACCTGATGGGAGCGGGCGTGCCCGAGTCGGCCATTATTCCCGAGACCCACAGCACCAGCACGTCGCAATCGGTCAAGCGGCTGTCGGTGATTGCGCGCGCCAATCATCTGCGGCGGCTGGTGGTGGTCAGCGACGCCATGCACATGTTCCGCATCCACGCCATCTGCGCCGCCAATGGCCTGGATGTGTTGACCTCGCCGCGTCCGCGCATCGAGACCACGAAAGAGGGTTCGCGCGAAAGCGACCCCATGTGGCATGAGATCGTGACCTACACACTGTGGCGCCTGCACCTGGATTGAGCGCGAAGCAAACAAGCCAACGCCATCAAGCGGCCGTGGAAGGCAGCGCCGCTCAAACTCTCGCCCCTTAAATGATGCAGATCCACGGGCCATCCTCATTGTTTATCTCTTTTTCAACCTGACGTCATGGGGTTTTCATCCTCGAGGAGCCTAATTGCAGCGCACGTCAATTCCCCACGAGGAACCAAACTATGAAAGTATTTGCGCGCTGCCTCCCGTTGCTTCTGATCTTTCTATCCATCTCTGCGACTTTGCAGGCACAAGACACCGATTCCAGACACAGGGTCAAGCACGTTTTGCTTATCAGCGTCGACGGCATGCATGCTCTCGACCTTACGAACTATGTCAGCAGCCACCCGCAATCGACTCTCGCGCAACTGAGTTCGCATGGCGTTACCTTCGACAACGCTTCCACCTCGCAGCCGTCCGACTCCTTTCCCGGACTCTCCGCTTTGGTTACCGGCGGATCGCCGACGACTGCCGGGTTCTGGTACGACGTCACCTATAACCGCAAGCTCTCTCCGCCGGCTCTCACCACGCCGTACATCTCTTATGTGGGCGCCCCCGGCGGTGCGTGCCCAGGGCAAATCGGCACCATCACGGAGTTCGACGAATCGATCGACACGGATCTGACCAAGCTATATGGATCCATCGATCCGAATTTTCTGCCCCGCGATCCCAATCGTGGTTGTGCGCCCGTCTATCCGCACGAATATCTCCGCGTGAACACCATCTTTGAGGTGGTCAAGGCCCACGGAGGTTACACGGCCTGGACCGACAAGCATCCCGCGTACGAATGGACCAATGGTCCGAGCGGCCAGGGTGTTGATGACTTCTTTGGTCCTGAGATCAACTCGATCCCTGTTGCGTTGCCATTTCCCGGCTGCACCCCGGTGCCCGCGCCCGACACGACTCCCGACGATGGCTGGACAAACGATCTGAAAGTCATCCAGTGCTACGATCAGACCCACGTCCAGGCAGTGCTCAATCAGATCAATGGCTACACACACGATGGATCCCATCGCGCGCCCGTCCCAACGTTGTTCGGCACCAACTTTCAGTCGGTCAGCGTAGGCGAGAAATTGGCCGGCAATGGCTATCTGGATGTCCTTGGAACCCCTTCGCCAGGACTGCTCAGCGAGTTGGATTTCGTGGATAGCTCTCTTGGGCAGATGGTCAGCGCGCTGAAAGATGCCGGCATTTATGACGAAACGCTCATCATCATCAGCGCAAAGCACGGCCAGTCGCCCATCGATCAGAGCAAGAAGGTTGGCATCGGCGGCGGCCAGCCCGCAACTTTAATCAATACGATTGCTTCCGGCGAGGCCTTTGACATCTCCGACGACGGCTCGCTCATCTGGCTCAACGACTCTTCGCAAGCCGCAGAGATCGCTCAACAGCTCAGCACACCAGCAAACCAGGCCACTCTCGGCATCCAGGAGATTTTCGCAGGCCCGGCACTCAAGGAAAAATTCAATAGCCCGTTGAATGATCCGCGCACACCCGACATCATCCTCAAGGTCAACACCGGCGTCATCTTCACAGGCGGCTCAAAGATCGCCGAGCACGGCGGCCTCAACGAGGACGATACTCATGTGGCGCTGCTCTTCTCCATGCCGGAATTCGCGCCCAGGCATGTGAAAACTTACGTTCTCAACCAACAGGTCGCGCCCACCGTCCTTCAAGCTCTGGGCCTCGACCCGCGCGAACTGAAGGCAGTGCGGATCGAAGGGATCACCCCGCTTCCGTTCCTTTTCTAACTGGCGGCGCGTTTTCGTCTTGCTCGGGACGGCTCCCAAAACCGGGGGCCGTCCCTTTTGCTGTCCCGATTGGAATGCAGGCCGACACGAGGTGGGATCGGGGTCTGCTGCGCATGGATTGAGTGCGAGCTCTGCGCAGCCACGTGCCAACGTCAGAGCCTCTTGAGAAACGCCAGCGCTTCCTTCAACTGCGGGAACTGCCGCTCCTCGGCCTTGAATTCGCGCGAGTGCACGCAGCGCCGGATGCCATTCATTTTGACCGGGTGCTTGAGGTGCAGCATCTCGTGGTAGAGCAGGTATTCGACGGCGTAGCGCGGGCTCGACGGGCGGTCGAAGACGCGGCTGACCACGATGGTGTTGTGCGCGGCGTCGTAGTGGCCCAGCGAGCGCTTGGCGTTGTGCTCGCTCCAGGTCAGCTCCGGTCTTCCCATCAACCCGTTAAAGAAGCGCTCGTTCAGCGATTCGAAAACCTCCTCCAGGTTGTAGTAACGGCCCTGTGGGCCGGAGTAGCGCTTGCTGCCGCGCGCGCCGCGGATCAACTCCGTCTGCCGGGTGACCGCCGCGGAGGAGGCAAAGCGCTTGTAGCGGTGATTTTGCGCCGGCTCGATCGGCTTTTTGTAAAGCTTGGCCAAAAGGATGTGGGCGATGGCGCGAAGCACCGGCTGCGGCGCGCCCTCCAGCAGGTCCGAAAGGCTGACGGAAACGTGTCCCTCGCGCAGGCGGATAGTGGTGTTCAGCGACGTGAATCGCCGGAAACGCACCGAGAAGGGTGGCATGGGCGCTCGCGGCCGCAACGCTCGATATTCTTCCTGAAAAATGATGATGAGTTCGGATACCACCAGATTTTGAGGGTAGCACGCGCGGCGCGGGCGCGCAGGCAGGCGCGGCCTAGTTTGGCAGCGCCCGCTGCTGGCCTCGCTGATCCTTGTGCTCGTTAAAGTAATCCGTCTGCTCGGTCAACAGGCGCTTGGCGTCGTCGGCAAGGTCCTCACAAGACTCGATTGCCTCCTTGCGCGACTCATCGAAGCTGGGTTCCCCGGCCAGCGCGTTCAGGATTCGCACCCATTCCTGCGACGTATCGTTGAGCTTTTTCAGCGCCGCGCGGACGTCGGCCTTGCGATCCGTGTACTGTTCCAGGTTCGCGTCCAGTTCGTCCATCAGCGAGGTCATGTCCTGAAGCTGGTCGTCCAGCTTTTTGGCGCGCGCGTTGGACTTGGACCGGAAACTCATGCCCTTGATCCGCTGGGCGTACTCGTCCACGTACTTGGTGTAGAGATTGAGCCGATCGTTCGGGTAGATTCCCGCCTCGCGAATGGCCTCAACCTGGGCATCGGAAAGTGTCTGGCGTTGTTCTTTCTGGGCCGGCAGCAGGCAAGCTGAACCAATGCCGAGAATTACAACGAGAAACCAGCGCAAGGTATGCATGGAATGCAGAGCCCCAACGGCTCCATTGAAACACAGCCAGTGGCCCGCTGAAAACAGGCGGCGCTCGTCTGCTAGTCTTCTCTTCATATTGGGAGGCTGCGCATGCTTTCCGATCTCGACGCCTTCCACGAGCTCTCGTTTTACACCCTCGCCCATGGCGACCCCGCGTTCATCCACCAGCTCATCGTAGATGCGTTCGCGGCGCAGCACGCCGAACCATCCTCGAAGCCGATCGCTGTAGTCTTCTCGCTGATCGGTCTGTACCTGCATCTGGAACACGGCTTCACCGGCAGGCAAGTGCAACGGGCACACATGCAAATGGCGCGCTTCCCTCGGAAGTGGGAGGCACCGGCGTTGCCCTCGGGCCGCGGGCAGGTCACGGTGCGAGACGTGCTCGCTGAGCCGCCGGGCCCGCCGCGACGCCATGATTGAACGATGGTGCGCCTCCGTCTTTGCGGCTTATGAGCCCTGCCGCTCCTCCATTGCCGAACTGGCCCAGCGGGAACTCAGCATCGCTTCACTTCCTCGCCGGACGCAGAACAGCGTTAGCTTATCGCCGGTTCGCGCCGCTCCTGCCCTGGTGCTTTACCATGGGCACACGGAGACACTCGCTGATGGAACGAATGGGAATGGAAATGCAGAGTTCGCTGGCCACCCCGGCCGATGCCGAAATTATCCTCAGGCTTTATGAGCTGCGCCGCGAAGAGGTGATGCGCAAGGCGCGTGCCTGGGTCATCGGCGAGTTCTGGCCGGCCTCGGCGGACGACTACTTCGCGGTCATCGGCAACGGCGCCGACCCGCACAATCCCTGGCTTCGGCAGGTGGTTTCCTACTGGGAGATGGCCGCGTCCATGGTGCTGCACGGCGCGGTTTCCGCCGAGCTCTTTGTCGACTGCAACGCGGAGGGTTTCTTTCTGCTGGCCAGTTCGCGCCGTTCCTGGATGCGATTCGCGAGCGCTTCCCCACCTTCCTGGTCAGGACCACCGATCTGGTCAAGCGGTTTCCCGTCGCCGCCACTCGCTATGAGGTGGTGCTGAAGACGTTGCCAACATGCGGGCCACGCGCCAGAAGCAGGCCGCGTCGCAGCCCTGATAAGCCTGGCCGCCCCTGCTCAATTCCGCTTTCGTCTTGCCCAAAGCCCTTTGCCGAGAGCATGATAATAGACGCATTAGCAATACGTGGCTATTTACGTATACCTTAAGACTCATCGTATTGCTAATGCGTCTATTATCATGCTCTCGGCAAAGGGCTTTGGGCAAGACGAAAGCGAAATTGAGCAGGGGCGGCGAGGCTTATCGAGCTGAGCGCGGCCTGCTTCTGGCGCGTGGCCCCCCAGCTGGCGACGTTCTTCAGCACCACCTCATAGCGGATAACGGCGGCGGGAACAGCTTGACCAGATCGGTGGTCCTGACCAGGAAGGTGGGGAAGCGCTCGCGAATCGCATCCAGGAACGGCGCGAACTTGGCCAGCAGATAGAAACCCTCCGCGTTGCAGTCAACAAGGGCTCGGCGGAAACCTCGCCGTGCAGCACCATGGACGCGGCCATCTCCCAGTAGGAAACCGCCTGCCGAAGCCAGGGATTGTGCGGGTCGGCGCCGTTGCCGATGACCGAAGTAGTCGTCCGCCGAGGCCGGCCAGAACTCGCCGATGACCCAGGCACGCGCCTTGCGCATCACCTCTTCGCGGCGCAGCTCATAAAGCCTGCGGATCATCTCGGCATCGGCCGGGGTGGCCAGCGAACTCTGCATTTCCATTCCCATTCGTTCCGTCCGCGAGTGTCTCCGTGTGCCCATGGTAAAGCGCCCGAGCCGGAGCGGCGCGAACCGGCGAAGAGCTAATGCCGTTCTGCGTCCGGCGAGGAAGCTGGAGCGATGCCGAGTTCCCGTGGGCCAGTTCGGCAATGGAGGAGCGGCAGGGCTCATAAGCCGCAAAGACGGAGGCGCACCATCGTTCAATCATGGCGTCGCGCGGCGGGCCCGGCGGCTCAGCGAGCACGTCTCGCCCGTACCTCCCGCGGCCCGGGGCAACGCCGGTGCCTCCCACTTCCGAGGGAAGCGCGCCATTTGCATGTGTGCCCGTTGCACTTGCCTGCCGGTGAAGCCGTGTTCCAGATGCAGGTACAGACCGATCAGCGAGAAGACTACAGCGATCGGCTTCGAGGATGGTTCGGCGTGCTGCGCCGCGAACGCATCTACGATGAGCTGGTGGATGAACGCGGGGTCGCCATGGGCGAGGGTGTAAAACGAGAGCTCGTGGAAGGCGTCGAGATCGGAAAGCATGCGCAGCCTCCCAATATGAAGAGAAGACTAGCAGACGAGCGCCGCCTGTTTTCAGCGGGCCACTGGCTGTGTTTCAATGGAGCCGTTGGGGCTCTGCATTCCATGCATACCTTGCGCTGGTTTCTCGTTGTAATTCTCGGCATTGGTTCAGCTTGCCTGCTGCAGGCCCAGAAAGAACAACGCCAGACACTTTCCGATGCCCAGGTTGAGGCCATTCGCGAGGCGGGAATCTACCCGAACGATCGGCTCAATCTCTACACCAAGTACGTGGACGAGTACGCCCACGGATCAAGGGCATGAGTTTCCGGTCCAAGTCCAACGCGCGCGCCAAAAAGCTGGACGACCAGCTTCAGGACATGACCTCGCTGATGGACGAACTGGACGCGAACCTGGAACAGTACACGGATCGCAAGGCCGACGTCCGCGCGGCGCTGAAAAAGCTCAACGATACGTCGCAGGAATGGGTGCGAATCCTGAACGCGCTGGCCGGGGAACCCAGCTTCGATGAGTCGCGCAAGGAGGCGATCGAGTCTTGTGAGGACCTTGCCGACGACGCCAAGCGCCTGTTGACCGAGCAGACGGATTACTTTAACGAGCACGAGGATAGCGAGGCCAGCAGCGGGCGCTGCCAAACTAGGCCGCGCCTGCCTGCGCGCCCGCGCCGCGCGTGCTACCCTCAAAATCTGGTGGTATCCGAACTCATCATCATTTTTCAGGAAGAATATCGAGCGTTGCGGCCGCGAGCGCCCATGCCACCCTTCTCGGTGCGTTTCCGGCGATTCACGTCGCTGAACACCACTATCCGCCTGCGCGAGGGACACGTTTCACGTCAGCCTTTCGGACCTGCTGGAGGGCGCGCCGGAGCCGGTGCTTCGCGCCATCGCCCATATCCTTTTGGCCAAGCTTTACAAAAGCCGATCGAGCCGGCGCAAAATCACCGCTACAAGCGCTTTGCCTCCTCCGCGGCGGTCACCCGGCAGACGGAGTTGATCCGCGGCGCGCGCGGCAGCAAGCGCTACTCCGGCCCACAGGGCCGTTACTACAACCTGGAGGAGGTTTTCGAATCGCTGAACGAGCGCTTCTTTAACGGGTTGATGGGAAGACCGGAGCTGACCTGGAGCGAGCACAACGCCAAGCGCTCGCTGGGCCACTACGACGCCGCGCACAACACCATCGTGGTCAGCCGCGTCTTCGACCGCCCGTCGAGCCCGCGCTACGCCGTCGAATACCTGCTCTACCACGAGATGCTGCACCTCAAGCACCCGGTCAAAATGAATGGCATCCGGCGCTGCGTGCACTCGCGCGAATTCAAGGCCGAGGAGCGGCAGTTCCCGCAGTTGAAGGAAGCGCTGGCGTTTCTCAAGAGGCTCTGACGTTGGCACGTGGCTGCGCAGAGCTCGCACTCAATCCATGCGCAGCAGACCCCGATCCCACCTCGTGTCGGCCTGCATTCCAATCGGGACAGCAAAAGGGACGGCCCCCGGTTTTGGGAGCCGTCCCGAGCAAGACGAAAACGCGCCGCCAGTTAGAAAAGGAACGGAAGCGGGGTGATCCCTTCGATCCGCACTGCCTTCAGTTCGCGCGGGTCGAGGCCCAGAGCTTGAAGGACAGTGGGCGCGACCTGTTGGTTGAGAACGTAAGTTTTAACATGCCTGGGCGCGAATTCCGGCATGGAGAAGAGCAGCGCCACATGAGTATCGTCCTCGTTGAGGCCGCCGTGCTCGGCGATCTTTAACCCGCCTGTGAAGATGACGCCGGTGTTCGCCTTGAGGATGATGTCCGGTGTGCGCGGATCATTCAATGGGCTATTGAATTTCTCCTGGAGTGCCGGGCCTGCGAAGATCTCCTGGATGCCGAGGGTGGCCTGGTTTGCCGGTGTGCTGAGTTGTTGAGCGATCTCCGCGGCTTGCGAAGAGTCGTTGAGCCAGATGAGGGAGCCGTCGTCGGAGATGTCAAAGGCCTCGCCGGAAGCAATCGTATTGATTAACGTTGCGGGCTGGCCGCCGCCGATGCCAACCTTCTTGCTCTGATCGATGGGCGACTGGCCGTGCTTCGCGCTGACGATGATGAGCGTTTCGTCATAAATGCCCGCTTCTTTCAGCGCGCTTACCATCTGTCCAAGAGAGCTATCCACGAACTCTAACTCGCTGAGCAGTCCTGGCGAAGGCGTTCCCAGAACATCCAGATAGCCATAGCCCCTCAGTTTCTCGCCCACGCTGACCGACTGAAAGTTGGTGCCGAACAACGTGGGGATGGGCGCGCGCCGGGATCCATCGTGGGTGTAGCCATGAATCTGATTGAGCACTGCCTGGACGTGGGTCTCATCGTAGCACTGGATGACTTTCAGATCGTTTGTCCAGCCGTCGTCGGGAGTCGTGTCGGGCGCGGGCACCGGGGTGCAGCCGGGAAATGGCAAGGCAACAGGGATCGAGTTGATTTCAGGACCAAAAAAGTCATCCACACCTTGGCCGCTCGGACCATTGGTCCATTCATACGCGGGATGCTTGTCGGTCCAGGCCGTGTAACCTCCGTGAGCCTTCACCACCTCAAAGATGGTGTTCACGCGGAGATACTCGTGTGGATAGACAGGCGCACAACCACGATTGGGATCGCGGGGCAGAAAATTCGGATCGATGGATCCGTAAAGCTTGGTCAGATCCTTGTCGATCGATTCGTCGAACTCGGTGATGGTGCCGATTTGCCCTGGGCACGCGCCGCCGGGGGCGCCCACATAAGAGATGTACGGCGTGGTGAGTGCCGGCGGTGAGAGAGCGCGGTTATAGGTGACGTCGTACCAGAACCCGGCCGTCGTCGGCGATCCGCCCGTAACCAATGCGGAGAGTCCGGGAAAGGAGTCGGACGGCTGCGAGGTGGAAGCGTTGTCGAAGGTAACGCCATGCGAACTCAGTTGCGCGAGGGTCGATTGCGGGTGGCTGCTGACATAGTTCGTAAGGTCGAGAGCGTGCATGCCGTCGACGCTGATAAGCAAAACGTGCTTGACCCTGTGTCTGGAATCGGTGTCTTGTGCCTGCAATGTTGCAGCGATGGATAGAAAGATCAGAAGCAGCGGGAGGCTGCGCGCGAGTACTTTCATGGTTTGGTTCCTCGTGGGGAATTGACGTGCGCTGCAATTAGGCTCCTCGAGGATGAAATCCCAATGACGTCAAGTTGAAAAAGGGATAAACAATGTGGATGGCCCGTTGATCTGCATCATTTAAGGTGCGAGAGTTCAAGCGGCGCCGCCTTCCACGGCCGCTTGATGGCGTTGGCTTGTTTGCTTCGCGCTCAATCCAGGTGCAGGCGCCACAGTGTGTAGGTTACGATCTCATGCCACATGGGGTCGCTTTCGCGCGAACCCTCTTTCGTGGTCTCGATGCGCGGACGCGGCGAGGTCAACACATCCAGGCCATTGGCGGCGCAGATGGCGTGGATGCGGAACATGTGCATGGCGTCGCTGACCACCACCAGCCGCCGCAGATTATTGGCGCGCGCAATCACCGACAGCCGCTTGACCGATTGCGACGTGCTGGTGCTGTGGGTCTCGGGAATAATGGCCGACTCGGGCACGCCCGCTCCCATCAGGTACTCCTGGCCCACGCCGCCCTTGGTGTACGCGTCGCCGCCGGGTCCGCCCATGGTGACAATCAAGGGCGCGATGCCGCGGCCATAGAGGCTCTTGGCATGGTCGAGCCGCGCGCGGTAAACCGGGGAGGGCTTGCCGTCGTACTCGGCCGCGCCGAACACCACAATGGCATCGGCGGGAGCCGCCTCGTCCATCGAGGCATAGCGATCGATGTTCCCGGCCACCGACCAGCACCACGCGGCCACGGCGGCGGCCACAATCAGCAGCCCTGCCAGCGCCCACCGCGCGCGCAATCGCCGCTGCCGGACATGCTGCGCCTTTTGTCCTGCTCGCGGGTTTCCTGAGGCGTCCATCATCGTGCCCTAGTGTTGCAGAACCATCACAATCTCATGCGTAGGGATGGCGCCCTCGCGCAGGATCATCCAGCGGCCCGGCCCCAGCGAGAGATCGACGATGGTGGTGGGCAGCGAACGGCCGGTGGGGCCGCCGTCAATGATGAGCGGAATGCGGTCGCCGATCTGGTCGCGCACGCAGGCCGCATTGGTGCACTCCGACGCGCCCTGCAGATTGGCCGCCGTAGCCGTGATGGGCAGCCCGAAACGCTCCACTACCGCGCGCGGAATGGCCGAGTCCGGCACGCGGATGGCCACGTTGCCGGTGTAGGCTGTGGAGCGCAGCGGCAGGCGGCTGCCGGCGCGCACAATGATGGTGAGTGGGCCGGGCCAGAACTTGTCGGACAGCCGGTCAAACGACACATCCAGGTCGCGGGCCAGCTCATAGGCATGCGCCGCCGAGGCGATGAGCAACGAGAGCGGCTTGTGTTTCTGCCGGCTCTTGAGCTGGTAAATCTGCTCCACCGCGCGCAGGTTTACAGGGTCCACGGCCAGCCCATAAAACGTATCGGTGGGCATGGCGACCACGTTGCCCTTGCGCAGGCAGGAGACGATGTAATCGATCCGGTCTGGTTGCGGCTCATCGGGATGGACGCGCAGAATCTCCGCGGACAAGAGACCTACCCCCCCGCAATTGATGGTAAAACCGGAAGTTATCAGGTGCACCTGCCTCGGTGCAACCTGCGGGCCCTCCGGAGCGCTGCACGGAAACGGAGACCGATCTCGCCGAAAGGTCTAAGAATCGGCTTGCAGTTAGCTCGGGTTCCCTTC
>CAWBIG010000018.1:0-10927 GCA_963788435.1 uncultured Acidobacteriota bacterium | reverse complement strand
GTGCATTGTCAATAGGTTGTTCCGATCGAAGCCTGCTCGGCTGATGGGTGGAGATGCGTCGAGGCTGCCGTGGGGGTCTGTGCCAGTTGTACTGATGGATCCACCTGGGCAGTTGTTCAGCGCGCTGTTTGGAGCTGGGATAGGAGCGGGCGTAGGCCCATTCGCGCAGAGCGGTCTGGATGAAGCGTTCGGCTTTGCCATTGGTGCGGGGAGTGTAGGGCCGTGTTCGGCGATGCTTGAGGCCGAGCTGTTGGCAGGCCAGGGCGAATCGGCGGGAGGCGTAGGCAGGGCCGTTGTCAGTCAGGACGGCTTTGAAACGGATGCCAAGCCGGTCGTAGTAGGCCAGGGCGCGGTAGAGGAACTGGACCGCGGAATCGGCCTGCTTGTTGGCGAAGATGTCGGAGAAGGCGATGCGGGAGTGGTCGTCGATGGCCACATGCACGTACTCCCATCCCAGGCCGCGGGTGCGTCGGCTGGGGTCGCCGTGGATGCGCATGCCTTCGGCGCTGAAGCGGCCCAGCTTCTTGATGTCGAGGTGGAGCAGATCGCCGGGGGCGGCATGCTCGTAGCGTGGACCGCAACACGAGGTTCTAGATCGCGCATGCGGCTGAGCTTGAGCCGGCGCAGGATGCGGCTCACCGTGGCCTGGCTCAGGCCGGTGTGCGGGCGATGCGCAGGCCGGTCCAGCGCTCCTTGGCAGCCGCTGCACCCGCTCCACCAGCTCCGCCGGGGTGGGCTTGCGCAACCGGCGCGGCCGGGAGTGCGATCCGGGAGTCCGGCGCGGCCATCGGCCCGGTAGCGGGCCGCCCCTTGCCGGCCGTCCTCGCGCTGACGTTGAAGCAGGCCGCGGCCTGCTTCAACGTCAGCCCCTGCTCCAAGACTCTTTTTGCCAGGGCTCTCGCATCTTCACCGTCAATCGGCCATTCCTTGACTGTCCATCTGGTCTCCTGAGAAAGTTAAGTTTTTGACAAATTCAGCTTCCCAGTTCTCGACCAGATGGACAAGAACCTATTGAAACCTCACACCTATTCCCTGCCTTTCTGTTCCCTGATCCCTGATCCCTGTTAAACTGGTAGGGTTGCAGTCGTAGTGCCTCCCGCCAACGGAACCTGCCTGCAAGTCTTTCAGAGGAAGAAGAGAACCCACCGTGAAGACTGAAACCCGTCACGCGCTCAAACAGGACAAATTTGCTCTCGCCGCCAAAGGAAGCGTCAGTTGGGTCTCTGACAACAGAAGCAGCGTCATTCGCTGGCTCATCTGGGGCGGCTCTGCGCTGGTGCTCATCGTCGGGCTCGTGGTGTTCTGGGGCGTGGAGACTTCGGCGGCCAATGACGCCATCGGTGCCGGTTTAGACACATACTCCGCCCAGCTTTCCGCCCCCGGCGCCCCCGCTCAACCCGGAACCTACGCCAACGTCACGGACCGCCTGAAGGCCGCCAATGACCAGTTCGAGACCGCAGTCCAGAAGTACGGCTGGCTCCCTCAGGGCGCTCGCGCGCGCTACTTTGCCGGGGTGACCGAAATGCAGCTGGGAAAGACCGGCTCCGCGGAATCGTTGTTGAAGGACGCCGCCGGATCGTGGAATCGCAACACCGGCAACCTGGCGAAACTGGCGCTGGCCCAGCTCTATCACCAGACCGGCCGCGATCCCCAGGCCATCAGCCTCTATAACGAACTTATCGCCCACCCTTCCGTCACCGTCTCCGCACCGGTGGCCCAGCTCGATCTGGCTGACCTCTATGTGGCCGAAGGCAAGCAGGACCAGGCCCGCCTCCTCTGGGCAAAGGTCAAGGACGCGGACAAGGACGGCATGGCCGCAACCATCGCCTCCCAGAAGCTCACCGGCAAGCAGCAATAAGCTCCTGTACTGCCGGTTCCCAAACCGGCTGTAGCGCGCGGGTCTCAAGACTCGCGCATTGCCAGCGCCTCCCATACCACCTTCCAAACCATGGCCCGCCGCCGTCGCCGATAATAGTGCTTGGGGCGCGAGCGTCCGCCCCTGAGCATTTTGCCCCCGGTGTGCGTCTGGTTCCTGTATGAGCGCCACCCTCACCCTACCCTGGATGGAGATCGCCCACAGCGCCGTGCACGACGAAACCCGCCAGCACGCCTCCGATGAAGCGCTTGCGGCTCTGGTGGAGCAGTATGCCTCCACGCTCTACCGGGTGGCATTTTCCGTTTTGCGCAACGCCGCTGACGCCGAGGACGCCGTGCAGGAGACCTTCCTGCGCGTGCTGCGCCATCGGGCCACGCTGGGCGAGGTGCGCGATCACCGCGTGTGGCTCATCCGCATCGTGTGGAACATTGTGCTGGACCGCAAGCGCCGCGCCAAAACGCGCCCTGAGACCGAAGACATGAGCGACCTGGCCCGGGTGCTTCCGGCCGCCGGCCTCAGCGCCGAGGATCGCGCCGCGGCCTCCCAACATCACACCCAGATGCTGCGCCTGGTCGACCGCCTCCCCGCCAAGGAGCGCGAGGTGCTGGTGCTGTCGGCTTTCGAAGAGCTGTCCAGCGTGGAGATCGCCCAGGTCATTGGGGTCACTGAGTCCAGCATCCGCTCGCGCCTTTTCCGCGCGCGCAACATCATGGCGGACCTGCTGGAGCGGCCAAGGAGTTTGCGATGAAATCGCCTGAAGAGAACGGATTGAGGGCCCCGGTTACTGAAGCAGAGAAGACACTGCGCCTGGTTGCATCCCTGCCTGCGCCCCAGGGCCGGTGGACCGCGTCCAGGAACAACTCCGCGCCGCCCCGCGCGGCCACCTGTTGCAATGGCCAAATGCGCTGCTGCCCGGCGCCTGGAGCTTGAGCCCGGCGCTGCGCGGCGCGGCAGCGGCAGCTATCGTTTGCATAGTGGCCGGCGGCGGCTGGCGCATTTACTCCCACGTCCAGACGCCCGCAGCTCCCACCGCCAACGTGGTGGTGATGCCCGCGCGCGTGGGCACGCAGGGCGGCTTCTCCAACGCCGGGGCCATGCGCACCCCGGACACGCTGGCCAAACCGGTGCTGACCCACGCGGTTACGCCGGCGGCTGCCTCGCCGGAGCCAACCCGCCTCCAAGCTCCACAAGCTTCGCCACCATCCCACCGCGCCGCCGCAAGCCGTTCCGCCACGTTAGCGTTCTACGCGTCCCGCGCCATCGCTTTGAACAGCATGCCCAGCAGCGCCAGCACCACCGCGCCCCAGAACGCGGGCACCATTCCGTAAACGTGGAATCCGCGCACGATGCTCGATGCCGCCAGGATCATCAGGCCGTTGATGACCAGCAGAAAAATCCCGAACGTGAGGATGCTGATGGGGAAGGTGATGATCTTCAGCACCAGCCCGATGGTTGCGTTCAGCAGCCCAATGACCAGCGCCGCCACCAGCGCGGCGGTGAGGTCGCGCACGTGGAATCCAGGGACAAACCGCGAAGTGACGATGAGAGCCAGGGCGCTCAAGAGCCATTGCAGCAGAAGCCTGAGCATGGAAACTTTCTCCTTGCGATTGCGATGGGCACTACCACCTGAATGAGATGCAGCCGAGTAGATGGGGTACATTCTATCCCGCGGGGCCGGCTTTGGCGGGCGCTAAACTCGATGCATGTTCGCGCGCAGGCTGAAGGTGGAGCGGGTGGATGGGACAGGTGCGCGGCACGCGTGTCCCATCCGCTGGATCGACAACTTTGCCATGCGCAACTTCACCAACGACGCCATCTTCGACGACACGCTGCCGGCCGCCGACGGGCTGCTGGAGGCCGGCCACCGCGTGCCGCTGGACCGGCTCCAGCCCGCAATGGAGGACTGGTTCCGGCGCAAGGGCTACCTGGCGGCCGCGGACAGGCTGGAAGTGACGGAGCTTGGAGGTCCCTGAGGCAGCCGCGGCGCCCGGGGGATTTTCACGGCCGAGGCGGCTCTTGCCGCCGGGGCCAGGTGCGGCGAATTCTTCGGCAGGGGGCTGGTGGCTGGATCGGAGTTGAGAAACAGGCGCATCTCGGCTTCGCGGCGGGCTTTCAGGCCGGAGTTTTCTTTGGCGCCGCAGAGTCCCACTTGAGGAACTCGAGGGCGGCGGCGCCCAGGTTGCCGCTGTTGAGCTGATGCAGCAGGGTGGAGCTGGCCAGGCTGATTCCGTCGGAGGCCTCCAGCGGCAAGCGCCAACAGCAGATGGGCCACATTACCAGGCAGGGCAACACGCTGCTTGGCTGGCTGCTGGTGGAGGCGGCGACTACGGCCCAACGGCATGATCCGGGCTGGCATCGGCAGTATGTGCGGCTGTCGATGACCAAGCATCACGGGGTGGCGAAGGTGGCCATCGCGCACAAGCTGGCGGTTCGGTTGTATTGGATGTTGCGCTCCGGGCAGGACTATGCACAGATCAGGGAGCGCGGTTCGCACGCGAGGCAGTCCGAGTGCCCCGTTGGTCGCAGTAAGGGACCGATTGAATGATTGGACGCCTCGCCTCTTTCCGCGAGGGGAGAGTTTGAACACGGTTTTCCAACCATGGTTCGAATCTCGGAAAGTACGTCCGCGATTCGAACCGAGCTCGATGGTGGCGGTGGCCGGGATGGTGTCAAGGGTCGAGATGAACGCCAAAGTACGGCGCCCTTGACACCATCCCGACCACCACCGGAAGCCCTACGCGTTTTCAGTTGACTAGGGGAGACGCTGTCATACACGGGGCACAGTCTCGACGCTTGTATAGTATTGCCACCGGGCCACTTTCCCTTTTTCCCGAGGTCAAGCCATGACACGAACCATCCTCCGTGTCCTCCCGTGTTTGTTTCTGCTGGCTGCCGCAGTCCTGCACGCGCAAACTCCGTCGCAGCCGGACCGCACCGCGCACGTCACCCTGGGCCAGTCGGCGGTGCCGCTTTATGGGCCGTGGAAGTTCACCGTGGGCGACTCGCCCATCGACCCCAGGACTGGCCAGCCGCTGTGGGCCGAGCCGGACTTCGACGACACCAAATGGGAGACGGTGGACCTGACGCCGAAGGACGGGGCCTTCGATCCTGCCGCCGGGCTTCCCGGCTATGTGCCCGGCTGGACGGCCAAGGGACACCCAGGCTACTTTGGTTACGCCTGGTACCGCATACGGGTGGAGGTGCAGGAGCGGCCGGGCGCGGGGCTGGCCCTGGCGGGACCGGCCAACGTGGATGACATTTACCAGATCTTCGACAACGGGGAGCCGGCCGGCCACTTCGGCGATTTCACCGGCAGCAGGCCCGTGGCTTACTATTCCCAACCCAAAATGTTCCCGCTGCGGCAGTTGGGCAGTCGCGACGCCGGGACCGGTCGAGAGGGGACCAGATTGGCTGAATCCACGCGGGTTCTGGCCTTCAGGCTATGGATGGAGCCTTTCTCCCTGGTCAATGAACCCGATTCGGGCGGCATGCATTCGGCCCCGGTGCTGGGCGAGGCCGGCGCGGTGGAGGGCGGCTACCAGATGCGCTGGCTGGAACTGATCCGCGCCTACGTCTCTTATGCCGCCGAAGCATTGCTGTTTGGCCTGCTGTCGGTGGTGGCCTTCAGCCTGATCCTGTTTGACCGCTCCGACCGTGTTTATCTTTGGATGGGCGCTCTTTTCCTGCTCATTGCTGTCCATAGCGGCCTCACTTTCCTGGGCGCCTGCACGGAGCTTCAGGGCAGTCTCACCAATAGTCTGATCATTGATGGTTTTGTTGGCCCGCTGACTTTCGCCGCATGGGTGATGGTGTGGCGGGTATGGTTCGGGCAACAGCGTCCGCGGTGGCTGCCCTTGCTGACAGCCGGGCTGACGCCGCTGCTGGGGGTCTCAAACATTCTGAGCGAAGAGATCTTCTTCGGGCTTGTTCCGCATGCGGTTGCAGTTCAGTTCATGAACGTCTCCCTGGTTCTCCGCCTGCTCTTTTTCGCCTTGTTGTTGTGGGTGGTCATCGAAGGGATTCGGAAGCAGGCGATCGAAGGCTGGCTGGTTTTGCCTCTGGTGGTGTTGCGTGGGGTCGGGGCCTTCACGACCCAACTCAGCCTTGTCCATATCCGGATGTTCTGGTTTCCATTCGGGGCCCAGGTCACCCTTGCCACAGTGTCCCGGGTGCTGGTGGCGGTGGTCATCGCCCTGCTGCTGCTGCGGCGTCTGTTGCAGTCGGTGAAGCGGCAGCGGCTGATGGCCCTGGATGTGAAGCAGGCGCAGGAAGTCCAGCAGGTGATCCTGCCCGAGGCGCGACTGGCGCTGCCCGGCCTGGCAGGGCTGCCGGGGCTGACCATCGAGAGTGAGTACCGGCCCGCGCGCGAGGTGGGCGGCGACTTCTTCCAGATCATTCCGCACAAGACCGACGGCAGCGTGTTGATTGTGGCCGGAGACGTGACCGGCAAGGGATTGAAGGCGGGCATGCTGGTGGCGCTGCTGGTGGGGGCGATACGCATGGCGGCGGAAATCAGCTTCGATCCTCTGTTTCTGATGGAGGCCCTGAACCGGCGTCTGCTGGGCCGCAGCGATGCCCAGGCCACCTGCCTGGCATTGCGCATCGATGCCGGCGGTACGGTAACGCTGGCCAACGCCGGCCACATGCCGCCCTACCTGAACGGAGAACCGCTGCCGATGGAAGGCGCGGTGCCGCTGGGCATGATCGAAAACGTCGAGCCGTCCGTGCTGCGCTTCCGACTGATGCAGGGCGACCGCCTGACGCTCTTGTCGGACGGCGTAACAGAGGCTCAGGATGCGAATGGGAAGTTGTTCGGCTTCGAGCGCGTGGCTGAGCTGCTGCGGAAGGCAACGACCGCATCCGAAGTAGCCGGGGCGGCGCAGGCCTTTGGCCAGGAGGACGATATCAGCGTGATCTCGGTGACGCGGGCGACGGTTGCCGAGCCGGCATTGGCGTGAGTGGACGCGGTGCGCGGAGGGTTTGTGACGGAAAGAGCGTAGAGACGAGAGACGCGGACTTTCAGTTGCTCTTGCAGATTCCTTCCTGGGAATGACACGCTGCGATTTGGCGCTGCTGCCCGCTCATCACGAAAAGACCGCGATGAGCGGGGCACAGCCCTGGCTACCGACTGTTACGGACTTCGGAGACCTGGCGCCCGATCTATTTTGGTGCGGCGATGCGGACGAGGAGGATGTCGTGCCCTTTGATTTCCAGGGGCATGTTCTGGGTCAGGGTGATGTCTTTGCCGGACCAGAGGTCTTTGCCCTGTAGCGGGCCGTGAAGACCGAGCTTGGCGAGGTCGAGGTGGAAGGGGTGAGTGGAGACGCGGTCGCTGCCGGCGTTGAGGACGGCGATGGCGGTGGCGCCGCCGGAAAGATGCTTGAGCCAGAGGTCGACTTCGCCTTCAGAGTAGACGCGGCGCGCCTGGTGGCCGAGCGGGTCCTGATCGATGGCGATGACGTCGGGGTTGGTGAGGATGGAGCGGATTTCGGGCTTCATGTGGGGCAGGTCGTTGCCGGCGAGCAGAGGCGCCGAGAGCATGGCCCACATGGAGAAGTGGGCGCGGTTTTCTCCCAGGGATAATCTGCCGTTTCCTACTTCGAGCATGTCGGGATCGTTCCAATGGCTGGGGCCGGCGTATTGGGCGAGACCCGCCTGCTCATTGAGGAGGGTATAGATGGAGTTCCAGTTGGGCTGAATGTCATCGGTGGTGCGCCAGAGATTGCCGCCCATGGCGGGGGCCCATTCCCAGACCGAGTCCCAGCCGTACTGGCAGAAGGAAAAGACGATGGGACGGCCGGTGGCCTCAAGCGCCTTCGCCATTTTTGTGTAGGCGGCGTGCATGAGCTGCATTTGCTTGGCCGGGTCGTTGGGCGCCTGTTTCATCATGACGTCAGGGATGAAGCTGCAGAGGTCGTATTTGAGGTAATCGATGCCCCAGGAGGCGTAGGTTTTGGCGTCCTGCTCCTCGTGGCCGAGCGAGCCTGCGTAGCCGGCGCAGGTTTTGGGGCCGGGGCCGGAATAGATGCCGATCTTGAGGCCCTTGGAGTGGACGTAATCGGCGAGGGCCTTCATGTCAGGGAATTTGGAGTTGGCCTGGATGTTGCCGTCGGCGTCGCGCTGGCCCTGCCAGGTGTCGTCGATGTTGACGTAGATGTAGCCGGCGTCTTTCATGCCGGTGGCGACGATCTGGTCGGCGGAGTCGCGGATGTCCTTATCGGTGACTTTGCCGAAGAAGTAGTTCCAGCTGTTCCAGCCCATGGGCGGGGTTTTTGCCACCTGGCTCGAGTAGGGGGTTTGGGCGGAGGCGAAGAGCGAAGCCAGGGCGAGGACGGCGAGCGAACACGGCGTGGCGAAGCGCATGTGGGGTCTCCCTTGAAAACGATTACCGCGGAGAATAGTACGACTGCGGCGCGGGGTTACGCAATGAGAGTTACTGAACAACGCTGGCGGGCGGCTGGGAACAAAGTGGACTGACGACGGCCGATTTGTGCTATTCTCGGCGCGTGTCAACCGCCCTCGAGGTCAATAAAGAGAAGAAGATCCGGCATACTGCGCTGGTGCGCGTAACGCACTGGCTGACGGTGATGTCGTTTCTTGCGCTGCTGGTGAGCGGGCTGGAAATTGTGATTTCGCACCCGCGCTTCTACCTGGGCGAGACCGGCAACGTGAACATGAAGCCGCTGTTCACGATCCCGATTCCAGCTTCGCGGGACACGGTTCCGACGGGCTACAAGATGGTGATGCCGGACGAGAACGGCTGGAGCCGGTATCTGCATTTTGAAGCGGCGTGGGTGCTGGTGCTGACGGCGCTGGTGTACGGGATTGCGAGCCTGCTGAATGGGCATTTCCGCAGGGACCTGACGCCGGAGCGGAAGGACTGGAACTGGCGGGCGTATCGGGAGAGGATCGGGCGGTATCTGCGGCGCGAGCGGCCGGATGCGGCGGAGAGCGGCTCTTATAACGTGCTGCAACGAACGGCGTACGTGGTGGTGATTTTTGTGCTGTTTCCGCTGATCATCTGGACGGGGCTGGCGATGTCGCCGGCGTGGGAAGGGGCATTTCCGGCTGACCGATATCCTGCTGGGAGGGCACCAGACGGCGCGCACGCTGCATTTTTTTCTGACCTGGGCGCTGGTGCTGTTCCTGGTGGTGCACGTGGCGATGGTTGCGGCTTCAGGATTCCGGCGGCGCATGCGGGGGATGATCACCGGGCGGGCCGAGGACGACGAGGAGCGCTCATGACGGAGATTTCACGGCGCAGGTTGATCACGACAGGAGTGGTTGCGGCCGGCAGCCTTACGGGGCTGGCGGCGGCGGGGCGAATTGCGAAGCGCTATGGCCTCATCCCGCCGGATCATGGAGGATGCTACGGGGCGGGCGAAACGCTGACTTATGCCACGCAGCGAATATTGACCGGCGATCGGGCGGTGCGTGAGTTTCCGCGGAGCATGATTTCGAAGGCGCCATTTGCTAATGAAGTCGATCCGCCTACGGCCGAGTTCAAGAAGCTTCATGCAGGTGGGTTCAGCGACTGGCGCCTGGTGGTCGACGGGATGGTCGATCATCCCTTGTGCCTGTCTCTCGCCGATCTTCGCAGCATGCCGATGCGCAGCCAGATTACCGAGATCGGGTGCGAAGAAGGCTGGACTTACATCGCCGAGTGGATCGGGACACCTCTTAACGAAGTGCTGAAGGAGGCTGGCCTGCACCCCAACGTGCGGTTTATCTTTTACCGATCGATGGACAAGATGGGTTGGTGGGAGAGCATCGATATGGCCGATGCGATGCACCCGCAAACGTTTCTCGCCATGGGGATGAACGATGGCGACCTGCCGATTGGATTCGGCGGTCCGCTCCGTATGCGGCTACCGCGCCAACTTGGTTATAAGAGCCTGAAATACGTCGTCCATCTCACGGCCACCGATTCGATGAAGAGATTCGGAAAGGGGCTGGGGTCGATCGATCCGGAGGGCGGGTACTCGTGGTACGCGGGCATCTAGCGGGGGTCCCAGAAGTTCTTCGCATCCGCAGGCGGCGCAAAATGCAGGTCCTTCGGCTGCGGTCGCCTCGGCGGCCTTCGCTCAGGATGACGGCAGCATTTTGGTTGCGAGCGGCTGAAGCCGTCGCGATCTATTGCGTCTTTTTCAGCAGCCTGAAGGTTGCTGTTCCTTCTGGCCGAGTGATTCAGCCACCGTTAGATTCGCGGGGTCTGGTATAACGGTCTGCACGGAACAGACTGATGCCGGGCGGCGTTGGGGCGCGATGGAGTGCGAGCGCGCTTGAAGCTGCTAGCCGGCGGGGAGAGCCCGCAATGCAATCGAAATCCTGCTTTGTGCGATGGATTGGTTGGATGGTGGTGTGCGCATTTTGCGCGATGGGCGCGAATGCGCAAAAGATGGTGACGCCGCCCGCAAAGAACGGAGCAATGCTGAGCATGACGCCCGTAAAGCCGGAGAGCGTGGGTTTCAGCAGTGAGCGGCTGGAGCGGCTGCACGCGCTGATCCAGGATGAAATTGACCAGAAGCACCTGGCCGGCGCGGTGACGATTTTGGCGCGGCATGGGAAGGTGGTTGAATATCGCACTTACGGCGTGCGCGACGTGGCCACTGGCGCGCCGATGACGAAAGACACGATTTTCCGCGACTATTCGATGACCAAGCCGGTGACCGGCGTGGCCATGATGATCCTGTTCGAAGAGGGCAAGTGGCTGCCCAACGATCCGATTGCGAAGTACATACCGGAGTTCGCGCACCTGAAAGTGTTTGACGGCGTGGATGCGGCGGGCGAGATGAAGCTGGTGGATCCGGATCACCCGCCGACGCTGCACGAGCTGATGTCGCACTCGGCGGGGTTTTCGTACGGGTCGGGATTTCCGCCGGTAGACGCGCTCTACCGCGCGAAGAATCCGTTGGGATCGAAGAACCTTCAGGAGATGATCGACAAGCTTGCGACCATTCCGCTGAACTATCAGCCGAGCAAGGGATGGACGTACTCGATGTCGATGGACGTGGAAGGCTACATCGTGGAGAAGCTGTCGGGGCAGTCGCT
>CAWBIG010000017.1:0-3816 GCA_963788435.1 uncultured Acidobacteriota bacterium | reverse complement strand
TTCGGAATAGCGGGAAAAACCGTCGACCAGCCACCAATCATCTTTGGTGGCGGGGCTTACCCGAAACTCCCCACCATTGATGGGCGATGGCGTTGGCGAGCAGGCGATAGTTGGTCTTCTCCGTAGATGATAGGACCGGCGAGGCCGGCAATTTCTGGCGCCCAGGCGTAAGGGACCGTGTCATTAGGCAGCTCCACTACATTAAGCCTCTGCGACAGCGGCGTGCCGTAAAGCGTGATGAAGTAAGTGAACTCCTCGACTGCGGTGGTGGTGTACTCCGGGGCAAGCTTCTGGTGAGTAGGCTTGAAGAAGACGTGCAAGTCCATTCCGGCTTCGTCGCTTTTATATTCCTCGAAAATGCCGGCGATGATGGTGTCCGGCCACCTTAAGTTGGAGCAGCCGCACCTTCTGTGTCTGCATGTCGAAATTGCGGAAGGTGGTGGTGTAGCCCCCGGCCAGGGGCAGGCACGCGATCTCCTCGTTGCCGCCGGCTGCATCGCCGAAGATAGGGCCGCCAAGGTCCACGTTGACGTTAGTGTCCTGGCCGTTGACGCTGACTTTGCCCACGGCCTTGTTGCCGGCAAAGTCCAGGTCGATGGTCGCCGGACCCTGCTGCATGTTGTGCTTCATCACCAGCAGAGTGGTCTTCTCTACAACAGCCTTGTCGGTAACGGTTCCTCCGGGCGTGTCCATGTCTTCCTCTGCCGCCCAGGTAGCGCCACCATCCGTGATGATGGATGTGACCTTGAGCTTCATTTGCTGGCCGCCGGCGGAGATGGCGACGTCGAAGTGGTGCGTACCGGCGGTGAGTTCAACGGCCGGCTTGGGCGCGCCCACGGCACTGGCATCCACTTTCGGCGCCAGCACCACGGCCCTGGGATCGACAGTGATCTCCTTGAGGCGAGCCATCTCCTCAGGCGACCCGCCCTGCTGATAGCGCCCGCCGAGATGGTCGGCGAGGAACTCCTCGGATGCCGCCATGAGCGCCAGCATGTTCACCGGGCGGGCAAAGCCGTGGCCCTCGTCGGGAGCCAGGATGTACTCAACCGGGAAGCCCCGGTCGCGCAGTGCGATCACAATCTGCTCGGCCTCGCGGCGGTTGACGCGGGGATCATTGGCGCCCTGCGCCACCAGCAGGGGCGTTTTGATGTGGTTGGCGGAGTTGAGCGGCGAAGCGGCTGCCAGCAGTGCCCTCCCCTCCGGCGTGCCCGGATCGCCCATGCGCACGGCAAACATGGTGCGAATGGACTCCCAGTACGGCGGGATCGATTCGACAAGGCTGATCAGTTGCGACGGTCCGCAAACGTCCACCGCGGCGGCATACGTCTCCGGAGTAAAAGCAACGCCCGCCAGCGTGGCATAGCCGCCATAGGAACCACCCAGGATGCCGACCCGTTTGGGGTCGGCGATTCCCTGTTCCACCAGGTACTTGACGCCCCACGTCACGTCGTCCTGCATCTTCTTGCCCCACTCCAGGTTCCCGGCATCGAGGAACTTGCGCCCGTAGCCGGTGGAACCACGGAAGTTGGGCATGAGCACGGCATAACCACGGTTGGCGAGGAATTGCGCGAGGGAGTTGTAGCCCCACTCGTCGCGTCCCCAGGGGCCGCCGTGGGGGACGATCACAGTGGGCAGGTTCCTGGCCGGCACGCCCCTGGGCAGCGTGAGATACGCGGGGATCTCCAGGCCGTCAGAGGAACGATAGGAAACGGGCTTCATCTGGGCCAGGGCTTCCCGCGGAAGTTTCTCGCGGACCTTGTACTGCGGGAAAATGGTGCGGGACTTGCGGTCGAAGATGAATACATCGCCGGGATCGGTATCGCTGGTGGCACTGACGAGCCAGGTCTGCTCATCACGCGTCGAGGAAGACACCAGGATATCTTTGCCGGCGTACTTCTTTTCCAGCCAGCGATAGTCAGCGCCGTAGAGCTTGTCCTTGAAGTAGGTCTTGGTCCTGGCGTCGGTGTACCAGGTCTCGATCAGCTCATTGGTGGTCTGGTTAAAGAGCGCTCCGCCAAAATCCACCTTGTGCAGCGGGTCGGACTCAACCAGCGTGGTGTTGCCGGTGGCGGGATCGAGCAGCAGGAGCGAGATCAGATCGGTTCCCTTGTTGCTCTCGATGTAGACCTTGCTGTTGTCGGGCAGGAAGTGCAGCGGATCGCAGGTTTCAAAAACATTGCACGAGTAAATGGGCGTGAGTTTGTCGGAATCGACGCGCAGAATCTCGGTGTCGCCGTTTTCGGCGTTGCGCGTGGCCATGCGGAGCTGGTCCTTGTTGTCGAAACTCCAGCCGGTGATGCGGTCGGTGTTCTTGCGCAGCAGGGTCTTCTCGCCGGTAGAGATCTTCACCTTATAGAGGTCGTGCCAGGCCTTGTCGCGATCGTTGATGCCGACGTAGAGCACGTCGGGTTCGCTGCGGGGCGCGGCAAACAGCTCCACGCGCACGCCCTTCAGTCCGGTCAGGTCGCGGGAGGGCGGTGCATCGGCGCCGGCCGCGGGCGGGGCGGCGGGGTCGACGGCGTAGACGTTGTAGTTCTCGTCCCCGGCGTTGTCCTTGACATAGACAATGGCCTTGCCGTCGCGGGTCCACAGGTAGCCGGGCACGGGCCGCTTGGTCTCGGTGGTCATCAGGCGCGCGGCGCTGAAGGGCTCGTCAACGGCCTTCACGTAAATATTGCGTGTCTCATGCCACGGTTTCAGGAACGCGAGATAGTGGCCGTCCGGCGAGATCTGCGCACCGGCGATTTCGGGATCACCGAAGATCAGGTCGCGGTCGATGAGAGGCGGGAGGCCGGAGCTCTTCGCCTGAGCGGCGGCAATAGGCGCTGCAACCAGGATGCACAGGAGTCCCAAAACCAATTTCTTCATGAGAACCTCTTCCTTTCGTGGAACCGGACAGAAACAACTCTGAGAAGCGGGTTGGAAGGCAATTGAAGGATAACGGTATTCTCCCCCCGTTGGTACGCGGGAGACAAGGGCGAGGTTCCGGAAGCCGGCGGCGTATGTATGCTCGATTAACGGTCTTCAACGGATCCGGGTTAACAGGAGAAGCGGGGAATGCAATCTGCAGGACGAGTAATTCTGGTTGTGTCAGGTTTACTGATCTTTGCCGGCGGCCTTTTTGATCTGCTGACGCCGGGGCTGCCGGGCAATCTGGCCGCGATCTGCGCGGAATCAGAGCGGGCAGCAAAACTGGTGCGCGAGCTGCTGCGGGCTTTAGGCGGCGCGCTGGTGGCAATCGGCGCAGGAGTGATTCTGATCGTTTTTGCGCGCGGCAGCTCGCTCGGCGTGCTCGATCTGCTGAGCAATACGTTATGTTCTGCCTGTTCTTTGGTTCCGTTCAGGTCTTGCTCTATAAGCAATGCATCTCCATCTTCCCTCCAGGATCAGCCTGGAGATGAACGTTGGAGGGGAGGCGAAATATGCTGTGGACAATTTTCATGATTGGGCAATCGGATAAACTCCAGGAAAAGCGGCGCCCGACCAGATTGCTGAATCTCCGTCGGCTGACCTAGCCATACTACAACTTGAAGTCATCCAGCATGGCTACAGCCACGGCGACAAAGTGTTTCGTCCGGCTAAGGTCATTGCGAACGATCTTAATGGGTGCGTGCACGGAGCGGGGAATCCGTAACCGCCTTCATTATCCCCGGACGGGATTCTCTGGTACTTCTGTTACGGATTCTGGCGCTACCCACGGGCCATGGACACCCTGCTTACGATATGTGAAGTGCCTCATTGGCCCCGTGACCCTGCTCGATCGACCAAGTTTAGCGGGCGTTTGTTCGGATATAGCGCTGAATATTCTGCAGTTTT
>CAWBIG010000016.1:0-24600 GCA_963788435.1 uncultured Acidobacteriota bacterium | reverse complement strand
GTTCTCACCAGGCACGGCTGGCTCATCATTTACCACGGAGTGAGCGAATCACAGGGGACCAGCGTGGCCGGACATCAACTATGCTATTCGGCCGGTGTAATGGTGCTCTCCAAAAAGCATCCGCGCGTAATTCGTTATCGATCGGCTGAGCCGGTGCTGACGCCAGTGCTGCCACAGGAGCGACACGGAACCATTGCCAATGTAGTGTTTCCCACTGGCATTGACCGCCGCGACGATCTCGGTACACCTGACCGTTTCGACGTCTATTACGGGATGGCCGACAACCGGATTGGCGCGGCACGCCTCGACGTTCCGGAACGCCTGCCGGTCGGCGTCGACATTGGCACTGACGCCCTTGAAGCGATGGTGTAGAAGGATAGTGATTCCGATCGGGAACGAAACTCCATTCTCAGGAGAACTCTGAGGTTAATCCCACGGTCGGCCTGTACCTTGACCACTGGCTCGACATCTGTGCCGACCGCGGTTTCGAGCAAGGAGCTTCACCTGTCCGAGAAGCCGGGGTTTCGAACGCACAGGTGCTTGGTTTTGTTGTCGGTAAGGACCGGGGATTCATTTGTTGGAACGATTGATTACTATTGAGTGACTACGGAATCATCGCTTTTGCCAGCGAGTCGCTAGCAGAGTTTTGTCCCTTTTTTACCTCGGAATACAGCCATAAGTTCCAATGCTCGATGGGAAAGTGGCATTCCCCGGGCATTTGCCTCCGAAACGGCCACACAAATCGCCCCGGCGATTTGCAGCCGGAATCGACTATTTTCCGTAACCAGGGAGACATATCTATTGAGGGCGTTCCGGCGCGATTTAGAGCGCCGGTATGCCCAATTGCAGTCTCCAAAACGACTGCAATCGAGAGCCAACAATCTGCCAATTGGATGTGCAACTTCTTGCGCTTCCGAGATCGCCAGTCGCTTAACTTGCTGAAACATAAGACGATCCACTTTGGAATATGACGTGCACTACTTGAGGCGTTGTTTCCGACTTCCCCACGGGTAGGTGGGCGAGGGTCGGTTACATAAAAACAGAAGGCGGCGCCGAGGCCCTTCGCAGTCTTGGATATCCTCGCGCATTGGAGCTGGCCCGAATTAGTAAGCTTCGGCCCAATTCCAGACAAAGGGAGTGGAAATTGCCCGAATGCTCTCGAAAGAAACCCGTGCGTAGACGACTGATCGCTTTAGTCGTAACGGCATCGGGGGTTGCGTTTGCCTCGGGTGCGTTCGCCGAGTCAATAACAACCAATATCGACTTTAGCTGCGCCGATGGCAGCGGCACGGGTCCTGGGGGAGCGTTGTGCAGTGGCAGCAACCGCAAATTGGCCGCGCCGGTATCCCTCGGCAGTTGGACCGAAAGTGGCTACACGGTCACCTCGACATCCGTACCTACCCAGGAGTTTGATTTGACGGGCGTGATCTGCGCGTCTGGTTGCTCCTCTTCGGTTTCATATTCGCTCATTGCCGGCAACAAAGACAAAATCGTCCTCGACCTTGGCGAAAGCAACACCTGGGCCGACTGCCACAACAAGGATTTGAATCCGGCGCCGGAACCCAGCTCGCTGGTTTTGATGGGAACGGGAATTCTTGCGCTTGTCTTTCTCGCCTGCCGGCGCGCCAAAAGCGCCTCGCCGGTCGATCGCACCTGATTGCCTGATTGAATTCCTCCGGCCTCCTTTCCTGGCGGAGCGCAACAGATAGGACTCAATACGCGGGCCGCTGCAGCGGCGCAAATGTTTACTCATGGAGCCCCCGCCATGTCAATGACTTTGCCGTTGATGCCGAACAGCAGGACGTTCTCCTTGCGGGCAAGATATTCGCAACCCGCCAGTTCCGGCACAAGAATCTTGTCCAGCACCGGGATGGCGAGGAAGTCGAAGCTGTCGAGGCTCTTCCCCACGGCGAACCTTGCTGGTCAAATGCAGCAGTGGCCAACTGGGTTCTTGTTTCAGTCCACTTTTCGATCCCAACAAATGGAATTGGCCCAGAGCGCGACAGCATGCGGCAGAACGGAATGTCCAACCTCTGCCCATGTGGAGTGCAAGAAAGTGCGCGCTCGTATCCTAGGTTCCCCGTTATCTCAAGATATTCGCGAGGATCCTTCCGCATTCGGATTGCGATTGCAATCGAAGTCCAGATGGCGGAACCTGTGATGGTAACTATCGGAGGGTGCTTTGTTGCAACGACTCTGAAGTGTTTTTCAGAATGTGAGGACGTGGCAAGCGTGCACAACTCAAGTACCACCGAAGCGGATGGCAGTAATGAAGTGGTTCGCATGAGACAAGACTTGGGAACGACAGAAAACCGGCGAGGGAGCCCACGATACAAAATCAATGCACCCCTCACCGTGATCATCGGAGGCCATGAGATTCCCGCCTATACGCGGGACTTGAGCAACTGCGGAGTCTATTTCCTTTTGGCCGGGACCGACGAAAGCCTGATTGATCGCGACTTCGAATTCCTGCTCAAATTGCCTCCGGAGATCACTCTCTCTACCTATTGTCAGATCCGATGCCGTGGATGCGTGCTCCGAAAGGAAAAGACCTCGATGGATATGACGGGAGTGGCTGCAAAGATTCTGGATTATTCCATTCTCAATTAGGCTTGAGCCAACGCTAGAGTTTGCGCATGCCGAGAATACGGTGATCGACAAGCCAGCTCTTCATTACGTAGACCAGCTTGTTATTGCTCCCAGGGTCGGTTGGCAGAACAAAGAAACCTGGGTCCACCAGGTATCGAAGGGAGTTGTGTACGAGTCCTTCCATGACCTCGCCATCGCGAAACTGCAAGCGCATCCATATCCCGTGAACAATCTGAGCCCGAGTATAGAAATTTAGATCCTTGTGGGTTGCATCGCCATCAAAACTGCTTACATAGAAAACTGCCTTGACATCACTGGCTGATATCTCCTCAATAACATCCGTATCGAGGCGGCGAATGCGGAACAAATCTGGCGGTGCCGGGGGAGCGTTACTCAGCAGATCTTCAATGGTGTTCCAGGACGGCGATTCCACGTAACCCTTAACGGTCTTAGCTCCGAACTGTATCACGACCTTTTCTTGTCGGAACGAATTAGTCCCGGTCATGATTGGGGCTCCTCCAGTCTTTACCGGCAAGCCGCACCGAGGGGGGAAGCAGGGAGATTGGGGGCAGAGGTGAGGCTGTGGCATACGTGATCAGCCCGGGCCCGTGGATCGAAACCACGTCGCCGGGCGTCACAATACCTGTCTGCCGTTTACCTCTCGTGATTGTCGAACTCTGAATACCGAGAAAACGAAACATGGCGTCGCGGAACCCTCCTGCTTTCGGCAGCATCGGTCCGCCATGAAAGTGGGCCCAATTAGACACAGAAATCTCTTGTGTAATGAGAGGTTGAAAGGCTAATCTTTGCAAGAGGTCAATAGTGACTGGTATTGACTTTTGTTGACATCGCCTTTGTGGCATGTGGATTTCGCTTTCGGTCCCCCCGATATCACTTTCCACCCTGGATCTCGGCGGCAGCATCGGACTATGGCAAGTCGCGTCACACCAGATGATCGGCTGGACGGATGGGAGGCAATCGCCAAGTACTTAGGCTGGACTCCCCGGACCGTGATTCGCTGGGAAAAGCAGAAAGGACTGCCTGTCCACCGGGTGGCAGGCGGGAAGCGGCAACCGGTCTATGCCTACCGACGTGAAATCGACTTCTGGTTTGAGCAGACGGGTGGCGCCAGAACCATAGCTATATCTCTTCCGAACGAGCCAGAACGAGAACCAACCCTCAAATCCTCTTCAGGTCTACCTGGTCTGAGAGTCTCGCGGCGGATCCAACAAACCGTAGCCGGAATCATCCTGCTGACTGCCACCCTTGGCGCTGCCTGGCGAATCTCAACTCAGCCGGCGATTCAAATCACCGGCGTAACCCAGTTAACTGACGATGGCACGGCCAAGGAGCATCTCGTTACCGATGGCAGGCAGCTTTATTTCAGCGAAGACATAGGGGATGAGAAAGTACTTTCCACCATGGCAGCGGGTGGAGGACCAATTCGGCGGATACTGTTACCAATATCGAACCCCTACCCTGTAGACGTCAGCCCGGATGGCCGATCGCTCTTGGTTCTATCCGACGAGGACCGTGAAGCAGAACACCGGCTGTGGGTTGTTCCGGCCGCCGGAGGTCCGCCTCACGACATGGCTGGAATAAGATGCCGCGCGGCGGCATGGTCGCCGAACGGAGAATGGATAGCCTTTGGTTCCGGGAACGCCATTTACCTTGTTTCACGGGACGGCAGCCAAACTCGCTTGCTAACGCGGCTCGCCGGAGTACCAGCGACGATTCGCTGGTCGGCGGACGGAAGGCATCTCTTTGTCGTCATAGGGAATCTTCCGGCGAACACCACGTCCTTGTGGCAGGTCAGCCTTTCTTACTTCCGCGGAACCAACGGCGGAGGCGGTTACCTGTTCGGTTCGGAGTCAGATGCGGTCCGCGCGAACTTCTCGCGGGATTTCGGAAGAACCTTGACGATCGGATTCGATGGATCCTATATGCGAACTTCGGGGCTGCTAAACAACGGAGTGACCATCGCAAAGTTCGGTGGAGCGCAGGCTACCAGGAGGCTGGGGCGATATCTCACAGTATTTGCAAATTACACGGCTACGGCCCAGTCGTCGAGCTCCGTGCTTCCTGCCAACACCCTCAGCGGGCTAATGCAAGTGGTCGCCTTTGGCATCGGATATTCGTCGCGGGAAACACACCTCAGGCAGTGAATCTTGAAGGAGTTGTATGCTCGGACATCGTGAACTGACAATGGAAGACTACGCCGACATTCTGAAGCGGCGATTCTGGTTGATCCTGATTTCCGCGATCACTCTCCTCGTTGCAGGCCTTGGCGTTATTCACATTCTTCCTGCTCGGTACGAGTCCCAGACGCTCATTCTCATTGAGCAGCAAGCGGTTCCGGAAAACTACGTAAAGCCCGTCGTCGATGAGAATCTGGATGCGCGACTCGCATCGATGAAAGAACAGATTCTGAGCCGCTCCCGCCTTGAGCCAATCATCACAAAATACAAGTTGTACGCCCGCGGTGGGAACACGATGGACGACCGTGTCGATCTCACGCGTAAGGCCATCAGGATAACCCCAATCCGCTCTGAAGTTCGTGGAACAGGCGGGATGCCGGGCTTCTTCGTATCGTTCGAGGCGCAGGACCCGCTCACGGCCCAGCAGGTGTGCGGCGACATCACTTCGCTCTTCGTCAGCGAGAATCTAACCGCACGGGAGCAGTCTGCCGAAGGCACGACCGACTTCCTGAAACAGCAACTCGATGATTCAAAGAGAAATCTCGATGAGCAGGATGCCAAGCTCGCAGCATTCCAGCAGAAGTATTTCGGCAGGCTACCCGATCAACAGGACTCGAACACCAATACCCTTCAGGCTCTAACCACGCAGCTTGATGCCGCGACGCAATCGCTAAACCGGCTGCAGCAGAACGTGACTTTTCTCGAGGTCATGGTTTCGCAGCAGACCAATGATTCGCAGGAAGCCTCGCCCGCCGACGCTGTTTCGGTGGACGATCAACAGAAAGAGCTGAAGGATCTCATCGCGCAGAAACAGGAGTTGGTTGCGATGTACACTCCTGATTATCCCGACGTGGTCGAGATCTCGCGCAAGATTGCCGCTCTGAAGGCGGAGATCGCCCACGTCCCGGCTAAGCCTGCTCCAGAGGCGGCCCCCGTAAACCATCCTGATTCGCCCCAGCTACAACAGCTCAAGGCCCAACTTCGAGCGGCGCAGCAGGCCATGGGCTCAGCCAAGAAGGACCAGACTCAGATCGAGCGGCAGATTCGCAACTACGAATCGAGGATCGAATCGAGTCCGATGGTCGAGGAAGAGTATAAGAAACTCACTCGCAATCATGAATCTGCTCTGGGGTTTTACAACTCTCTTCTGACCAAGATGAATGAGTCCTCTATGGCAACCGCCCTGGAGCGCCGCCAGCAGGGCGAGCAGTTTCGCGTAATGGATGCTCCCAATCTTCCCGACGAGCCGAAATTCCCCAATCGTTTTGTCTTTGCTGGCGGTGGCTTTGCCATTGGACTGTTTCTGGGCGTGCTTCTCGCGGCGCTTCTCGAGTATCGCGACACTTCCCTGCGCAGTGAAAGGGATGTATGGGCTTTCACCAAATTGCCGACCCTGGCCATCATTTCCGACATTGATGAACTGAAACAGCTTGCAAAAGCAAACAACCGCCGAAAGCCAGTTCCACCATCGAGTAAGCCCATGGAGAGCGTCCGAGGATAACAATGTATAAATCCTTCTTTGGCCTTCGCGCCCAACCATTTGGAGCCAATCCGGATCCGCACTTTTTGTACAAGACACCGCAGATTCGGGAGGCGCTCGCCTGCTTGCAATACGGCATTGCAGCGCGAAAGGGCTTTGTGGTCATGACGGGACCAGTGGGCACAGGGAAGACAACACTGCTCAAAACTGTCCTCAGCACGTTTACCAAAGATCGAGTTTCGTCGTCTTTTGTCTTCAATCCGCGGTTTGAGGTGTTGGATTTTCTTGAATTCGTGCTTACGGATTTCGGCATCCCGCCAAAAGCGCGGACGAAGTCCGGAATGCTGATACAGCTCAACCGTTGGCTTATTGAGCGCTTCAATAATCGTGGGCTATGCACAATCGTTGTCGATGAAGCACAGAATCTCTCCTGGGACACTCTGGAAGAGATTCGTCTGCTAACGAATCTGGAGACTGAATCGGAGAAGCTGCTTCAGATTGTGCTCTCCGGCCAAACCGAACTTGAAAACATGCTTCGTGAACCTGTTGCGCGTCAGCTCCGCCAACGAGTGTCGCTTTGGTGCAAGACGCGTCCGTTTACACCTGAGGAGACGGAGGCCTACATCGCCGAAAGATTGCGCATCGCCGGAGCCAGTGAGCCCGCGTTGACTCCCGAAGCGATCCAGCTTGTACATCGCTACTCAAGAGGAATTCCTCGCGTCATCAACCTCTTGTGTGAGACCGCGATGATTAACGCCTTCGTTGAACAAGTCAAGCCCGTGCCATGGCAAATTGTTCAGTCGGTTGGTAAAGAACTTGGCTTTTACGTGCCAGTCTACCCCTCGCTGTTCACCGAACCTCGCTTGCAGCCAAGACCCTTGCCGACAGCCGTTTCAGGCACCTTCAGCCCTGCCGCCAATCCTCCAGATTCCCCAAAGGATGGAAAGATATGAGCCGAATCTACGATGCGCTTCAAAGAGCGCGCCTCGAACTGACAAACCCGCAAGGATCAGAAGCCGGTCAGCTTTCCGACCTCTCAAATGCCTTCGATATCCTCGAGCCGCTGCGAACCAAGACCGAAATCGCATTTGAGAATATCGCCCGGCACTCATGGAATCCGTCCGCCCCTTCCTTTCCGATGCTCGTAGACCGCAGCGACGGTGTCGAACAGTTTCGCAGGCTCCGCTCTCACCTCTACGGGTTTCGGGATGAGGCTCCGCTGAAGACCATCCTTGTTTCGAGCGGTATGCCTGAAGAGGGCAAGAGCTTGGTCGTCGCGAACCTGGCCATGAGCCTCGCGCATCACACTGTCAACAAGATTCTGCTCATCGACGGCGACCTGCGCCGGCCCACCCTTCACAGCTTGCTTGGCGCCCCCAACGCGCCCGGATTATCGGAGTACTTGGCAGGCAATGCAGGTCTGACGGAAATCATGCAGCGCGACAGTAAAGCCGAATCCGCTGATGCCGACAGCGTCGGCATGATCTCCAACCTCACGTTTATTCCTGCCGGCAACTGCGATGATAACTCTGCAGAATTCGTGACGAATCGTCGTTTCGAAGAGCTGATCACCACGCTCTCGCCGCACTTCGATTGGATCCTGATCGACTCGCCACCCGTGCTGGTGGTTGCGGATGCGGTGGACCTCGCCCGTGCCGTCGACGCAGTTTTGCTCGTTGCCCGCGGAGCCAGCACGCCATTCGATGTGGCGCAGCGCACGAAGGCAGCCTTCAGCAGCTCGCGGATCCTCGGCTTTGTTCTCAATGCCGTAAAGGACGCCCCTCGCGGAGGCTATTACTACTACTCCGCCCCGCAAAAAACCAGTGGTGAAGCTAAACGGCGGAAAGGATAAGCCGAGCCAGGAATGATCAGGATCTTGAACGTCTATTATCCGACGCGGGCGCTGGTAGAGCTTCTTTGCGAAGTTCTGCTCGTCTGCGGATCCTTTCTCCTGGCTACCGTATATCTTGTCGGACCGGATACTTACATTGCTTTGATGTACCAGAACGGAATCCTGAAGATCTCAGGCATCACCTTTTTCACTCTTCTCCTTTCCTACTATTTCGATCTCTATGAGCCGCAACGCATCTCGGGGCGCTGGGAGATCTACTTTCGATTGTTTCTGGTTCTAAGCGTTCTCTCATTTAGCCTCGCGGCCCTTCTCTTTGCCTTCCCTGACATAGAAATCGGCCCGAATGTTGTGGTCGCTGGAGTAACTATCCTGACCATTGTCCTCGTCATCTGGCGCTGGGTTTATGACTGGATAATTGGTCTTTCCGTGTTCCGCGAGCGGGTCTATGTGCTAGGCAGCGGCAAACTGGCACATATCGTCGTGGACACTCTGCGTACCAGACGCGATGCCGGCATGGATGTTATGGATGGGACAAACGAAGGACATCCCCATGATCAATGTAAGCGTTTTGCCACCGATCTTCGCGCTTTGTGCGTTCCAAGACCTCCAATTGACCGGGTGATCGTCGCCATGGAAGACCGTCGCGGATCGATGCCTGTTCGCGAACTTCTTGCTCTCCGGCTTGGGGGCGTTGTAATCGAAGATGCCAGTTCCCTGATAGAGCGGATCTCTGGCAAAGTGCTGCTGGAGGGCCTCACCACTAGCAGTCTCATCTTCACGAATGGTTTCAACTTGGGAGCATCGCTACAAGTTGTCCGGCGCCTGATCTCCATTCTCATCTCTTCCATCTGTATCGCCATCTGTCTGCCGTTTGTCCCGTTGATCATCCTTGCTGTACGCCTTTCTTCGCCTGGTCCCATCTTCTTTAGCCAGGCACGTGTCGGGCAGCGTGGACGCACCTTTATTCTCCGTAAGTTTCGTACTATGCGGCAGGATGCCGAAGGAGACGGAGCTGTGTGGGCTACCAAGGACGACCCACGCGTTACCCGGATTGGCAGATTCCTGCGCAAAACTCGCCTTGACGAGATACCCCAGCTCTGGAATGTCCTTCGTGGAGACATGTCCTTTGTCGGCCCGCGCCCGGAACGTCCCGAATTTGTGCAGTGGCTCGCCAAGGAGATCCCCTTTTACGACCTTCGGCACATGATTCGTCCGGGAATTACAGGTTGGGCACAGGTGCGTTATCACTACGGCGCAAGCCTGGAGGAGACAAAACGAAAACTGGAATACGATCTCTACTACGTCAAGCACTTATCGGTTGGTTTAGATCTGCTCATCATGTTTGAAACCATCAAGACCATCGTGCTGCAGAGGGGCGCCCAGTGAAGATCATTTTCTGGTTGTCACTTATCGGCATTTTGTACGCATACGCTGGATACCCTGCGCTGATGTGGATGCTCGCACGATTGAGGCCACGAGCCTGGAAGGTCGCTCCGATCACCCCATCTGTGAGTATCGTTCTTGCAGTGCATAACGGGATCGCGCTTCTCCCGCGCAAGATTCAGCAACTCCTCGGTCTCGATTATCCAAACATTCAAGAGATCATCATCGTCTCGGATGGATCAACCGACGGAACAGCGGAATTGCTTGGCCGGCAACAGCATTCGCTCCTCAAGACCATCGTCCTGAAAGAGCACGTTGGCAAGGCGGTCGCCGTCAACGCCGGCGTAGCCAAAGCCACGGCTGAGGTGATCCTCTTCGTGGACCTCCGGCCTGAGATTGCTCCCGGCGCAATCCAGCACTTGGTCAGCAACTTCGCCGATTCCAAGGTCGGCTGCGCGACGGGTCAACTCGCTCTGCGGCGGGACGGCCATGACGCTGCTTCTGCGGCAGTCGCCGGGATCTACTGGCGATACGAACAGTGGACCAGGACATGTGAGGCTACTGTCGACTCTCCGGTCGGGGTTGTTGGAGCGTTCTATGCCATTCGTCGCGAGCTCGCTGTGCCGCAGCCGCCCGGAATGATCTTAGACGACATGTTTCAGCCCCTTTCGATCATCCGCCAGGGCTACCGATCCGTCTTGGAGCCAAATGCTTATGTTTATGATGCATTGCCAGAGAGAATTGGAGGCGAATTTCATCGCAAGGTGCGTACTCTTGCGGGGAACTTCCAGCTCTTTCAGCTCGCGCCTTGGACGCTGACCCGACAAAATCGCGTTGTCTTCCAACTCGTCTCGCACAAGCTCATGCGGCTTTTCGTGCCTTACTTTTTCATACTTCTTTTCATCTCCTCGCTTGTTCTCGCCGTTCGGTCTCCTATCTATGCGGCACTCGCGATGCTGCAAATTGTGGTCTTGTCAGCCGCCATTGCCGGATTGCGCTATCACATCCCGTTTCTCCATCGCATCGCAGCTCCGGCAAGCGCCTTGCTGGTGCTCAACACCGCCGCAATCTGCGCTCTGTACAAATTCCTGTTCACCCGCGGCCCGCTCTGGAGAATCTGGACTGAAACCAAGCCGGAGCCGGCGCGCGCCATCCCCGAATCCGAACCTCCCGTCACGCGAAAACCACCCACCGCCGCCGCAGTCATCGACATCGGCAAGACTTTATCCACCGATTCACAGCCATGAAGGGACATCGGATCGCTATGGTCTACGCTAAGCTTCTGAATTCGATGCTTCTGCCCCTTCATTCGTCGGTCAAGGGGCGGAAGTACGCTCAGTTCCGCCGTTTCGTTGAAGAATCTCAGTGGTGGACCAGGGAGAGGGTGGAAGCGTTCCAGTTTGAGGAACTCCGGAAAGTTCTCCGCATCGCGTTCGATTCAGTGCCGTTTTACCAGAAGCGATATGCCGAAGCAGGAGTGCGATTCGACGACATCCAGACCCCTGCCGACCTCCGCAAATTACCTGTTCTGGAGCGCGATGATGTCAGGCGTTTCAAAAAAGAGCTATGCTGCACGAGTTATACCGGCAAGCTGCTTTCCCATTCTACGGGGGGATCGACCGGAGTGCCGATCCAGTTTTACCGATCCCCCGACAGCTACGATTGGCGAATGGCCGTCACTGCCCGTTCTTACGCTTGGACCGGCGCCATTCTCGGTAATCGCGTTCTGTATCTGTGGGGCGCTCCCACCGGTCATCCCTCGCTGTGGAGCCGCGCCAAGCTCAATGCATTCCACTGGATTCGCAATGAATTCGTAATCGATAGTTTCCATCGCGGCCCCGGTTTCTGGCACGACGTGATAAAGAGCATCGATGCTGTCGGCCCTGATGCGATCGTCGGATACACCTCGAACATTGAGGAACTATGTGCATTCGCGCAGGCGCACGGCCTCAGATTCTCGTCGGTGAAGGGTGTCGTCGCTGCTGCCGAGACCGTGTATCCCGACCTCCGCGAGCGCGTGAAGCAAACCTTTGGTGCGCCTCTGTTCAATACCTACGGGTCTCGCGAGTTCATGTCCATCGCCGTCGAATGCGGCCACTGCGGATTCCATGTGAACATGGAAAACATCTATCTGGAGAACGACGAGGAAGGCCGGCAGTCGGACCTTCTTGTCACAGACTTACACAACTATGCGATGCCCTTCATCCGGTATCGGATCGGCGATACCGGGTTACTCTCGCAGGATCAATGTGCATGTGGTCGTGGACTGAACGGTCTGGCCTCCCTTGAGGGGAAAACGTGGGATGTCCTGCGGACGCCCTCTGGCGGGACGATCCCGGGCATTGTGGTTCGCCATTTCATGAAGGATGTTCCAGAGGTCCGCCAATACCAGGCTGAGCAGACAGATTACGACCGTATTGTGCTGCGCCTCGCTCTGCAAAAGCCGCTCAGCAGGGAGAGTCGTGAGTTTCTAACCAATGAGTTCCGTAAGTCATTTGGAACGGAACTACAACTGGAAATCGACGAAGTGGAGGAGGTGCCGCGAAGCGCGTCGGGCAAGTTGCGATGCGTGATGGGGCTGCCAGAGGAGAAACTGCGGCCTTCAGCAACGGATCACGAACTGGCGCTGGGCGGGGATTAGCCGCCGCGCACGAAATAAAAACGGCGATGTCTTGTGGAATCATCGAGTTAAGCCACAACACTGCACTAAACTGCGCACCTGTGTCCGGGGTATGGGGGGTGGGGGGTATTTATTTTGTGAGTAACAGGGAAGTTGGCGAATGTTACCGAGTGGGAATCCTTGCGGGCGGAGAATTCCCTGGTTTTTTCCAGCCGGATTGTGGCGGCGATCATTGGAGCGGCTTCCTTGCCCTGAGATGCGAATGCCCGCCGGTGGGCGGGCAAACTTTGACTCACAGATTGTGTATAGGCGGGCTAGGGGATCGGGTCTGTGACGGCGGATACGGGGGTGCAGCGGAGTTAGCGGGGTTGGCGGAGTTAGCGAGGTTACCTTTGGAGGGGAGGGGGTCGCCTCAAACTGGCGTTTGGCCGGGACGAGGCCCCGGGATGCGGGACACAAGCGGTGTTAGCGGAGTGAGAGGAGTCCTGGTGGTTACCTTTGGGCAGGGGGGTGCGATCGCATCCCGCCCCAGCTAGCCAGGACGGGGCGCCCCCGATTGCGGGCGAACGACTGGAGAGGACTTAGGGCGGACCACCCCACCTGTTCGGAGCTGCGGCCAGACCTTCGCGGAATCTCCGCTAGAGTTACTTAACTAGGACGGGGGTACTCACTCGTGAAATGGTGTTTTTTGCTGGTCAACTTCAACATGGCGGGCCTGGTTCGCAACGTCGTGCGTAACATCTCGCTGCAGTTCGAGCGATCCTCGCAATTCGAGATTCTGATAGCCGACAATTCGTGTGAGGAGTACGGGAGGCTGACTCCTTCCGATTTGCCGCAGAGTATACCGGTTAAGGTCTTTCCGATAGAGAACACCGGCTTCGTCGATGCGCTGAATTATCTGATACCTCTGACTAATGCCGAGTACGTGGCGATTTTGCACCCCGATGTTGAGTTGGCGCCGGGGTGCATTGCTGCACTAACAACCTTCATGGAGGAACATCCGGAGGCGGGAGTCGTTGGGCCGGACCTTTACTACCCCGATGGATCGCCAAACAACATACGCCTGCGCTTCCCCACCGTGGCTTCCGAAGCAAAACGCGTCGCGAATAAGCTGTTCTACATAGTGACCAGGAGGAAGCCCTTTTGTGACGAGGTCCTATGGGATCGGCGCTTTGACGTGTCCGTGCAGACCGTCATGAGCGTATGCATGTTATTTCGCGGTGCCGTGCTGCAGCAGGCAAGCCCTATCGATCCGCAGCTCGTCACCTATTACGCGAACGACTTTCTTTGCTGGAGGGCCCAGCAAATGGGACTGACATGCCATTACACCCTTGCCGCGCGGGCGGTGCATTTCGAGCGTTTTAGCCCACGACAGCACTACGCCGACTCAAAGGCTATGGAGTACAAGAGGATCGGCATTGCGGCCAATCCGAGAATGCGGGCAGATTATTTCCGGCTCAACTCACTCCGCTATTCGCTAGGGGGCCGGCTTATGCTCCGCAGCTTCGCGCTGGTCGACGATGCCCTGCAGCTTGCGGCCGAGGTCAGCCGGGCCCGTGGGGGGAAGCAGGACGCACGCGCACTCGTGGAGTCAATTCGAATTGACTTGGGGCGAAGGGCGCGTCGTCGCCCCTCCAATGCGGAGGGATGACGATTAGCTCTTTAAATGGAGTTCGGAGGATACAGATGGGAGCTCGCCGCGATCGCGTTTCGATAAGTGCCGTGATTCCCTCGTACAACGCGGAGCGATTCATCTCGGATGCGATCGGGAGCGTCCTTTGTCAAACTTACGAGATCGCTGAAATCATCGTTGTAGACGACGGATCCTCCGATCGCACTGGCGAAGTCGCTTCAGGATTCCCTCGAACGCGCGTCATTCGCCGGGCCAACGGCGGGCAGGGAGCGGCCAGGAACACCGGAGTGCATGCCGCTTCGGGAGAGTGGATCGCGTTTCTCGACCACGACGACCTTTGGGTTCCTCACAAAACCGAGATTCAATTGAGGTACATCGCGCCGCAAGCCGGGGTGATTCACTCGAATCGATTCGATCCCATTCACTTCGGTAACTTGTGGCACCGGCAGGCTCATATCACTCCCAGCGGCGCCCTTGTTCGCAGGCAAACGCTTATCGACGTTGGTGGCTTTGAGGAATCGCGCGCAGTAATGGGCGTCGAGGACCTGAATCTGTGGCTCAAGATTGCATTGACTGACTGGCAATTTGTCCAGTCGGAGACGGATTTGTTTCGTTGGCGGGTGATTGCCGCCAACCAGTCTGCGAACAATCTCAAGATGGCACGGGCCGAGTTGGCGAATATTGAGAAAAGTGGCACAGGGGTAAGTTGTCAGCCGCTGGAGGTCGAACGCATAAAGCAGTCGAGCAGGATTGAGTATGCGAAGAACCTGATTGACGACAAGAGGTGGGACGAAGCCGCACAACTGCTGGAAGAATGTATGCCGGGCCTGGCGTCGAGGTGGATGTCGCTGGCGCGTTTCCTCAAAGTGAACCGCCTCGCCAGAACGAGCCTGATCAGATGGCTTCAATCTATCGACGGACAATACAAAACACACTCATGCTCGGGCGAGTGTGTCCTTTCAGACATGCAGCGCCGAAAGTGCATGGAATCTTGTCACAAGCCGTACTTCCGTTCTTCCGGGTCCGGATAGTCCGCAGGAAAGCCGGCCCGCGCTTAACGCTTCGCGCAATCAACGAATGGCAGGACCACTGATGAAAAGAATGCTCCTTCTCGCGTTGCTGATCCCTCTGCCAGCCACCGCGCAGATTGCGTTGCTGGCGCACACCGCCGCTGGGTTCAGTTCCGGTTCGGGCTCTTCTCCGGTGACGACATCGGCGATCGACACGAGCGGGGCCAGCATGATTGCGCTTTGCGCCACGGGCGCGCGAGCCAACGTTTCCGCGCCCTCCGATTCCGCGTTGAACACCTGGCTGCTTGCCAACACGCAGAGGGAGGACGGCGACTTGCAGGTGAGTCTCTGGTATGTGATTGGGCCGGCTACGAGCGCCTCGCACACGTTCACTTTCAGGGGTCAGTCTCCGGCGGGCGCGGTGATGGCTTTCTCAAACGTGGCCAGCGGCCCGGACCAGCAAAGCCAGTCGATCAAAGGATTGCGCGGCGCGCTCGCGTCCGGCGCGGTAACGCCGACCAACGCGAATGAGCTGGTGCTGAGCTGCATGTCGTTTTACCCTTCCATCGCATCTCCAACGGTCTCGCCCCTGACATTGGTTGACGAAGTTCCTTACAAAGGCGGGTGGAATGGGTCGCTGGGAACGGTTTCGTCGTACATGGTTGAAACTAAGGCCGGGGCGGTTAATCCGACCTGGACCTATGCGCCCAACGCCGGCGCGGCAACGGTAACGGACACGTTCTACTCGACGGTGTCGCCTGCTCCTCTGATGGTGACGACGACAAGCTTGCCGGAGGGATTTGCGGGAACGAAATACAGCGCGCAGTTGCAACAGAGCGGCGGAGCAGGGCCGTTTTCCTGGGCGCTGATTGCGGGAACGCTGCCTGCCGGATTCAGCCTGACCGCGGGTGGAGCGATCAGCGGGACTTCTACCGCAACGGTTTCGGCAACGCCGCTGACGTTCCGGGTGACGGACGGCAAATCCAACGCTCGGTCAACCTCCGGGATGGCGCTGACCATTGCGCTGAAGCCGCTGACACTCGCAGCCAGCGGTTCCTGCGCGCTGACCGGGAAGCAGTACGCCGCCTACGGTGGCTGCACCCTGGCAGCAGCCGGTGGAACGCCACCGTATACCTACGCGTGGAAGATGGTGACAGATAACTCGTGGGCGGCGCTGCCGGAGGGACTTAGGTTGGACTCCTCGACCGGGGCCATCACGGGGACCGTTTATGGCCAGGGCAGCTACGTGACCCAGTTTGTGGCGACGGACAGCCTGGGAACGACGGCCACTGTGAAGGTGAAGTTCTCATTTGCCGGCGACAGCACGCTGGGCGGCTGTACGTTGTTTCCGGGGGATTCGATTTTCCATCGCAACCTTGCCGGCTTGCCTGTGGACACCTCTGTGTCCGCGCCGGTGAACGCGGCGTATCTGCCGGCGAGAATACGGCCGTTCTTTGGAAACGCGCCGGTGGGCCCGGACCCGGACGGGATTCCGTTTATCCGTGTTCCGCATGGTCAGACCTTTGTGCCGGTGACGACGAACCTCTATCAGTCTTACTTTTCGAGCGCGCCGGTGCCGGCGTATGCGCCGGTGGAGGGCAGCAGCAATAACCAGGGGGATCGGCACGTGCTGGTATTGCAAACCGCGGGAGGGGGCGCGAACTGCTCGCTATGGGAGATGTGGGGGGGGATTTATCAGGACGGTTCGAGCGGCGCATGGGTGGATTCAAGCAATGCACACTGGGCGAACCTGAGCAGCTATGCGATGCTTCCACAGGGAAATGGTTCGACGGACGCGGCGGGGTTGCCGATTCTTCCGCTGCTGCTGAATGCGGACGAGGTAATAGGAACAGGAACGCCGAGCGCTCCAAATGGAATGGTGCAGCACCCGGTTCGGTTCACGGTGAGGCACATGCTGAATGCTTATGTATGGCCGGCGACGGCGCATGCGGGCGTGGGGAGCTGCAAAGGCGGTTATGAGGATGGGAATCGAATGCTCAAACAATCGGAGCCGCCGGCGTCCTGCACCACCAGCGGGCCTGCGGGTGAGATTTACCGGCTGAAGGCGAGCGTGGCGACACCGGCCTGCGCAGCGAAAAGCCCGCAGTCAGCGATAATTATCGAGGGTTTTCGCAACTACGGCATCATTCTGGCCGACAATGGCATTTCGGGCGGATTGATCGGCTCGCCGGATTCGCGGTGGAACGATGCGGACCTGGCCTGCCTGGGCAGCTTGAGGCTGGACGATTTTGAGCCGGTCAATGTGTCAGGGATCATCGTGAACATGACGAACAGTTACCAAACGACTGGAGGGCCGGCGTCGTCGAGCGCTGTGCCGCCCGCGGGGGGCTCGCAGCGGTGAATGTGGATGTGGCGGATGGACTCACTTCACGGACCGTTGGGTACTTTCCAGACGGATCGCGCTCGCTGTGCGAATTACTGAAGATGATAACTTCGAGAATGTGGTCTCAGCTGGTCTTTGAATAAAGCTCCATGTAAGCATCGGACATGGTTTCGAGCGTGAAGTGCGAATGGAATGTTGCTTTCGCGTTGGCCGAGAATTCTGACTGCATCGCTTCACTTGTCGCCATCTGTAGAATTGCCGTCGCCATCTTCGCGGGATCTAGCGCCGACACCGTAAAGCCTGCCTGCGCAAGGCGCATAACTTCCACCATCCCTCCTACATCGGTCACGATGGCCGGCAGTCCCAGCGAAAGGGCCTGCAGGAGCGAGATGGGCAACCCCTCCGATCGCGACGACATAATGAAGGCATCGGCCGCCGAAAAAAACGGCGCCACGTCTAGTTGCTGTCCCCAAAAAGTTACCCAGCCGGCAATGCCCAGTTCTACGGCCAGGCGTTCCATTGCTGCCCGTTCGCTTCCATCGCCCACCATCCACAGGCGCAGATCGGGCCTGGACGAAAGCGCGGTGCGAAAGGCATCGAATAGGAGCGCGTGGTTTTTCACGGGCTCAAGCCGGCCGACGTAGAGCAGAGTGAACCCGGACTTCTGCGGCCAATCTTCCTCTGCCACTCTCTTGAGCGGAGCAGCGCCGTTGTATACGCGCACGATCTTCCGCGCCGGCGCGCTTCGAATCGCCTTCAGGTTGCTCACCGTTGCATTGCAGATGCCGACCACCCAGTCGCAGAGCCGCGCTGCGAGGGCATACTTAAACTCCTCAACTCTCCGGTGCGGCGGATCTACAAGGCCATGCCGTGTGGAAACAATGCTGGGAACGCCGGCCATTCGGGCAGCCGTGGCCGCGTAGATTGTCGGCCTCGAGTTATGGAGATGGACAACGTCAGGTTGCAAAGCCTTGAAGAGCTTGTAAAGCTTCACCGTGGAATCCGGCAAGTGCCGGCCCACATTTGCCTCGACCTCGAAACCTTCCTTGCGCAGTTGCTCGCCGAGCGGTCCAAGACTCGCCAGCGCGTAGACGCACGGGTCATGCCCCTGCTTCCGCTGCACGCAACACATCTGCAGGACAAGCGTCTCGGCGCCCCCTAGCTCCATCGAATCGACTACGTGTGCAATTCTCATGGTGCCTGCATGAATCAGAACGCGTGCGCGAGGTTGACGACTCGCAGCAGGATATACATGGCCAACACGAGAGCTATCATCATCGCGCCGGAATACGCAAGAGAACGAGGCAACGGCAGTCGGGAGGCGATTATCTTTCGCTCCAATGCCATCTGGAAAACGCTCTCGGCAAAACCGCCTAACAGAAAAAACGTCAGGACATAAGCGCGCGACAGAAACCAGGCCGCAACCAGAAAGCCTGTCAGCGATAAAACTATCAAACGCCCCAAACGGTTGATCTCCGCCTTGTCGAGTTCTTCGACTTTCCATGCCGCCGGTTGGAAACGTGACACTTCGGATACGATGGGCTCTCCCTCGGTCAATTTGGTTTGCGAAGCGGTTACCAGAGCGTCTCTCACGGTGGAGAACAGGAACAGAGACCAGAAGTACAATCCAAACAAGCCAAGCTCTGCCGCGCAGACCACGAGCGAGTTGTGCGCGGTTTTGTGGTCACCGGTGTAATCCGGCAGGTTTCCGAAGCCCACCCCGAATAACGAATGCGCCTTGAAGATTTCCAGCCCCTCACCCCAAAGCGCCGTGCGGTCTGAGCCCGATTCGGCCGATATCTGCCGTCCCCCGGTAAAGTGCAGGGCCATCGCCCCAGCGAATAGCACGCCCGCCAGCACTAACGCAGGAACAGTTCCGATGCGCCGCCGCGCCGCCACTATCGCCACCGCCATCAGGGCCAGCAAGGCGCCGCGGGAGTGCGTGAGAAAGACGCCGGCCAGCAGTACGCAAACCGGCAGAATCACGAATGCAATGTTCAAAGGCAGCTTCTTCGGCCGCCAGAAAAAGAATAGCAGCGGGGTCACGCAGACGAGCAGTTGGCCAAAGTCATTGGGATCGTTGATCACTCCCAACCCTCTTAGCCGGTAAAACAGCTGTCCCTGATCGTTTCTCATGGCCAAGAGGTAAGGGTGCTCGGTGTTCCAAACGTCGTCGTTGACGCTCTCCGCGGCTCCCGGTTGAGCGGTCGCGCCCTCAGGGACTCCGCGGAGCAGATCGATGGCTCCGCGCGCAATCACGAACAGACAGACAAATAGAAGCATCCCCACCACAACTTTTAACTTCCTCTTCGAGTTGCAATGCAGACAAACAAGGAAGAATGCAAAGGCATTGGGAATGAAGTCCAGGAACGCCCGAACGGCGCCCCCCGCCCAGTGCTCCCCGAAAAGTACAGACAAAATGCTCGCAATCGCCAACCCAACCAAGGCCAGAGATTGCGGAGTCTTGAAGAGGAACGACCTCATCAGCTTGGGCAGGGATACGAGCAGGATCAGAACCGCAAGAATCAGCTCAATCCGCGCAACCGCAAGCGGTCCGAACAGGGTAGCGGGCGTGAGGTAGTTCGTGACGAGATAGAGAACGCTTAGAACAAAGCCCATTGTGAATGGTCTGATTGTACGTGGCAGTCACAATCAGGATACCCGAACGTGCTCTCCGAAGTGTGAGCGGTAAGCCAAACCCAAAGCAGTTGGCTTGGGTCCATTAGAGCCCACATCCGGACCGTTTGCGGTTTTCCATTTCGATCCGTTCACAAAGGCCAGACACTTCATCATCCCCGCCTGTCCGCCCACCAGAATCCCCACTCCAAATAGGTACTACCTTGGGCTAAAAGATGGACTTCCTCGGGCACTCGATGTGCAACGACTTGCGCATTCCTGAGCTGTCAACTCGCAAGTCATTGAATCTAAATAGCTATCCTTTGGCACTAAACATGCTTCTTGAAGGTACGAACACATTTGGTGTGCGCATGCCATGGCCCGCGCAGCCAATTGGAACGCGCAGTTTGACGAAATAGGCAGTTGAAAGACAGCAGTTCTACGTTATGGCATGTCCTCTTCAGGGGCACAGTCAGAACGAATGCCCGCGAGGGCAATTCCGGGAGGAAGCATGAAGAAGTTTTCGTTAGCTTTAATCGCAGTAGCAGCAGCCCTTGCGATCACGCCAGTGGCTTTGGCCGACTCTCTATGCCCGACTCAAACGCAAACAGGCGGGTTTGGCGCCACTTATACCAATGTTTCCGGGCCGAACGGAACCTGCGGCACCGGCACCGCCGTCAAGATGACCATACCCAGCGACAAGGACGAGGCCAAGCTGTATTGGGTTCCTGGAAATACTGGTTATCCGGCCGGCCTGACACTCGGAAATCTTCCCGGAATCAACGCATCCGTGTCATTCAGTCCCGGTACTGGCGGCGACCAGCCGTACTTCATGTTTTCCTTTACCAACCCGGGTGATTCATTCCTGAATACGACCACCGGTGACCAGATCCTGCTGATCGAGTTTCAACCGTCCGCCCTCTCTGGACCTGGCAACGACACCTTGGCGTTCAACCCTGCCACGACGTTGTTCAATCTCTATGACAACGCCGGTGCTGGCCGGTATCTCGAGGGGGGACAACAAGACACGCACACTCTGGATCAATGGCTTCTTTTGGATCCAAGCTTGAGCGGCGACGACGTCCAACAGATTGAAATTGCAATGGGTCTGGCTGGCAGTGCGGGCAGCGGTGAGAGCTTGACCGTCGATTCCGTAGATATCACCCCCGAGCCGTCGAGCCTGTTGCTGCTCGGCACCGGCATGCTCGGCTTGGCGTTCGTAGCCTTCCGGAAGGTGAGGAAATCGGGTCGGGCCCCGTTGTCTCTGCAATCGTAGTCAAGTGCGTGCGAGAGCAACTCCTGGAGGAAATATGAAGAAGTTTTCGTTGGCTTTACTTGGAGTGGCAGCAGCACTTGCCATCACGCCGGCCGCGATGGCTGACACCTTCAATTTCACATTCAAAGTTGGCGGTATCACTGCAACGGGCACCCTTACCGGCACAGAGATCGGCAACACCGGTCTCTGGAACATTACGAGCGGGACTATAGACCTGACCGGAGCTTCCATCAATGGAAGTGGCATTCTTCTCGCGAATACTAACGGAAACGGCGATGGTACGACGACGTATCGAGGCGGCTATGCCAATCTGCAATATGACGACTTGCTCTCACCGACAGGGTCGGCTCCCGCCATCGGAGGGAACAGCGGCGGCGACCAACTCGATGGCTGGGGCCTTTTCTTTCTGATCGGTAATGCTGGGGTCGACATATGGGGAAACGGTCCCAACAACTACTCGATCTTTGAGGGCAATCAGAGATCCCCATGTTTATTCAGAAAGTGATGGTGGTAGCTTCATCACTCCAGAGCCCTCCTCGCTTGTTCTGCTCGGCACCGGGCTCATCGGCTTGGCGTTGTTGGCCTTCCGGAAGGTGAGGAGTTCAGGTCAAGCTCCATGGTCTCTGGGCTCGTAGTCAAATGCCCGCGAGGGGAACTCCTGGAGGAATCATGAAGCAGTTTTCGTTAGCTTTACTCGCAGTGGCAGCAGCACTTGCGATTTCACCATCCGCCTCGGCTGATTCGTTCACTTTCACTCTCTCTGGGGGTCTCAACACTGCCTCTGGTATCCTTACCGGTACTTTGATCGCCCCCGGCGAATGGAACATCACCGGCGCAATCGGCTTCGATATTAACGGACAAGCCGCAACGGTTGTCGCGAACCCAACTCCGGGCAGCCTCAATACTAGCCTCGGATTTGTCAATTTTGACGATCTCCTGATGCCCCCGCCGGGAGCCCCGTCCGTGACAAATGGTGGACTTCTTTTCCTGCTTGCAGACGGGGATTATGTAAACATCTGGTCTGTTGGTGACCAGCTTTACATAGACACGTATGACCCGGCGACGGGGTGGCTGAACAATGGGTTAAACGGCGACCCAATCTCAGATTCTATTACTCCCGCCCCGGAACCCTCCTCTCTTCTGCTACTCGGCACTGGGCTCGCCGGTTTGGCATTCTTGGCATTCCGGAAGAGAAAACGGTCCCGCCTTGTCTTGCGTGCAGAAGCAGCTTGATCCTCTTGTTTCTTGACTAGGGCTCGCAGCATCGCAGCATAGGTCCAGGATCCAACTTCTCTCTGGGGTTGAGGGGCGGGATCTCTTAATCGATAGGTTATGAAGCGGCCGGATCCTCCCGATCCGGCCGTTTGCTTTGTGTGGCTCGGATAGGCGAACGCCCTCCCTCACTCCGAGAGATGCCTCGGTGCTTTATCTTAGGGACGGGAGAATCCCTAGGCGCATTTGCGCGCCGACTTGCTCAGGCCGTATCCGGCTCACGGGATGAAGGCATGGAAAGTGAGCCGAGCAGTTGGCAATGTGAGAAACAACGGTCCGGGGTTGGTTGTGCGAGTCTGAGAGAAATTGACCTGGCTAAAGGTTACGCAGCAGACGGGCGGGCGGGTTGTCCTGCAACTAAAGTATCTTGACTCCTCGTTAATCTGGGGGTAGATTCATCTCGTCAAACGAAGGAGGACAACCCAAAAGATGCAGCAATACTCTTTGAGCGGTACTCCACATGAGGCATCTGATTTCTAAGGCATCGTGCCCTAGACCCCAAGGTTACCCCAACGAGAAGGATTCTACTGTTGGGACGTGACCGCATTCTTTCACGTGGTAATGCTTCCACCGAACCAATGTCTAGGGTGGCAGTTCTTCAAACAGAGCGATGACACTATCGCCCAAGAAGCCCATTAGAGGGCATCGCCACCTAGCAATCGCGACATGGGAGCATAAGTGAGAAATGAGCGGGCACTCGCGGAGATGTGATGTTCCTTAGTCGTACGAATCGACCCATCACGGTGGCCGAGGCTTTTTGTCTCGGCCATCCTTGTATTAGAGGACGTGAATTGGTTTTGAGTTTCTAAGGTCAGCGGGAGCCACCCGGCGGCCGTGGCCTTTCGGCGGCACACTCGCGAGCATTCGGTTGTGAATAGGCTCCCATGAGTTCGCCCAGTAGAACACGTTCCACGCCGCAATCACGTCGAATGTCCGTGCCGATTGTGTTAAAGACGGCGTTGAGTGCTATACCCGCATTCTCAACTGCTGCGATCGTTACTACCGCAATCGGCGCGGGGATCAGTCCGAGCTCAATTTGGGTTACGGCCGGGTTGGGACCTGATACTCTCAATTCCGATACAGGTGCTCGTCCCGCACCTGGGTACCACTCGGGCACAACTATGGCTCACGGGCGTGGCGGCGTTCTCGATACCAGCCAGATGCTCTCGACGCGCAGACCATGCAGGATCTTGCCGAGTGTCTTGCCGTTCGGCGCCGAGGCCGAGCACTCTGCTCTTGAAATCATGGAGCGGCCCAGGCCTGAAGCACGGGCCAATTCGGATTGTGTTCTATGTTGTTTCTGGCGCAGCGACCGGATCGCATCTCCCAGCGGAAGCCCCAGTCCCCGCGGAAAGTTTTCGGACGCGGGAGCACTCGGGAGTTTGATTTCAATGATCTCTATGCCGAAGGAAGCGCCGCAGCGGCGGCATCTGCCGCTCACGGGTACGTATTGCTTCAACAGACACTGCATGCAAGTCTCAATCATTACTCAGTCCTCACGAGGCGCGGTCCGTCCGTCGCCGCGGCGCATATGCGCAGGCGTTCGGGACGGACGGGGGTGGATGGGACAGGGAAGCGGCTGCTGTGAACGCGGCGGTTCAGCAACCTTCAGGACGCATGTTCGTTGCCGGTGTCGCCGGTGCGATCGACCAGCCAGGGGGACAGGTCCAAGACCCGCGCCGAAGGATCGGCAAACGCGAGCACGCCATGGAAGCCCAGGCACCACGAAGATGGCGCGCCGATGCAGCATCGAGCCGGAGTAACTTCCTGCCAGCCGGCGCACCGGTTCGCCGGCGTAACGAAAAGGGCTGAACCAGAGCCAGCGTGCCTCTGCGCGCAGGGTCCTCTCCCAGGCGTCGCTCTCTTCTGGATCCTGCACCAGGCCGCCGATGGGATCGCCCCCGTCCGTGGGGCCACCGGTGAAAGAGTGCAAGACAATTTCTTTGCGGCTCTTGAGTCAGCCCGTAGACGGTGCCGTTGCCCCGCGTTCTGCCCGCGGCTGCGGTGCCATAGACGGTACCGTTGTACAGGATCGGAGTGGACAAGGGTGCCGATCCATCGGTGCCACCGGTGAAGGTGTAGAGCACAGTGTAAGTTTGCGCTTGCGCCAGGGGCATGGCCGCGAGAGCCAGCGCCAGGACCGGCGCTAAGGCCAAGGCTATCCGTCGAACGTCGTAAGAACTCGAAAATCGCATGTCTCTCCTAGAACTCAGGCCACCCGGATCTTCCTTCCTTTGGCAAATCGGGATCCGCGAGTAACTTAGCTTGTGTCATTCTGTACCTTTTGAGGCTTGAGAGTCAATAGCGACGATCAGCTTTTGGTACGT
>CAWBIG010000015.1:0-22094 GCA_963788435.1 uncultured Acidobacteriota bacterium | reverse complement strand
AGTCCTCCTTGCCCTCGATCTCGGACTCGGCGATTTCGTTTTCAGTGCGGCGGCGAATGCGGTAGAGGAGGCGCTCGAAAGCTTCCTCGTCGAGGCCTTCAGGGCGGCGGACGAAGAGCTGCTCAATGTAAGGCTGGGAGTTTCGGGCTTCGCGGCCGATGGCGTCGCCGTTGACGGGAGTGTCGCGCCAGCCGATGACGCCGGCGCCTTCCTGCTGGGCGATGCGCTCAAGCGCGCCTTCGCACTGCAGGCGGCTGTGCTTGTCAACGGGAAGGAAGCACATGGCGACGCCGTAAGCGCCGGCCTCGGGCAGCTGCATGCCGAGCTCGCCGCACTCGCGGGCGAAGAAGACGTGGGGAACCTGGATGAGGATGCCGGCGCCGTCGCCGGTTTCGGGATCGCATCCGGCGGCGCCGCGATGGGTGAGGTTGATGAGGACCTCAAGCCCCTTGCGGATGATGTCGTGGCTTTTTTCGCCGCGAATGCTGGCGACGAAGCCCATGCCGCAGGCGTCGTGCTCGTTCTGGGGATGATAGAGGCCCTGCGGTTCAGGGGCACCAGTAGGGCGATGCGATGATGGCATAGTAGACCCTCTTCCGGCAGGTTGAAAAAAGAGGCGATCGCGGCGCGGTCACCTGGAGGTATGGATCAAGTGTTCCTCGTACGGAGTCCGTCGAGGTTTGTTTTGTACAGCTTGCCCGCTTGCGCGAACCGGCTCCAAGGACTGGCGCGGAACTATTCAGGATAACTTAAATCGCTGTCAAGGCCAAATGGTTTTCTTGAGGAAAAACGGTAACGGGATTTGCCGGCGTTCGCGGCGCAGGGTAATCGCCGGGCGCGCGGTGGTCCAACGAGGCCGGATCAGGCGGCGCGTGGCTTGAGCTTGATTCCGAGGGCCTTCATGACGCCGAGAAGAGTTGAAAGGCGCGGGTCGCCGGTTGGCGAGAGGGCTTTATAAAGCGCTTCACGAGTTACGCCGGCTTCGGCGGCGAGCTGGGTCATTCCCTTTGCGCGCGCGATGTCTCCGATGGCGGTGGCAATAAACGAGGGATCGCCGTCGTCGAAAGCGGCCTCAAGATAAGCGGCAATGCGGCCGGGCGTGGTGAGATACTCCGCGGGATCCCATGGCGCGGTCTTAGTTGGCATGTTCGACCTCCTTCATCATTGATTTGGCGCCAGCAATGTCCCTTTGCTGGGTTCTCTTGGTTCCACCGGCGAGCAATAAGACGACAGACGAGCCCATCTGTCCGAAATAGACGCGATAGCCCGGGCCGTAATCGATTCTGGGCTCGCTTACGCCGCTCCCGATGGGCTTCACATCGCCAAGATTGCCGAGCGAAAGGCGGAAGATGCGGGTGAGGATACGGGCAACTGCCTGATCGTCGCGTAACTGGTCGAGCCATCAGGAAAAGACGTCCGTCCTTCGGACCTCGAGCATGTGTTAACTATAGTTCACGCAGCGTCCGGATGGCAATTGCTTTATCGCAATCCATGTGCGGGAAAGGCCCGTAGCAATCACAGACGGCAGATGAGGAGTTCGCGCTCGTAGATCATCTCCGGCGGGAGGTGGTCGTGGAGTTCGATGAAGAGGCTCTCGTGGCCGATGATTTCCTGCTTCCACGCGGCGGGGTCGACTTCCATCAGTTCGTCGAAGGTTACCTGGGGGAAGTCTAGGCCGGACCAATCGATGTCGCCGTAGCGGGGGACCCAGCCGATGGGGGTCTCGCGGCCGTGGGTGCGCCCCTGCACGCGCTCGACAATCCAGCGGAGGACGCGCATGTTCTCACTGAAGCCGGGCCAAAGAAATTTGCCTTCAGCGTTTTTGCGGAACCAGTTGACGTGAAATATGCGCGGAGTGGATTCAAGGCCGCGCTGCATCCTGAGCCAATGGCGGAAATAGTCGCCCATGTGATAGCCGCAGAAGGGAAGCATGGCCATGGGATCGCGGCGCACCTTGCCCACCGCGCCGGTGGCGGCGGCGGTGGTTTCAGAGCCCATGGTGGCGCCAGCGTAAACGCCGCTGGACCAGTTGAATGCCTGGTAGATCAGGGGCAGGGTGTGGGAGCGGCGGCCGCCAAAGACAATGGCGCTGATGGGGACGCCATGGGGCGATTCCCAGGCAGGATCCATGGAGGGACACTGCGCGGCGGGCGCGGTGAAGCGGCCGTTGGGATGCGCGGCGGAGCGGCCGGTCTCGCGGCCTAAGTCGGGTGTCCAGCGTTCGCCGCGCCAGTCTTCGCATTCAGCCGGGGGCGTGCCGGTCATGCCTTCCCACCAGACGCCGCCGTCGGGGGTAAGGGCGACATTGGTGAAGATGGAGTTGCGCGATAGCGCTGCCATTGCCATTGGATTGGTCTTTTTGCTGGTGCCGGGAGCGACGCCGAAAAAACCGTATTCAGGATTGATGCCGCGGAGGACGCCGTTCGAATCGGGGCGAATCCAGGCGATGTCGTCGCCGATGGTCCACACCTTCCAGCCTTTCATTGCCTTGGGCGGGATGAGCATGGCGAAATTGGTTTTGCCGCAGGCAGAGGGGAAAGCGGCGGCGATGTAAGTTTTTTCGCCGGAAGGATCTTCGACGCCGAGGATGAGCATGTGCTCGGCCATCCAGCCTTCGTCGCGGGCGATATTGGAGGCGATGCGCAGGGCGAAGCACTTTTTGCTAAGCAGCGCATTGCCGCCGTAGCCGGAGCCGTAAGACCAGATTTCGCGGGTTTCAGGGAAGTGGACGATGTACTTGGTGTCGTTGCATGGCCAGGGCACGTCCTGCTCGCCGGGCTTGAGCGGCATACCGACGGAATGGACGCAAGGCACCACGCGGCGCTCGTCCTTGTCGATTTCAGCGAAGACGGGCGCGCCGATGCGGGCCATGATGCGCATGTTGACGACGACGTAGGGCGAATCAGTGAGTTCGACGCCGATGCCGGACATGGGCGAGCCGACGGGCCCCATGCTGAACGGGAGCACGTACATGGTGCGGCCCTGCATACAGCCCTTGAAGAGCTGCTTGAGCCGGCGGCGCATGGCGTAGGGGTCCTCCCAGTTGTTGGTGGGGCCGGCGGCGTCTTTTGAGAGCGAACAGATGAAGGTGCGGTCTTCAACGCGGGCCACGTCGCCGGGGGCGGAGCGCGCGTAGTAGCAGCCGGGCCAGAGGTCGGGGTTCAGGCGCTTGAACGTGCCGGAGTCGACCAGCCGGTCGCAGAGGAAGTCGTACTCAGCCTGGGAACCGTCGACCCAGTGGATGGCGTCAGGGCGGCAGAGCTCGGCGATCTTTTCCACCCAGCGGATGAGGTGCTTGTTCCTGGTGAGGATCTTGTTTCCGGCGTCGGGAGTAGCGACAGATGATTTCATATGAAGACGAACACTCCTCAAGAACATTCTAACCAGAAGGTGGCATCAGCCGCCTGTATTGAACACTTCCGCCTGGTGCATTTTGATTGGAATCACGGGTCGTTTACGGCATTCCATGGTTACCGGTGGAACTCTCTCACTTCTGAACGAAGAACTCCGACATGGAAGGCGCGCCGGCGGCCGCCGCGGGAGGATTCCGCAATCCCAGCGCCTCCATGATGGTGCGGAGCATGCTCTGGTGCTGATATACCGTGCTTGATGCCTGCTGGTAGCCGGTCTTCACGATAGGCCCCCACAGCACCGGCGACACATGGCCGCCGCCGTGGGTGGTATCGCTGTCCTCGGCTTCATCGAAATCGACGATCAGCACGCCGTCGCCGCCGGCCTGGAATGCGGCCGTGCTTGAAAGAGGAGTCACAAGGTTGGTCTGGAGCCAGCTATCGGCCTGTTGCGGAGTGCCGTTGTGCGCGTCGTCCATCACGTCGGGTACGACGTAAGAGAATTCAGGAAGCGCACCGTTGGCCAAGTCGATGGCGAACTGCGAGAACGGCCAAATGACCTGGTTGGCGACCATGGGGTTGTCGGCGATGTCGGAAAGCAGGGCAAATGGATTGTGGCGAATCAGATAATATCCCGTGTTACCGCCTAAGTAACCCTGCTTGATTCCTTCGGCGTAAATCCTGAATGGCACATTTGCGGCCAGCATGCGCCGAGCGATGTTATCCACGTCCCATACGGTGACGGAGTTGTCGTTGTTGGTGAGCACCTGGCCGGTGGTCAGCATCAGGTAATTGCCAATAGAAGGATGGGTGTTGGCATAATAATTCGTCGGCAGCGCGCCGTTGGCAATCAAGTTGTTCAGGTTGGGCCATGCCGAGTCGCCGACCACTGTGGAGTAGCTCTGGTTTTCCTCCATCACCAGGACAACGTGGCGACTGGGGGAGACGGCGAGCTGGATGGCCACCGTAGCTTCTCCCGATTGGGCGGGATCCTGGGTGCTGGTCGCGGTGACGGTCAGGTTGCCGTCGGTCGCGGGCGCAGTGAACAGGCCCGACGATGAGATTGTGCCGGCGGTTGCCGACCAGGTCACCGCCGAACTGAAGCTGCCCGTCCCCTGCACGGTCGCGGTGCACTGGGCCGTGCCCCCTGTTGTGACGGTGGATGGCTGGCAGCTCACCGATACCGACGTGATGGTCGCGGTGCTTGAGACGGAGACAACAGTGGACCCGCTGGTGCTGGGTTGCTGGGTGCTGCTCGCGGTGACGGTCACGTTTCCCGGTGTCGTGGGCGCCGTCAGTACGCCCGACGATGAGATTGTGCCGGCGGTTGCCAACCAGGTCACAGCCGAACTAAAGCTGCCCGTCCCCTGCACGGTCGCGGTGCACTGGGCCGTGCCCCCTGTGGTGACAGTGGATGGCTGGCAGCTCACCGATACCGACGTGATGGTCGCGGGACTTGAGATGGAGACAACAGTCGACCCGCTGGTGCTGGGTTGCTGGATACTGGTCGCCGTGACGGTCACGTTCCCCGGTGTCGTGGGCGCCGTCAGTACGCCCGACGATGAGATTGTGCCGGCGGTTGCCGACCAGGTCACTGCTGAACTGTAATCACCGGAACCATGGACGGTCGCTGTGCACTGAGCAGTCCCGGCGCTAGAAATGCTCGCAGGACTGCAAGCTGCAGAAACAGAGCTGATTGTAGTGGTCTGAGTGGGAGATTGGATCGCGCCATTGCCGCTGCAGCCGGACAAAAAGACCGCGCCGGCGCAGATCACCGCCGCAAGCGCCGGAATTCGGAGGGGGAAAAGCTGGAGATGCATGAAACCTCGCGGAGCGTGAACCCGATGCTGCCCGATTCAGCCTAGCCACCGCGGCGCATGGACTCCAAAAAGGGTTGGTCCAAGCGTGCACTTCCTAAAAGCTACTCTATTTGCAACGAGTCCGTCCAGAAACGCCGCGGGCAGAATGGGACGCCCGCAGGGCTCGCGATATGTTTGTCTATTTCGATCCCGATGCGAAGGCACGAACGCCGTTCGATGCCATGAAGCTGGTACAGGCCGCGGCGCGCGTGGAGACGCACGCGGCCGCATGACACCACCACGGAGTCGCTTTCGCATCTAAGGTAACGAGCGGGAGTTTTTTTGCGTTCAGGAGACAGGATGCGCGGATTGAAAGGTAAAGTGGCCATTGTTACCGGAGGCGGAACGGGTATAGGGCAGGGAATCGCCAAGCGGCTGGGCTGCGAGGGGGCGAAGGTGATCGTGGACTACATCGGCACGCCCGAAGGGGCCGAGGACACGGAGCGGGCCATCCAGGAGGCGGGCGGCGATGGCAAGATTGTCCGCGCCGACGTGACCAAAATGGACGATGTAAATTGTCTTGTGAACACGGCCTGGGACACGTTCGGGAGCGCGGACATCCTGGTAAACAATGCGGGCATGGAGAAGCAGTCGGATTTCTGGGACACGCCGGAAGAGGACTACGACAAGGTGATGGCGGTCAACCTGCGCGGGCCGTTTTTTCTGACGCAGTCGTTCGTGCGCAGACTGCGCGATGCGAAGAAGCCTGGGCGGATCGTCAACATCAGCTCTGTGCACGAGGACATGGTGTTTCCCGGCTTTACTACGTACTGCTGCAGCAAGGGCGGCATGCGGATGTTCATGCGCAATCTCTCGGTGGAGCTGGGACCGCTGGGTATCAACATCAACAACGTGGCTCCGGGCGCCATCGCCACGCCCATCAACAAGGCGCTGCTCGCTGACAAGCCGAAGCTGAACGCGCTGCTTGCCAACATCCCATTGGGACGCATGGGCACTCCCGACGACGTGGCGGGGCTGGTAGCGTTCCTTGTCTCCGACGACGCTACCTACATTACCGGATCGACCTTCGTAGTGGACGGCGGGTTGATGCGGAATTATCACGAGCAATAAAAATGGCCGCACGAATCGAGGACTACGCACTTATCGGCGACTGTGAGACCGCGGCATTGGTGGACAACCGCGGTTCCATTGACTGGCTCTGCTGGCCCGATTTTGCCTCCGAGGCGTGTTTTGCCTCCCTACTGGGCATCGAGGAGAACGGATTCTGGCGCATTTGCCCTCGCGAAGGGAAGTGGAAAACTACTCGCTGTTACCGCGAGCACACACTGATCCTGGAGACCACGTTTCACCACGCCGATGGGGTGGTGCGGCTCATTGATTTCATGCCTATTCGAGAGCGCCACTCGGATGTGGTGCGCTTGGTGGAGGGCGTGGAGGGAAGCGTGCCCATGCGCATGGAACTGAAGCTGCGCTTCGATTACGGCCGCACCGTTCCCTGGGTCACGGGCATCGAGGACGGCATACGCGCCATAGCCGGTCCGAATCTGGCCATGTTGCATGCATCTGTTCCGGTGCGCGGAGAAAACCTTGCGACAGTTGCGGACTTCACCGTGGGTAAGGGGCAGCGCACCTGGTTCACGCTGACTTACGGAGAATCATTTCGGCGGGAACCTGCGCGCATCGATGCGGAGCAGGCGCTGAAGGACACGGAGAAGTTCTGGACGAAGTGGGCGGGCAAGCTGCGCTACAACGGCAAATACCGCGAACTGGTGGAGCGCTCGCTGATCACGCTGAAGGCGCTCACGTTTCGGCCCACGGGCGGCATTGTGGCCGCCGCGACGTCCTCGCTGCCGGAGTGGATTGGAGGCGTGCGTAACTGGGATTACCGGTACTGCTGGTTGCGCGATACCACGTTTACCTTGCTGGCGCTCACCGGCAGCGGCTACTACGATGAGGCCACGGCCTGGCAGAACTGGCTGCTGCGCGCGGTGGCGGGAAGCCCCGACCAGATCCAGATCATGTACGGGCTTAAAGGCGAGCGGCAACTGGTGGAATGGGAAGCAGGCTGGCTTCTCGGCTATGAAGGCTCGCGTCCGGTGCGAATTGGCAACGGCGCGGCCACCCAGGTGCAGCTCGATATCTATGGTGAAATGCTGGATTGCTTTTTCCATGCCCAGAAGAACCTGGCGGCTCACGGAGAAGACGACTTTCGCGTTCTGGCGCTGCTTCTGGAGCACCTGGAGCGGATCTGGCGGGAGCCCGACGAAGGCATCTGGGAGACGCGCGGCAGCCGGCAGCAGTTCACTTACTCGAAGATGATGGCGTGGGTGGCTTTCGATCGTGCCGTCAAGCTGGCCGAGAATCTGAATTGCAAGGCACCCACCGATCGATGGAAGAGCATCCGCGATGCGATTCACGCCGACATTTGTGCGCACGGGTTTAATGCGGAAAGGAACAGCTTTGTGCAGGCCTATGGATCGGACCAGCTCGATGCCTCGTTGCTGCTGATGCCGCAGGTGGGCTTCCTTCCGATTGAGGATCCGCGCGTCCGGGGCACCGTTGAGGCCGTGGAGCGGGAGTTGATGAGAGACGGATTCGTGAAGCGCTACGACACGGAGAAAGTCCAGGACGGCCTGCCGCCGGGCGAAGGCGCATTCCTGGCCTGCAGTTTCTGGATGGTCAGCAGCCTGCATGCGATGGGACGTACGGACGATGCGCGCACTCTGTTTGAGACTCTGACCGGGCTGTGTAACGACGTGGGCCTGCTCTCAGAGGAATACGACATGGGCCGCAAGCGCCTGGTGGGCAATTTCCCGCAGGCCTTCTCGCACATTGCCCTGGTGATTGCCGCGTGTGACCTTGAAGGACCGATGGGGGAGACCGATCGCTCCGCGCCGCACACCGGCTCAAAGGAGATGGGCGGACGCCGCTAAGCAGAGGAACGGGGCAAAAGAACGGGAAAGCCGACTTATAGCTGGCCGCCGCGCTCAGCAATCAGGCGCATGGCCTCGATTCCACAGCTTGTGCCAGCCGTGGAGCGCAACACGGATTCAAGGCTGCGACGAGCGCAATTGTTTACACACAATTAGAACGGGAAGCGATTGGCCGCTTATGGCGATTTGGCGCGAATTGAGGGTTTACTCTCCCTCAAGATTCGCTGTCAGTGATGAAAACACGCTGCTCTCAGCATTTTCGAATTGCCACCAAGCGTTTTCTCGGAGCTGAGAGCTGCCGAGGCCATGAGGCTTCGGCCACAGAATCCCGGACAACCTGTTTCCTTACGAATCGGTCTTTCCAGGTTTTTGATCAGTGCGCCGCCGGAGAGCAACATGCCGCGATCACTGATCTCCGCAGACGACTTGGTTCACCCACGCTCGAAAGCATGCGATGGCATTCATGATCAAGACGATACACTCGCCCAAAGCTCGAAGGACCATTAGAGATTACCAATCGATCCGAGATGCGACCGGCACCGGATATGCAGTGATGGGCGCGAGTTACTCCGGCAGGATTTCAGCACCGGAGATGAGAGTGTACCGAGCGCGTCCTCATGGAGCGTATGGGGGATTGCGTATGTGAACGCGGCGCTCACTCTCAGAAAGCGGACATGTCTGGCCATGGATCTGGAGATTCTGCACGATTACCTCATCGAGTCAAATGAGCTGCTGCAACAGGCCCAGGAGGACACGCTGCGTCTCGAGACGGAGCCCGGTAACGACGAAGCCGTCGCATCGATTTTTCGTGCGTTCCACACCATCAAAGGCGGGGCAGGTTTTTTGGAAGCCAACCACCTGGTGGAATGGGCACACCACCTCGAAGATCTGCTCGACAAACTGCGCTCACACAGCCTTCCGATCACGTCCGAGCGGATCGACGCAATCCTGAAGGGCATTGACGTTATGGAGGGGATGTTTCGGCAACTGGCGGAGGAGAAGCTGCCGGATGCCGGGCCGCCCGATCTCGGCCGTACGATTCAGGGTTTGGCGGGTATTGGACCCGGAGAAGCGGAGCAGGGCGACGTTTTGGTTGCCGCAGGGATGGATTCAGTGACGGAAGGAGCTTTGCTCCATGATGACGGCGCTCGAGCCGCACCAGCTTTCATAGCTGAAAATCACCAATCTCTGCTGGTAGCCGAAAGAGTCAGTCCGGCCGAAGCCGCCCCGCAAGGGGCGACCCCTTCAGCTCCCAGAAGTTCTGAAGCAGTGGAGAACTCCCTGCGCGTCGATGCGACCCGGTTGGACGCGGTGATGAACCAGGTCGGTGAACTGGTGCTGCTGCGCAATCGGCTGACCTCCGCGGTGATTGGGCTTGGCAAGGAAAACGAGAACATGACCCGCATTGCCCGAGAAGTCGACCTGTCGGTGAGCGATCTGCAAGGCACAGTCATGCGCCTGCGCATGCAGCCCTGCAAACGGCTCTTTCAGCAACTGCCTCGGATTGTGCGCGACGTTTCCCGCCAATTGAAAAAGGAAGTACGCCTCGAGATCGTCGGGGAGGACGTCGAAATCGACAAGACGGTCGTGGACGCGTTATCCGGCCCGATGACACACCTGGTCCGAAACAGCCTGGACCACGGAATTGAAATGCCTGAGGTGCGCGTGGCCGCCAACAAGCCCCCCACCGCAGTGCTGCGCATTGCGGCCATTCATTTGGGCGACAGGGTCCGTATCGAGGTTTCCGACGATGGAAAGGGGATCGATCGCCGCATGGTTACGCAGAAGGCGGTCGAAAAAGGAATCATCACGCCGGAGCGGGCCGCCGGCTTGACGGAACAGGAGGCATTGGAGCTGATCTGTCTTCCAGGCTTCTCGACCAAAGGACAGGCCTCGGATTTGTCCGGCCGCGGTGTAGGCATGGACGTGGTGAAGGAATCCACTACGCGATTGCGCGGTCGCCTTTCGATTGATACGCAGCTTGGCCAGAGTACGCGAGTGGCGATGGAGTTCCCGCTGTCCCTTGCGGTGCTGCCGGTGCTCTACCTGCGGGTTCGCCAGGACATTTATGCATTGCCCATATCCGCAATCGACAGTCTGACGGACCTTGAGGAGGATCGCGTGCATCGGCTCGCCGGACGGGTGACCTACCGCGTGGATGGCACGCAGACAGTTCCTCTGGTGGACCTGGGGGCGATTCTTCAAGACAGGCCTCTGCGAATGGGGGCAGAGAGCGTGGAGGGGGTTTTGACTGAGCGCGGTCTCTTCGTCGTTTCCGAAGTTCTGGGCAATGAGGATTCCGTAGTCAAGCCGATCGATTTTCTTACCGGACGCAATCTTTACCAGGGGGCCACGATCTCCGGAGGCGGCAACGTGGTGCTAATCCTGGACGCCGGAGCGCTGAGCGCGGCCAGTTCGGCTGCAGCCTAAGGAGTTTTTCGATGGACAGCCAGTGCATCATGCGGATTATGGACGCGTCGTTCCGCACCCGACGCATGATCGAGCTCTCGCTGCATGAGATCGACCGGCGGGCCCTGAATGCCATGGTTCTGGTGAAGCGGCATGGGAACAAGCTTGCCAGCTACGGAGTCGTTGCGCAGGCATTTCGGGAGAAAGCCGTGCACCTGAAAGAGGCGGCAATGCCGCTGCAGCAGTCGATTGCGCCGCTGGTTCGCATACATATGCGCATTCTACAGCAGGGCCGCTATAACGAGTTATTCCGGCGTACGGCTCAGTTCAACGGAAATGCCGGTGTCAAGAAATTCCTGCAACAGTCTGAAGGCAATTGGCAGCACGACCTCGCAGCGGAAGAGGCAGAGGGAGTGTTGATCCTGCGTCGGCTGGTGGAAACCGTTGCCCGGCTCCAGGAAGATATCGCCGAGCAGGAATACGTGGTCACCAATGGACGCATCGAGGCTGCGCTCTCGGAACAAAGCGGTGCGCCGCTGATGCGCGTTTCCCACGAAATGGGCCTTGCGGTCGCCAAGGTGCGAGACGCGATCTGGAAATATCGCGGCGAACTGGAGGAGGTTCTGCATGAAAGCAGCGCCAGTATTTGAAGCAGGCAATCACCGCTGGTGGGTACTCTACGACCAGGATGAGCGCCGGGTTATCGACTCAAACGTATACATCGTCGAATCCAACGGTCAGAGCGTCGTTCTCGATCCTGGCGGCTTCGAGATTTTCCCGCAGGTGCTGGCCGCCGTAGCGGAGGTGGTACCGCCGACATCAGTCTCCAAGGCGTTTGTGTCCCATCAGGACCCGGATATAGCCTCCAGTCTGCCGCTCTGGAATTCCTGCAACGATAAGATCCAGTGGCACGTGCCGAGCCTGTGGGAAGGCTTCCTCCGGCATTACGGAGCTCTGAGTGCGGAGCTCATCGGCATCCCCGACGAAGGGGGAAGCATGATGATCGGGAGCCAGAAGCTGGAATTCGTGCCTGCTCATTATTTGCACGCCTCCGCCAATTTCCATGTCTACGATCCGGAGGCGAAGGTCTTCTTCTGCGGCGACGTGGGCGCGGCGCTTTTGCCGCCCGGGCACAGCATCTGGATCGGCGGCCGCCAAGGTGGCGAGTCCGCAAAAGCGTTCGACGAACACATTCAGCACGCCAAGTTCTTCCATCAGCGCTGGATGCCCTCCGGTGCCGCCAAGAAGGACTGGATCGACCGGGTTCGCCAGCTCGACATCGATATTCTCTGCCCGCAGCACGGGGCGATCTATGCGGGCGAAAACGTACAGCGCTTCCTTAACTGGTTCGACGGGCTGACCGTTGGGACCGCAATTTCTCGCTGAAGGAGATCTCATCATGGCCAGCACCGTCATCAGCAATCGTCATCGCGCCGGCAACGGCATAGGCACGGAAACGGACGCCGGCAACCAATCCTCGCGGCGCTCTGCGCGCCGGCACCTGAGTTCGCCCGCGCCGGCCCTGCGCTCGACTCCCGCCGCGCAGCGGACCGCCAAAGCGCAGAAACTTTCGCCGGAGAGAGACAAGCTCTTCGAGTATGCCGGAAGGCTTCTCGAACCCCTCTCCAGCCTGGAGATGCTCTGCGAGGCGGACGACAAAATGGAGAACGTCATCTTCTACATGAATCGAGCAGCCACTGAAGCCATGAACCTGAATCACAAGCGGCTCAACCCCATGCTCCGTGGAGCGGACGTGCGCAATGCGCAGGGGCGCTCGATTCACCAGTTTCACAAAGACCCGGAACGAATTCGCAATATCTTCCGCGCGTTGACGGCTGGCACTACGCGGGAACACACCACAGAGCTCGTTCTGGGCGGAGTTACCTTTGCTCTTAGCTTCACCCCGGTTTCCAGCGCCGAGGGCAAGGTCCTGGCCTTTCACGCCTCGTGGCGCAACATCAGCGACGCCAAGCTTGCCGAACAGGTGATCGGCAACATGAGCCGGTCGGCCTCGGAAAACGCGGATTCGCTGATGAGCGTGGCAACGGAAACCGATCGCGCGATGAAGGCTGTGGGAGGTACGCTCAACGGCCTGGCGCAGTCCGTTTCCGAGAGTCGCAAATCTTCCCAGAGTCTCATCTCTCAAGTGGGTGCGATCGGACGAATTGCACAAACTATCCGCGAAATTGCTTATCAGACAAACCTGCTCGCCCTGAACGCCGCCATCGAGGCAGCTCGTGCGGGCGAACACGGTCGTGGCTTTGCGGTTGTCGCCGATGAGGTGCGCAACCTGTCGAAGCGGGTGCAAAAAGCTACCGAGGAAGTGCAGAGCAACATCACCGATATCGACGGCTCGGCCCGCTCCATTGAACGGACGAGTCACGCGGCCGAGCAGACAGCTCATGGCGCCGAATCGGTCACATTATCTCTGGGCGAGCGGGTACACGCTCTGCATACGCTGGTTGCACTGATGAATATCGATTCAGCCCGCAACGAAGTCAAGATTTACGCCCGCAACATGCTGACGGAGATAGGCAGTAGAACCGCGCCTCAGACTGCCGCGGAGCTACCCGACCATCATCAGTGCGGGTTTGCCCGGTGGTACGAAGGAATCGGCCGAGAATCGTTCGGGCGGATGTCCGCGTTCCAGGAGATCGACAGCCCCCATGCCGCGTTTTACTTGTCGGCGCGGGCCATTCGTACTGCGCTTCAAATGAACGATCGGGAGGAAGCTCTTCGTCAGGGAGCAGAATTGTCCCGTTACGAACAGGAGCTTTCAGGCAAACTCGAAGCTCTGAGTGCCGCCATCAGCCAACAGCAGAATTGAGGTCAAGGTCATGAGTGACGTATTGCAGGAAGTGGATGAGCGGTCCAAGTTAGCCGGGAACGAATAAATTCGAACTCCTGATCTTTCGCCTCGGGGAAGACCGGAACTCCGGCACGCGCGAAGTATTCGGCATCAATGTCTTCAAGGTGCGCGAGGCACTGATCATGCCGATGATTACGCCGATGCCAGGATCGCCCAAGCACGTTCTCGGAGTGGCGAACATCCGCGGACAGATCATTCCCGTCATCGATCTGCCTTCGGTGGTCGGCTGCAAGCCGGCGGCGCGCAACATCCTGCTTGTCACCGAGTACGAGCGTTCCGTACAGGGATTCGCAGTCGAAGAGGTCGAGGAGATTGTGCGCCTGGAGTGGAGCCGGGTGGTATCTGCCGAGAAGTCGGCGGTGGGCGCGCTGGTGACCAGCCTTGCGCGCCTCGATGAGCGCGAAGAACATGCTCGCCTGGCCCTGATTCTCGACGTGGAATCCATTCTGCGCGAGGCGCTGCCTTCGCGCTTCAGGAGTGGAGAAGAGGTCACGCATCTTCCCGCGGTCCAGATGCCTCATGGGTCAATTGTGCTGTACGCGGACGACTCTGGCGTGGCGCGCCGGCAGATCGAGACCGTACTGACACGGTTGGGAGTGAGCTTTATCGGCACCAAAACCGGCAAAGAGGCTTGGGATCGCCTGAAGGTCCTTGCGCATGAAGCGCGCACGGCCGGAATCCCGATGCGCGAGAAAGTGGCAATGGTCCTCACCGATCTCGAGATGCCGGAGATGGACGGCTTCACCCTGACACGACAGATGAAGGAAGATGACGCGTTCCGGGCCATTCCCGTAGTGATCCATTCGTCGCTATCAGGGTCGGCCAACGAATCGCATGCCAACCGGGTGGGGGCCGATGGCTACGTGGCAAAATTTGTTCCCGATGAATTGGCGCGTGCAATTGCGAAAGCCCTCGCTCCTCCAGGACCCTAGACAGGCATGGCGCCGATGTTTGACAGCCAATAGAGACGTACTCAATCAGGACACCATTGGCGGCATGTTCCCGTCATCGACAGCATCCGCCGTTACCCGGATCCGTATTCGTTCAGAGCTTTGGCGAGGAGAATGCACAAGGATCCATAGGTCAGACAAGACTGACGTATGGCTTGAGGGGGCAGGTCCAAAAACGTATTCTCCGCGAGGTCGTCTGAAGAAGGCTGGAGAAACACCGCGAAACTCGCCAGCAATCCAATGTTGCCCGTTCACGAACGGCCGCCAACGAGCGCGGCTTTGGGTTAAAGCGAGCACCGATGCATCCTTATCCTAAAGTCCTCCGTGATATTTCGAACGGGATCCTCACCTATCTGCAAAGACCCTGCTGGGTGCGCCACCCACCACTCGATAACCTCAATGTCTTCGCGCAGATGCGCGCCTTCTATCAGACTTATCTGGCCGAGATTCTTTAAGATCCATCAAGGGGGCGATCGATCCATGAAAAAGCAAGCTTCCGCCAGTCCTTCGAATATCCCGCTGCCGCGCATCCCGGAAAGACGCGTGTTGTTCCTGCTTTGCGTGAGCGTGGTTGTTGCGATGATGAGTTCTGCCCAGCAGACTCGGGCGCAAGCTAAGGGGCCGGGCGGCGCCATCTTCCAGCAGGCGGTGGCGCGCTATAGAGCGGGCGACCATGCGAGGGCGGCGGTGCTTTTTCAACAGGCGGCGGAAGCGGGCAATCCCATCGCGACTTACGAGATGGGCTATCTCTACGAGAACGGCGACGGTGTGCCGAAGGCTCCGGCGCTATCGGCGGAATGGTACATGCGGGGTGCGCGGATGGGCAATGCCGCCTCCGAGGCGGCCGTAGGGCAACTGTACGAGTATGGCAATCAGGTGCGGGAGAACTGGGACACCGCTGCCCAGTGGTACATGAAGAGTGCGGAGCAAGGCTACGTGATGGGCGAGTTCCGCCTGGGCCGCGCTTATCAATACGGAGTAGGCATTCCGATCGATATCAATGCGGCCAGGCAGTGGTACGACCGCGCGGCGGCGCAGGGGGATTCCCAATCGGCGTTCTTCGCAAAATACATCCGCGACAATCCGGGCTACGACACCACCTGGTACAGTGCGCAGGAGAAGGCGATCATGGCGCCCTACCAAATGCAGGCCTGGATGCTGCGCCCACCGCTGACCGGGCGCGTCTTCCACAATGTCGATCAGCGGCTGGGTTACTTCCAGGCATGGGCCCGAAATGCCGCGGCCTACTCCGCCTGCGTCTCAGCGCACGTACGCGCCCCCGCCGGCACCGCCTACCGCTGCCCGGCTCCGGCGCTGCCCAGATGAGGCGCCGCGCTCGGCGGCGCAAAGCGAGCACCGGCGCATTCTTCTACTGAAGTCCTCGTGATATTCCGACCGCTTTCCTCACCTATCTGCAAAGACCCTGCACATAGAGGAGGATCACCGCCGATGTCTGCCACCAGTTTCCCAGGCCGTTCTACTTATGAGTCCGTCACCTATTCATCCCCAATCCGTCCACGCTCCGTTGCCCGAAGGCCACGCACTTTGTCGGTGCGCTCCATCCTTCTGTTTTTCGGATTGACCGTCTGCGTCCTCGTCAGCGGTTGCGGCGGGGGCAGCAGCCATCCTGCTCCGACGGTGAGCCTGAGCGCTAATCCGGCCAGCGTCACTTTGGGAGCAAGTTCCACGCTCACATGGTCTTCAACAAATGCCACCTCCTGCACGGCGAGCGGCGCGTGGTCCGGTACCGAAGCAACATCAGGAACGGCCAAGGAAACGCCCAGCGCCGCGGGAACTGCTACTTATACGCTGGGTTGCACGGGACAGGGCGGCAGCGGACAGGCGTCGGCTACGGTAAGCGTGAACGCTCCCGCGGCGCCGACAGTCACCATCAGCGTAAAGCCCACCTCAGTGGTTTTGGGGAGTTCCGCGACGCTCACCTGGTCCTCCACCAACGCCACATCCTGCACGGCCAGCGGGGCGTGGAGCGGCACCGAGGGTAGCAGCGGAACCGCAACCGAGACGCCGACCACAGCGGGAAGCGACACCTACACGCTCACCTGCTCCGGAGCGGGCGGGAACGCGAAGGGATCGGCGACTCTCACAGTGACCGCGCCGGTGGCGCCTACCGCGCTGATTTCCGTTAGTCCATCTACCATCACCCTGGGCAGCAGCGCCAAGCTTAGCTGGTCGTCGACCAACGCTACCTCATGCGCGGCCAGCGGCACGTGGAGCGGCGCGGAGCCGACCACCGGGACGCAAACGGTGCAGCCGAACGCGACAGGAGACAAATCGTATGTGCTCACCTGCACGGGACCGGGCGGCAGCGTTGGCAGCACCGCCACGCTGACGGTGAATGCGCCGGAACCGACGGTGACCATCGCGGTCTCGCCTTCCACCATCATCATCGGCAGCAGCACCACCTTGACGTGGTCTTCCACTCACGCGACGTCGTGCACCGCGAGCGGGGCATGGAGCGGATCGCAAAATACCAGCGGGACAGCCCAGGTGACACCCACGGCCTTGGGCACCGACACATACACGCTGAAGTGCACCGGTGCGGGGGGCAGCGATACGGAATCTGCAACCCTGACGGTGAATGCGCCGGCCAGCCAGGGTTTCGTGTACACCATCAATGCCCCTCTCAACAACGAGGGGTTGGGCAATATCTCGGCCTATAGCGAATCGGCGGCTGATGGCACGCTGACATTGCTCACGGGCTCGCCGTTCCCGACGGGAATCACCTCGCCGCTTGCGATCACGGTGGACCAGCCCATGAACCTGGTGTTTGCGATTGGCGCAGCAGGTTCAGGACAACCCACCGGCGACATTGTGTCCTACGCCATCAATCCGACTACAGGAGCGCTTTCTTCGATGGTGACGACGACGCCCCCGGATATTCCTTCTTCGCTGGTGGTCGGACCCTCGGGCAAGTATCTCTACGTCACCAGCCACAGCAGCAGTACGGTGATGGCGTATTCGATTGCAGCGGACGGAACGCTGACGCAGATCAGCGGATCGCCGTTCTCGGTTCCGGCATCGAACTGCGGAGCCTTCTGTGAGAACACCGCGGACGCGCTGGTCTATGACGCGCCCAAGGAAACGCTTTACGTGAATATGGACTACTCCTGGTATGTGGCCACGTTCACGGTCGATTCCTCCACCGGCGCTCTTACGTGGGTGAACAACGGCACCGAAGTGAAATGCGGGCCGAGTTTTGTAACTCTGGACATAACCGGGTCATTTGTTTATGTGGGAGATGCCTGCGGCGCCGCCGTCAACGCCTACGAGGAAACCACAAGCGACACTGCCGAACCGCTGACGCCAGTAGCCGGCTCGCCGTTTGATGCCGGAGGTACGCCCATCAGCGCAATGGCGGAGCCGAGTGGAAAGTACTTCTACGTGGTCAATCAAGGGGACAACACCATTTCCGCCTACACCATCAGCGCGGGCGTGCTGACCCCGCTCACCAACTCGCCCTTCGCCATCACCAACGGAACCACGTCGGCCAATCAGATCGTGGTGGATCCGTCAGGAGGCTACTTGTACATGAGCAGCGCCGACTATAACGGGTCGGTTGGGGGCATCACGGCGCTCTCCATCGACCTTACCACTGGTAATCTGACACAGATGTCGAGCACTCCAATTGCGCCCGGACCGGACGCGAACCAACCGGGAGGGCTGGCAGTATATAGGAAGCCGTAAGAAAGAAATGAGCACAATTACGCCCGGCAGCGAATACCGCACGCTGCCGGGCTTTTCATTCCGATCGAAAAGCCTTCACTTGTGCCAAGCGACGTTTCCGGAGACAATGGTGCACACCTATAGTGCCCTGGCGTAATAGCCGGCGGCATATTCGAGCCAAATCGTGAGGGGTGCTGTGCGCGCTGTCAGGGATTCGCTGTCATATATTGACGAGGGAGTGCGGGGGCGCAGAGTCCAGCACAAATCCAATGGAAAAGTGCGATTCATTGTAGCAATTCTCGAGTTATTCCTGTTCAGCGGGTTCCTCTGCGCCCAGGGGCAGACATCGATCCCGGCCCCTGCTTCGAAGAACAACCCGGTCGCGCTCACCACGGAACAGACGATCATCGCGGCGATCCCGGCGAAGGAAACTCGCAGGTTCACAGTCGCAGCCTGCGCGGGCTGCTTTGTTGAAGTGCAGATGGAGCAGATGGATCTGTCGATGCCGATGGCGGTTTTATCGGGGCCAGGAATCATGGCTCCGATCGCCCGTTTCTGCGATGCGGGGATTCATTCCGTGGTTCTTATCCCTTTTTTCGCGACTCAAGCGGCGGACTATCAGCTCGAAATTCACCTGGCGCGGCCTTCTTCGGGAACGGTGCGCGTTCGTGTTGTCCGTCTGCGGCCGGAGACCGAAGCCGATAAGGACGTAGTTGCCGGTTACGATGCCTTGGCAAGCGCGGAAAGCTATCGCCGCTTGGCCACTCCGGATTCAGCCGCGAAGGCGATTGCAGCTTACGATCAGACGATCGAACTGGCGCAAAAGATGGGCGATGCCTCTTTACAGCAGCAGGCATTGATCGGCAAAACTCGCATCTATCTCTACAGGCTCGGCGATTACGGGTCTGGCCTCAAAACCGCGGAGGAAGGGAAAGCGCTGATCGGAAATCGTGCGGGCGGCGAAGTACCGCAAAGAGATCTTGCGATGGATGCCGCCGATTGGAAGGTGCTTTCGTCGGCCTTTTACTTCCTCGCGCGCTACCCGGAAATGATCGATGCCACGAACCGCTCCCTGGCGCTTTATACGCGCCTGGGCGATTTGTACTGGCAGGGAATTCTGGAAGGGAATATCGCAAGTGTCTATGCGGAAACGGGTGACCTGCAGCGCGCCCTCTCGTCGGCCGAGGCGGCGTTGTCGACCGCGCGACAACTCGGCGATGCGGATGGCATCAGCTTTTCTCTCGCCACAATCGCCAGCATCCATGACCTGCGCGGCGAGTATCAGTCCGCGCTGGATGCGGATGAAGGCGCTCTGAATGAGATCAGTCAGCATCCCTATCCGGACGAAGAGGGCCAAGTCTGGATGGGGTTGGGCCAGATTTACGACGAATTAAATGATTCCGAACGCGAACGCGACGCGCTTTCCCGTGCGTTGCCCCTCTTGCGGCGTTCTGGAGATGCCGCCAGTGAGAGCACGGCTCTCTCCTATCTTTCTTCACTCGAACTTCGCGAAAATCACTTCCGCCTTGCGACAGAAGACTTGGATCAGTCCATGGAAATTGCCGGGTCTCACAAGCTGCCCCGCGAAGGAGCCGCCGCCGACTTGGGAAAGGCCGAAATTCTGGCCGCCGAGCACAAATCTGAGCTTGCGATCGACGCAGCCGATTCGGGGCTGAGGCTGGCAGGACAAGCGGGAGAGGCCGCGATTCTGGCGCAACTGCTTCAGGAAAAGGGAGACCTGCAAGCGCGCACTGGGAATGCGCGGGCTGCGATGAGCGACTACATCCGGTCCGAAGCTGCCTGGTCCGCCATTCCAAATCTGGAACATGCGGCGCTGGCGCGGGCCAGCATTGCCCGGATTGAGTTTCGCTCTAACCAGCTAGGCACCGCGCGCGCTGACATTCTGATGTCGCTCGATGGATTTGAGGCGTCGCGAAAGAACGTCGAGAGCCGATCCCTGCGAGCTTCCTGGTTTGCGACGGTCCATGACTTCTACGATCTTGCCATTGAGATCGATATGCGCCGCAGCGCCACCGACAGTTCTGCTGCAACGGAAGCATGGCAGATCGCAGAGCGCGCCCGGGCCCGCTCTCTCATGGACGCGGTGCGATCCTCCGGCGCTTTCTCGACGCGGAATCTTTCTCCCGAACTCATTGACCAGAGCGCAGCCATCGAAAACCGGATCGCGCTGACGCAACAGTCGATTTTCCGCATGCGCGATGAGGACAACAATTCCGCGGCGCAGCGTCTTGCTCTGCAAAGCGGTATCGATCAATTGCATGCCCTGGTCTTGCAATCCGAGACCCTCGATGAGAGACTCCACCAGGCATCATCGCCCTCGAGGTTCGGCGCCGGACTCCATCCGCCATCGCTTGAGGATCTGCGCATTAAGATGCTCGACCCTGAGACCGCGCTCCTGGAATACTGGGCCGGACGGACCAGCACTTATCTTTGGGTGATCACCAGGAGCGGCATGCGGAGTTATCGGCTGTGTGATTCGCAAACCCTCAACCGTGCCGTGGATGCCTACCGTCGCCTGCTGCTGGCGCGCGAGGACCATAGCCCCAATGAAACTTTCACCGCGCGGCAGACTCGCATAGCGCGCGCCGATCGCGAACTGGATCATCAGGCAGCCCTTCTAGGCCGGCTCCTGTTGCCGTTCCATCTCGCTGCCATTCGCCGGTTGGTGGTGGTGCCCGATGGCGAGCTCGCTTCAGTTCCGTTTTCCGCATTGGGACTGAGTACGGGCGGATACGTGATTTCCCGTTACGAGATCGTGGAAGAACCTTCCATATCCGTTGCCATGGCGTTGTTGGCTCGGCCTCAACCGGCTCACAATGCGGTTCGCATTGCCGTATTCGCAGACCCGGTCTATAACCGCTTCGATTCCCGGCTCCCGCACAGTGCACCCAGCGCCGCCGCAATGCAAACTGCGTCTTTCGATTCCAACCACCGTTCCATGCTTCGTGGCAGCGTCAGCGTGGATCTGGGCCAGTTGCCGCGGTTGCCGGGTTCCAAGGTGGAGGCTCAGGCGATAACGAGCATTGCGGGAGCCGGACGAGTTCAGTCGTTTCTCGGCTTCGATGCCACCCCGGCGCAAGTCTTAGGTCTCAATTGGAACAACTTCACCATTGCGCATTTTGCCGCGCATGCCTTCGTAGATTCAGAACATCCCGAGTTGTCGGAGATTCTGCTTTCGACCATCGATCGTTATGGAAAGCAGCAGGACGGTGCGTTGTGGTTGCACGACATCTATCGAATGCCGATTCCCGTTGCCCTGGTGGTTCTGAGCGGGTGCGGCACGGCGGCCGGCAAATCCATTCCCGGCGAGGGCATCTCGGGGCTGGCCCAGGCATTTTTCTCTTCGGGTGCATCGGGCGTGATCGGAACGCTTTGGTCGGTGGATGATGCCGCCACCGAACAGATGATCCCATGGTTCTATCGCGGACTGCTTCAGCAACACTTCACCGTTTCCGGGGCTCTGCGCTCGGCGCAGCTCAAAATGCTTGCGCAGCACCACTCCACATACGACTGGGCGGGATACGTCGCCAACGGTGACTGGCGTGCGGTCCAAGCACGGATTGCGCAATAATAGACGCACGCTCTTGCCGCCGGCCTGCCGCATGCCCTACGACCTCGATCATGGTGCTCTGCAAGCTTTGCTTGACGCCCTGGGTTCCGATCCCTCGGATGCCGCGCAGGCATATGAGAACTTGCGCGAGCGCCTGATCCGCTTTTTTCGCTGGAACCATTGCCTTTCGCCCGAGGATCTCGCCGACGCTGCCCTGGATCGCCTTGCCGCAAAGCTCGCCGGAGGTTCCCAGCCCATCCACCAACCGGCCTGTTTTGTGGCTGGCATTGCACGCATGATGCTGCACGAGCAACTTGCCCGGAGCGCCCGCGAACGGAAGGTCCTTTCACTCCTGAGCTGGGCCATTGAGAATCGCAATCGCCGCGACGAAGTCTCACAGATTCGCCACGACGCCCTGGATCATTGCCTGGAGCAGATTGAGGTGGTGAATCGAAACCTCCTCGAGCGCTATTATTCGGGCAGCGCCAGTGAGCGCATTCGCAATCGC
>CAWBIG010000014.1:0-11858 GCA_963788435.1 uncultured Acidobacteriota bacterium | reverse complement strand
GGTATGACTTCCCAATTTTCCACAATCCAGGCGCAACCTAAATCCCGGACCCTGCGGCGTATTACCGACGCTCAGCGAGGACCGCTGAGCCTGTTCACGACGGCGGACAATCCTTCACTCTCAGCCTGCTTTGGGCTGCAACGGCTTCGCTCTAAACACCCACCTCTCCCCCAGGCAGAAATTGACAATCGAGCAGCACAAAATCGCAATCGCGTTCGCTGGCAGCACGGGTAGCCGTACTCCGTCTACGAGTAGCTTCATTAGGGCGAGGTTTCCCGCGAGCGACACCACGCCATTTGAAAAATGAAATCGCACGCATTGCCGCGGCAGCGTTGCCCGCTCCCGCCGCTCGCGCCAGGTGTAACGCACATGCCACACAAAGTTGTGAAGCAGTGTGACTTCGAGGGCGATAGCAGAAGCAACAAGATAATGCCCCTGCAAGCTGCGGTCGAGAGCGGCAAGCGACCCAAGCTGTACCACAGCTCCTATAGCTCCCACAAGGTTGAACTTTCCCCACCGAACAAGAGTATTCACGGCAGCGGCTCCTGCCGGTAGAGCTCGGCCGTGTGTCGCATGGCAACGGCGATTGCCGTTGCGAACATGCATACGGCTGCAATTGCACCGGCCACGTCGAAGAGCAAAAACCGGTGGCCGAGCAGCGTGGAATACGGACTCCGTTGTAGCGCAAGGTTGCCGGCGATGAGCAAAATGCGAATCTCCGTGGGCCCAAAGAATCCCTGTGAAAGTTCGAAGCAACCGAGCGTGTAGGTGGCCAGGTAGCTCTCGCCGGAGAGCAGCAGAAAGGCAACGAGCATCGCCATCGCCGCTTGCCAGTGCAGGAAGCCACTCGCGCCAAGTCCGGTCATCAGCGCCACGGCGCCGAATATATCGACGATATGGTCGACGTAGAATCCGTAACGCGGACGTTGCTGCCTGCGTACACGCGCCAGTGTTCCGTCCAGGCTGTCCCCTAGCCAGTTGAGCGCCAGGCAGAGGACCACGGCGAGTAGCCAATGCCTGTCAAATCGCCCGAGCGCGTAACAGATGCCCGCACCAATTTGCGCGCTCAAGCCCAGCAGGGTGAGTTTGTCGGAGCTAACCCAGCACGGCGCACGCTCTGCCATCCGCAACAACGCGCGTCTCTCTACGTCCGCCGTCAGCGAACGATTTACGCGGTGCGCCGTATGGAACTGCGCGCCACTCTTCAACATCGCCGCATTCGTGCTCATCGCTTTTCTCCTTGTCTGGTACCTTTTGTGTTTCCCAATACGCCGCTAGTCCGGCAGACCAACGAGCCACACGACGCGGAAGACTATGTTGTGTTGAGCTGGATTCGCATTCGCCCAATAGTCCCGCACCTCGAACTGAAGAGAATGCGAGGAGTCCAAAGGGTGCGAAAATGCCAGACCATAATCAAGTGCGTTTCCGGTCTCAAACATCCCCGTGTAGCCGCCTACGACCAGCGGCAAGACCTGCTTTGTATTCTCCGGAGGCATCAAGGGAATGACCGCACTGGTGCTTAAATAGCCAGACACCGGGCTGCGGTTTGCCTGCGGACCCATCACTCCCGCTTCGAGATCAAGGAAGGGCATTATTGCCGCGATCCCGCCGCATTGCATGGTCGGTTTCACCGCGCCTGTGGATTCTGACGCTCCCGCGCCGCACGTCAAACCGGCGCGTAAAAGCCAGTTGTAAGCACCAGCGCGCGTCGGCGCTGGCGCCGGCTTTGCTGGCGCGGGTCTTTGCGTCTGTGCGCCTGCGATTACCGAACAGAAAATGAAGACAAAAACTCCCCGCATAACCATGGCATTCATGGCATATCCTTTCGTAAACGTTTTTCTGATCTGGATTGCGCTATTTATATGCGCAGCGCGTAGCTTGTGGAGCGCAGGGTGAACTCCAGCGATTCCCGGGGAACGTTCTCAACGAATGGCCCGATCACCCAGCCAAGGCCGGTCGGAATGGATCGCGTGAGTGAAACCGACTCGATCTGGATGCAAAGTCCGCCATCGCGCTCTTCGAAGGTCCAATACGTATTGAGCCGCCACAGGAAGCCGTGCTGGTCGGCTGGGCTGAGGACGCGCTCGTTCTTGGTCCCTGCATTGTCGATCTCGTCGATGTGCGTGCTACGCGAGGTGCTCCAGCCGCGGCGAGGGTCGATCCGGCCGAACTCGATGTCGTAGGTTGTGTCCATCACAACCGTGATCACGTGCTTCTGCTCGATGCGCATTGTCACTTGATAACGGTTACCAATCTGCGCGAGCACTTTGGCCGAAACTATCTCTGGCGTGTAAATGCGCGGGTAAGCAGCGAAACCGCGCATGAGCTGTTCGAATTCGGCCGCAGTCACCCCCGTTACGAATGCCGTGCCGCGCCAGTGGTAGAGCATTGCACCTGGCAGATCGTTCTTCGCTGGTGTCAAGTTTTCAATGATTAGCTCGCCACGCCGCAGTCGCGTCTCAGCCCGGGATGTGGGCCCTGCAAGGACGACAAATCCAGAGTCCTGCCGGTGCTGCGTCGCAAGCCGCGCTTCGAGCGCTTCGATATAAGTGTTGAAACCGGCGACGTCCGCCTGTGTCGGCTGCTCAGCGCGACAAAGACCGCACACGAGCACGGTTAAAGCCCATAGCGTGCCCGCCCATGCAACCCATCTCCAAGTCGACCATCGCCGCGTCATGCATTCCACTGTGCCCGGTCTGGCCCCTTGAGCGCAATGCATGAGACCTCAAACAGGCACAAACAATCCTCACCTGGGAAAGTCGTGAAAACAGGGTACTTGCGGCAACTTCTCACCTACATTTGTGACGCCGGGCGGGAATCTACATCGTATAAACTGAACCTTTCGAACTCATGACAGACCCGCAGCCAGCCGCGTGCTATCGATTTGGCGTATTTGAAGTCGATCCGCCGACGGGCGAACTGCGTCGGCAAGGCCTGCGCGTAAAGCTAAACGCTCAGCCCTTCCAGGTATTGTGCCTGCTGCTTGACCGGCCCGGCGAACTTCTGACCCGAGAGGAGATTTCGCGCGAGCTTTGGCCCGACGGCACCTTCGTCGACTACGACCACGGCGTGAATTCAGCTGTGAACCGCATCCGCGAAGCATTGGGCGACACGGCCAGTAGCGCGCGCTTCATTGAGACATTGGCGAGACGGGGATACCGATTCGTCGCGCCGGTCGAACGCATTCCAGCGAGGGACGAAGCGCCTGCGGCCTCGGCCGCTCCGGTTCCAGCAGAAGGTGCGTCGCCAACCAATTCGCCATCTGACGCTCCGCTCTCCGAAACCCGCATTCGCGGCCGTATTCTTGCCTCGCCTCATGAGCTGCCCGACACGCCATACCCGGTGGTGCAGACGCTCTTCGTGCTCTTCCAATTGATGTACCTGGCGTTTTACATAGGTGCGCTGGCAAACCTCGGCGAGATCCAGGATCTTCTCTCGCCGCTGACCCAATCGGCGCACATTTTCACGATCCTGATCGTGACCGCGGCAATTCTGATTCCCGTTCGCGCGTTCATCCTCTCGGCCACGCTTTTTCATGCTCCCGGCGCGCGTGAAAAGCTTTTGAAGATCTGGCCGGCCCTGCTGCTGTTCGACGAGCTCTGGGCCGTCTCGCCCTTCCTCCTGCTCCACCACATCAACTTCGGACTGGCGCTGGCCTGCACAACGTTGCTCGTCTACTCGCCCTTTGCACAGCGCTCCCTTGTGTTGATGGGCGCGGGCAATCGCAGGTGAGAGCACTATCGCTGGAAGCTATGTCCGAACTTCCTGAAAAGGCGCACAATCGGCTGTCCATGGACCTTTCGGGATCCGGCAGGGTCTGAGGAAAGACCTCTACATCGTCGCGCACGAGTCCACTTGGATCAACGACGAATGCACAATAGCCGATGCCTCGGTATTGACACAGCCGAGCTTCCTAATGCCTGCACCGATCCAATCGAGGTCCGCTTCGATGGAGGCGCCAGATAATAGGGCCGTATCGTTGACGACAAATCCGTCGCTAAGATAAGTACGGATAGTCATTTCAAATCGCCCCGCGCCGCTAACGTGCCGGCAGCGGTAGGTTTGCCTTTGAGTATCCATTCAAAACCCACGGCGATGATTGTGCCCAGCACGGGACCTACGACATAAATCCAGGTGGTGCTCATATCGCCACGGATGACGTCGGGAGCAAATGAGCGCACCGGGTTCATCGAGGCGCCGCTGACTGGCGCCGCCCAAAAACCCGCCAAAGAGATGTAGCCGCCTACCGCGAGAGCGCCATTGGAACCGATATTACGGGCTCCCGAGGCGGTGCCAAGAATCGTGCTGACCAAACCCGTCGTCAACAATACCTCCATGGCGAGCGCCGTGAGATCGCTCACTCCCGTACCCGGTGTCGTGGCGCCGAGTAATCCTTGTATGCCGAATAGTGCCCGGAGGAAAGACGCCTTGGGCACGGCACTCGTTTGTGCAGGTCAGCCTCCAGAGATTTTCCGTGGCCCTGCGGACAAGACCACAGCGATACGATTCTTCTTCAATCCCGGAAACTACTTTCACCCACCTTTAATCTTTCGTGTTGCATCCCCGTCAGACCCTCGACTCGATACTGCCCCACTTCTCGCAGCGGGCCGAACTGTTTCTATCACTACGTCGGACATGCAGAGGCTTAAGGAAGGTTTGGCGGGATTAGGCTTAAATTGGACGGAATCGGGGGATCTCACGACATACGGTGATGCAACACGGCTTCCGCCCGTCTACGCAGTGGTGATGAGTTCGCTCATCCGGCGTGGCCCACTTTGATCATCTAAACTGGCCCACCTGAGCAGTGATATTGTGCATCATTCCTCTGGTCTTTGTTTGTCGGGCTTATTCATGCCCGTCGTATTCGTGGCGGTGGTAATGTGGGAATCTCCGCAGCGATTTCCAAGGGCTGGGGGAAGGGTGGGAAAACAGTTTTATCGTTTTCCCATGCTTTCCACAGCCCGTCATTTCCACGGCCCTGTTTTTGCGCGCGCGATTTTTCAATCAGCGTTTTTTGCTCCTTTCCAGCGTTCGCCGCTGCGAGTCAAGCGCCGTCGCTTCTGGTCACGGACAAACCAAAGCGATCGTCAAACAGAAGATCCTTGAGCATCTTAAGTCCGTTTGAATGGCGCTGTCGGCTTGCATGCGGCCTTCAGGCCAGCCATTTCATTTGACTTTGCCTCATGGCTCAGCGCTTACTAATTCTGGCAAACAATTGGTTCCCAAGAACCTCTGAGTTGGGATTTGAGCGATCATCTCCACTCACCCAGACCTGAAAGACAGGCGGAAATCTGAAAAGGCACGAGTTTCTGCCGATAGAAACTGTATAGGGTCTTCTACGGGGGGGATATTGGGCCGGAAAACTGAGGCTATCGAACGCGCCGGCCTTGCGGAGGCAGTGGGGCAGGCTGCGGATGCGATCGTCATCACCGGCCCGGATGGCGTGATCCAGTTTGTGAATCCCGCATTCACGGCGATGACCGGTTACTCCAGAGAGGAGGCTGTGGGTCAGAACCCACGCGTTCTCAAATCCGGACGGCAATCGCAAGCGTTCTACCAGGACCTGTGGGACACAATCCGCTCCGGCCGGGTGTGGCAGGGCGAATTAGTCAACCGCCGGAAGGATGGGTCCGCATATCAAGAGGAGATGCGCATCGCTCCATTAGTGGGCCCTGATGGCGACCTCAAAGGTTATGTGGCGATCAAGCGGAATATCTCCGAGCGGCGGGCGGCGGATGAAGCTCGACGATTTCTGGCCGCGATCGTGGAAGGCTCAGAAGACGCCATTTTCTCCTACAGCACTTCCGGCGCGATCCTGACCTGGAATCGCGGGGCGGAGGCAATCTTTGGCTATTCATCAGTAGAGGCGGTCGGCAAACATGTCTCCTTCCTCGTGGCTCCGGAGAAGCTTCCCGTCTTTGGTTCGATTCTGGAAAGGCTGCTGAAAGGCGAATCCGTTCCGCTGCGCCGGGGTATGGCTCTGCACAAGGAAGGGAGGAAGATTCCAGTTTCGATCACGTCGACTTCGATTCGAGATTCATTGGGCCAGGTTATTGCCATCTCCGACATTGTTCGGGACGAATCGATGCGCCAAAAGGTTGAAGACACCCAAGCTCTGCTGGCCACGGTCGTGGAATCCTCTGCCGACGCCATCTTCTCCACGGATCTGGATGGGACGATTCTGAGCTGGAACCGCGAATGCGAATTGATATACGGCATCTCGCGGCAAGAAGCGATTGGAAGGAACATCGCGGATCTTCTTCCCTCTGCCGAGCAGGACAGGGCCAAAGAAATCCTCGACACCGTCCGGCGTGGCGGCAGCGTCAGTCCTTTTGAAGCAGTGATTGGAAGAAGGGGAGGAGGTCTGACCAAAGTATCTGTGCGCGTAGCTGTCATCCGGAATGCGGCTGGAGAGGTTGTGGGGTCTTCATCAAGCCTGACTGATATCACTGAGCGCAGACAGGCCGAGGATGCGCTGCGAGCCAGCGAGGAACGTTTTCGCACCTCCTTCGAGCAAGCTGCCATCGGCATCGTGCATGCTACATTCGACGGCAGGTACTTGAGGTGCAACTCGCGTTTCGCCGAGATCATCGGCTACGCCCCGGAGGAGATTCCCGGCATGAGTTTCCGGCAGACTACCCTGCCGGAGGACCAAGCCGAAAGTGAAAGGATCCTCGAGCAAGTTGCAGGCGGTGCGACAAAAAGTTCCATCTACGAGAAACGCTACCGCCGCAAAGACGGCAGCTCGACCTGGGTCAAATTAACGGTTTCCACGCAGCGAGACGGCGAGGGACGCGCCCTCCACTTGATTGCTGTAGTTGAGGATATCGATGCCCGCAAACATGCGGAGGCCTGCCTGCAAGAGGCCACCGAACGTCTAAGTCTGGCAGCCCGCGCGGGCGGCGTGGGCATCTTCGACTACGACATTGTGAATGACTCGCTGATTTGGGACGAGCAGCAATTCCGCCTCTACGGCATCCCGCGGGATCGGTTTATCGGCGCCATCGAGACCTGGCGCAACGGGGTGCATCCTGAAGATCGGCAGCGAGGAGAACAGGAGTTCAATGCAGCCCTGCGCGGCGAGAAGGACTTCGATACCGAGTTTCGCGTGGTCTGGCCGGACGGAAGCATCCATCACATCCGCGCCCTCGCTCTGGTAAAACGGGACGCCTCCGACAAAGCAGTACGCATGATTGGCACCAATTGGGAGATCACAGCCCATAAACGCGCAGAGGCCCAGCTGCGCGACAGTGAGGAGCGCTATCGCGCCATCTTTGAGCAAGCCCCGGTCGGCATCGCTCTTGTTGGACTCGATGGCTGCATCCTCAGTTCGAACGCGCGTTTCGCCGAGATCGTAGGCTATCTTCCGGAAGAGGTCCCCGGCCTCACTGTCCGGCAGGTCACGGCGCCGGAGGATCTGGCTGCAAGAATCGCACACATTGGACACATCGCCAACGGAACTCGCGGCTCTCATGCCTCCGAGTGGCGGTACCTCCGCAAGGACGGATCACTCATCTGGGCAAGAAGCACTGTCTCGCTGCAACGCGACAGCGAGGGACGGCCGCTTCGCCTCATCGCCCTGGTTGAAGACATCAGCGCTCGACGCACCGCCGAAGAACGCTATCGCACGATATTCCAAACCAGCCAGGATGGCATTGCGATAACGCGCATTAGCGACGCCAGGCCTCGGCGGTCACCTTAAAACCGGCCACTTGTGGTCACCTTAAAACCGGCCACTTTAGATGGCCTGAGACGTGATTGTTTTTACCTTGTTGCAGGGTGCATTTGCAAGCTGCGGATTCGGATGCAGCAGTGATGCTTGGCTTTCAGTGGTTCTGGTTGCATGTTATTGTGGGAGACACTTCGCCGGGGTCGCGCCTTGCGGAGTGATCCAGGGTCGATGACACGGGGCTGGCTCCGAAGGAATCGGTGATCGAGACCCTCTGCGGTTTGCCCGATGGGCTGGCCGGTGGAGGGTTTCGTGTTTCTGCATAGATTCTTTTGGTGAAGCTTCGTTGTGGGAGGCCTCTGGATCACGAGTCGCGACGCCGCCGGGCGTTCTTTGCCCGGCATCCTCTTCGTTTTTGCTTTTGTCATTGCGCGTCTCCCGTACCGCCGGTTTTTGTGCGCCAGCTGCGCGGGCCGCATTTGAGAACGTGTCCGTGATGCAGCAAGCGATCCAGCATGGCGGTTACAGCGGCGCTGTCGCCAAGCAGTTTTCCCCAGTCGTCAACAGGTCGATTCGATGTGAGAAGCGTGCTGGCGCGTTCATAACGGCGCATGATGATCTCCAGCAGTTCTTCGGCGGCGGTCAGCGGCAGCTTGCGCATTCCCAGGTCGTCGATGATCAACAGCGGCACGGTGGTCAGCAGTTCCATAAACTCCTTGCGCTTGCCATCGAGCGCAGCGTCGGCTAGTTCTTCTAGTAGCGTGTGCGCCTCGCGATATACCACGCGGTAGCCTTGCTGGATAACGGCGTGTCCGATGGCCTGTGCGCAGTGACTTTTGCCGCTTCCAGGTGGACCGAGGAACAACGCGTCCTCGCGTCGTCCGATCCAGCCTGCTGTGGCCAGCTCGAAGACCAGGTTGCGGTTCATCTTCGGGTTGAACTCGAAGTTGAAGTTGTCCAGGCGCTTGTCGGTGTCGCGGAACTGCGCCTGTTTGAGGCGTCTCTCCAGCAGCCGCTTGCTGCGGCAGGCCAGCTCATCAGAGACCAGCGTGGAGACCAGGTCGATGGGAACCATGTTCTCCGACTGCGCCTGCAGAAGGCGCGTTTCCATCACCGCGGCCATGCCGCTCATCCGTAGCTGCACCAGCGAGCGATTGAGTTCTATCAGATTCATGTTTGGGTTTCCTCGAAGTTGATGCGTTGTTGGATCAGGTCGCGATACTGGCTCAGTTCGCGTATGAGCGGATCGACTTGCCGCAGACTAAGCGGTGCCTGCAGGCTGCGCTCCAGATAGCGGCGCACGAAGCGATACTCGGGAACACGCAGCTCAAGTGCCGCAGCGCAGGCATCGTCTGAAGTCACGCTGCCATATTGCTTGACCAGTTGGAGAACGCCCTGGATGCGACGTAATCCGAGTTCACCCTGGCGAGCATGGATGGCATCGCAGACGGCGCCGATGTTCGATCCCGCTTTGTGCGCACGAGCCAGCAGCTGAAGCAGCTTCGGCGGTGTGCGACGCGGGCGATCCGCATCGCGGATGCGATGACCGCCACGCTTGCTGCTCAGATGCTCGCGCAGTAACTCCCCGGTGCGGGGATCAAGCAGACGCACGAACATCGCATCCCACTGCACATGCACCTGACGGCCGATCCAGCCTGGCGGCGCTCCGTAATAGGCCGCTTCAACCTCGACACAACCATCCAGATGAACGGTGCGCATTCCATACTGGTAGTAGCGGAACGGCTCCAGCGGAAGTGCCTGCAGGAAGGGCTTCTCCTCGGCGAACATCGCTGCCACCTGCCGCTTGGTTCGACCGTGGATACGCTTGTCGGCCCAGTTTTCTTCCCAGTGATCCAGGTAGGCTTGCGCCTCTTCCAGGCTCTCGAACTTCTTGCCTTTCAGCGGCGTCTTCTGCGCATGGGCTACGCCAGACTCCACTTTCCCTTTTCGATCCGGATCGCGCACCTTGCAAGGCAGCGCCGTCACTCCGTAATGCGCCAGCACATCGCGATACAACGGATTCAAGGACGGATCGTAGATGTCGGCCGACAACACGCCTTCACGAAGATTGTCCAGAACCACGATTCGCGTCGTGCCGCCCAGCCGGCGAAAAGCCTTCTCATGCAACTCCGCCCACACACGCGAACTCGACCGGAAGGCCAGCAGTCGAACACATTTGCGGCTCGAGCCCAGCGTCAGTACGAACAGCCGCGGCCGCCGGTACTTGCCCGTATCAGGATCGCGCACCATTGGTCCGGTGCCGTAATCCACCTGGCACTCTTCACCAGGCCGCGTTTCGATGATCGCTCGAGCCTCAGCCGGCACGGGTCCGCGAAGCTTGCGAACGAAACGCTTCACGCTCTCGTAGCTGCCCGTGAACCCATGCTGGTCAACCAGGTCCTGGAAGATCCCCGTCGCGTTTCGGCCACGCGACAACTCCAACTCGATCCACTCCCGGTAGGCTTCACTGCTGCAAGACGAACGCCGGCCAACCGGCCCCGGAGACCCGGATCTTGCGAAAAAGCCGGTGGTCACTAAAGTGGCCGCTTTTGAACTGTCGGCCGGATTCAGGCCTTCAGAGCCGGTAATCACCTCTATGGCCGCTTTTGGCCCGCAAAAGCCGGTGGTCACTAAAGTGGCCGCTTTTGAAAGAGACTTCGGTCCCCACGTCCCCGGCGAGCGAACCAAGATACCTGCTGACCGCAGGTAATCGCCCGCCGTCTCGCGACGGACTCCCGTCGCCTCCTCGATCCGCCGAAGGGGCCAACCCAACCGCCCCAACGCTATCACCTGTTCCCGCTTCTCTCTGCTCAAGACATTGCCCATGCTGACAGAGGCTAAATTCTCCCCCGTCGAAGCTAATGTCTCAGCCCTTCAAAGTGGCCGGTTTTGAACTGACCATAAGTGGCCGCTTTTGACTGACCCCCGAGGCGCCAGGTGCATCGACGCCAACAGCGCTCTTCTCAATCTGCTGGGCTACAAATACGACGAGTTTCTGGGTAGAACGACGTCGGAATTAGACCTCTGGGTGGATCCAAACGAACGGACGGAATGGGTGGGTGTGCTGAATGAGGCCGCCACTATCCGCGACAAGAGCGTCCGATTGCGGAAGAAGAATGGTGATGTCTTCTGGAGCCTGTTGTCGTCATCCTTGATTCAGATCGAAGGCGATGATTGCATTCTAACGGTGGTCCACGATATCTCCGCAGCCATGGCGGCCGAGGAAAGGATCAGTAGCCTGGCCTTCTACGACAGCTTGACAGGGATGCCCAATCGCCGGCTGGTGTCGGAGCGGCTCTGCCAAGCCATGACGGCGGATTCCGGGAGCAACCGCAACGGCGGACTGATGTTTGTCGACGTAGATCATCTCAAAACGCTGAACGACACTCTTGGACACAAAGCCGGCGACCTTCTACTTCAGGAAGTGGCGCGACGCCTTATTACGTGCGTCCGCGAAGGCGATACTGTGGGCCGCTTCGCCGGAGACGAGTTTGTCGTGATTCTTCATGACCTGAGCGAAAATGCCGAGGAGGCTGCGGCGCAGTTGCAAGGCATCGCTGAGAAGGTAGTCAAGGCCTTCCACGAGCTCTTTTTGATTGAAGGCCACGAAACGGTTAGCAGTTGCAGCATTGGGATCACTCTGTTTGGCAAACACGAAGACAATGCCGATAGCATTCTGCAGCAGGCCGATATCGCAATGTATCAGGCCAAGGCCGCGGGCCGGAACGCAATTCGATTCTTTGCCCCGGCCTTGCAGGTCTCCGTCAACGCCCGCGCCGCGCTTGAAGAAGACCTCCGACAGGCGATTCGGTTGAATCAATTTGAGCTCTTCTATCAGCCGCAGTTCGATCATGACGAACTGGTCGGCGCCGAGGCCCTGATCCGCTGGAATCATCGAAGCCGAGGGGTTGTCCCGCCGGATGAGTTTATCCCCCTGGCCGAGGAAACAGGACTGATTATCGAGATCGGAAACTGGGTGCTGGAGACGGCCTGTACACAGGTTGCCACGTTGGCACAAACGGAAGAGACCGCATAACATCGCCGTTGCGGTGAATATCAGTGCGCGCGAGTTTCGCGAGCCGGATTTTATCGAAAAAGTGTTGAGCGCAGTGTTTAACAGCAACGCCAATCCCAGGAATCTAAAACTGGAACTGACGGAGAGCATGTTGGTAGATAGCTTAACGGATGT
>CAWBIG010000013.1:0-10817 GCA_963788435.1 uncultured Acidobacteriota bacterium | reverse complement strand
CCGACACCGGCCATGGCCTGACCGACGAGATTCGCGCAGCGACTCTTCTTGCCCTTCTACTCCACCGTGAATAGCGTACGGTACTGGGGCTTTTCATCGCGGCCAAGATTGTACAGGAGCACGGCGGCAATGTGCGCGGGAGAGCAACATGGTGAAAGGCGCGCGCTTCCTGGTCCGTATTCCCTGATGGAACGAGCCGCCGTTTTTCCGGAAACCGGAGCCGGGCGAACACCTTGTACCGAACACGCCAGAGAAATCCGCTGCTGAACCATGTGCTGGTGGTTGATGACGGAGCCGATATCCGGTCGTCTCTCGAGGAGATTCTGCGCGAAGAAGGTCGCGTGGCCGGCGCGGATTCCGCTGCCGAAGCCAAAACTTTGCTCGACGATGTCGCCTACGACGTGGTCTTGCTGGACATTCCGAGTGCTGATGCGGATGGACTTGAGATGCTGCCGGAGGGGCCCGGCTCCGGAAGAATCGCGGCCGGAAGTTGTCATCATCAGCGGCACACGGCACCATCGAGATGGATGTGAAGTTTTTTGGGCGCCTACGAGGGGGAGAAGCCGCTCCAATTCAGCGCACGCTCATTGTGGTGAAAAACGCCTCGAGGCCGGCGGATGCGGGGGAGAATCTTGAATTCAAGCGCCAGTTCAGCGCCAACTCGGTTCGACCCGCGAGAGCGTGCCGACGAAGGCGCTTCGCCAGCAGATTCGCCTGATGGCACCGACCAACGGCCGCGTGCTCATCTATGGCGAATCGGGAACGGGCAAGGGGCTGATCGCGCGCTCCATTCATGCGGAGAGCCTGCGCCGCGATCGCGTTTTCGTGGAGCTGAATTGCGCCGCCATTCCCGAAGCGCACATCGAGGCCGAGCTCTTCGGCACGGCCACGGCGCGCCGCTGAGCGGGCGGGCCGACCAGCGAGGCACCCGGAACGGCCGACGGCGGGACACTCTACCTGGACGAAGTGGGCGACATGAGCCTGAAGACCCAGGCCAAGCGAGCGCGCTCGATGACCAGATGTTCACGCCAGTGGGTGGCACCCAGCCCCCGCGCGCGCGACGCTTTTCTGATCGCATCCACCAACAAGGGACCTGGAAGAAGGAGATCGCGCGCGGCAACTTTCGCGAGGAATTCGTCCAACCGGCTCAATGTGGTGCCGTTTTTGTGCCGCCGCTGCGCGAGGCAACGAGGATATTCCGCCGCTGGTACGCGAGTTTCTGGCGGAGTTCGGCCGGCAGTACGGAAGGCCGCGGATCGAATCGGCGAAGAAGCGCTGGAAGTGCTGAGCCGCTATGGCTGGCCTGGAAACGTGCGCGAACTCAGGAACGTGATCGAACGCGTCCTCATCCTCAACCCGCGCGTGCTGCGCATTGACGCAAGCACCTGCCTCCGTCACCCAGATCGTGTGCGCGAAGCGCGGAAAACTTCTCCTCGCTGCAGCAGGCTCGCGACGCCTACGAGCGCGACTATATCCAGAAGAAGCAGCAGGAGGCGCGCACACATTAGCAGCCGCGCCGCCGAGATGCTAAATCAAAAACCGGCATTCTCTTGTGTATTTTTTACGGGAGAGACACTAGTGCGCGCAGTCATGAGCTCGGCTTTGCGCCAGTGGCTTTACTTTCGCGCGTCTCTCTTTGCAGGCTACCCACACATTCCTCTGCGCCTGAAGGCGCAGCCAGAGTTCTGGATCGGTATTGAATGCTTCCGAGAAGCGCAGTGCCATATCCGCGGGGAGTGGATGCTTTCATTCAAAACTCGCGATAGCGCGGGTCGGGGTGACCCTAGATGCTTGGTAACGCCGAATGCCTTCGAACAGTAAGCAAGGATTACCACTGAGGACAGGAGTTCGCGCGATGCAGATGTTCAATCCCGCACATCCCGGAAGAATCCTTGCTTACTATTTCGAAGGGCGTTCGGTCACCGAGGTTGCCAAGCATCTAGGGGTCACCCGACCCGCGCTATCGCGAGTTTTGAATGGAAAAGCGTCCGTCTCCGCGGATATGGCACTGCGCTTCTCGGAAGCATTCAATACCGATCCGGAACTCTGGCTGCGCCTTCAGGCGCAGAGGGATCTATGGGTGGCCTCAAAGAAGAGACGCGCGAAAGTAAAGCCACTGGCGCAAAGCCGAGCTGCATGACTGCGCGCTGGCTGTCTACTCCCGTACGCCGATCCCCAGCGCCTTCATCTTGCGATAGAGGTGGCTGCGCTCCAGGCCCAGCATCTCGGCGGCGCGGCTGATGTTGTTGCGCGCCTCCTCGATCTTCTTCTGGATATAGTCGCGCTCGTAGGCGTCGCGAGCCTGCTGCAGCGAGGAGAAGTTTTCCGCGCTTCGCGCCGGCGATTTGTGGGTGAGCGGCGGCAGGTGCTTGCGCTCAATGCGCAGCACGCGCGGGTTGAGGATGAGGACGCGTTCGATCACGTTCCTGAGTTCGCGCACGTTCCCAGGCCAGTGATAGCGGCTCAGCACTTCCAGCGCTTCTTCGCCGATCTCGATCCGCGGCCTTCCGTACTGCCGGCCGAACTCCGCCAGAAACTCGCGTACCAGCGGCGGAATATCCTCCTTGCGCTCGCGCAGCGGCGGCACGAAAAATGGCACCACATTGAGCCGGTAGAACAAGTCCTCGCGAAAGTTGCCGCGCGCGATCTCCTCTTCCAGGTCCTTGTTGGTGGATGCGATCAGGCGCACGTCCACGCGCAGGGGCTGGGTGCCACCCACTGGCGTGAACATCTGGTCATCGAGCGCGCTCAGTACCTTGGCCTGCGTCTTCAGGCTCATGTCGCCCACTTCGTCAAGGTAGAGTGTCCCGCCATCCGCGCGTTCCAGGGTTCCTCGCTGGTCGGCTCGCCCGCTCAGCGGCGCGCCGTGACGAATGCCGAAGAGCTCGGCCTCGATGTGCGCCTCGGGAATGGCGGCGCAATTCAGCTCCACGAAAACGCGGTCGAGGCGCAGGCTCTCCGCATGAATGGAGCGCGCGATCAGCTCCTTCCCCGTTCCCGATTCGCCATAGATGAGCACGCGGCCGTTGGTCGGCGCCATCAGGCGAATCTGCTGGCGAAGCGCCTTCATCGGCACGCTCTGGCCGGTCAGAACCGAGTTGGCGCTGAACTGGCGCTTGAATTCAAGGTTCTCCGCCCGCAGCCGCCGGGACTCCACAGCGTTTTTCACCACAATGAGCGTGCGCTCAATTGAGAGCGGCTTCTCCAGAAAGTCGTAGGCGCCCAGCTTGGTGGCTTTCACCGCCGTCTCGATGGTGCCGTGTCCGCTGATGATGACAACTTCCGGCCGCGATTCTTCCGGGAGCCGGGCGATCTCCGGCAGCATCTCAAGTCCATCGCCGTCGGGCAGCCAGATGTCCAGCAAGACCACGTCGTAGGCGACATCGTCGAGCAAAGTTTTGGCTTCGGCAGCGGAATCCGCGCCGGCCACGCCGTAGCCTTCTTCGCGCAGAATCTCCTCGAGAGACGACCGGATATCCGCCTCGTCATCAACCACCAGCACATGGTTCATGAGCGGATTTCTCTGGCGTGTTCAGATTGGTGTTCGCCCGGCTCGGTTTCCGGAGCGTGCCCGGCGGCTGGTTCCATCAGGGGAATGCGGACCAGGAAGCGCGCGCCTTTGGGCGTGTTGCTCTCCGCGCGCACGTTGCCGCCGTGCTCCTGTACAATCTTGGCCGCGATGGAAAGCCCCAGTCCGGTGCCGCGGTGCTTGGTGGAGTAGAAGGGCAAGAAGAGCCGCTCGCGAATCTCGTCGGTCAGGCCATGGCCGGTGTCGGCAACGGTTATCTCCGCGGCAGAGCCATCCTCGCTGACCGCCGTGGCAATCTCCAGCACGCGCAGCAGGCTGCCCTGCATGGCCTCAGCGGCGTTATCGATCAGATTGGCCAGGGCGCGGCGAATGGCTTCCGGATCGGCAAGAACGGACGGGAGCTCGGGGGCGAGATCGAGTTTGACGCTGATGTCTTCCAGCCGCCCGGCGAACAGAGCCAGCGCTTCCTCGGCCACGCGGTTCAGGTCGCAGTGGCGCGGCTGCGGCGCGGGGAACTGCGCCAGCGCACTAAACTGGTCCACCAGGGTGCGCAGCGTGCCCACGCTGGTGAGGATGACCTGGCTGCATTTGCGGATGATGGTGGAGTCGGCCTGCCCGCGATCGATATAGCGGCTGATCCGCTCCGCCGAAAGGGCGATGGGCGTGAGCGGGTTCTTGATTTCATGCGCCACCCTCTGCGCCACTTCCTTCCACGCAAGCTGGCGCTGCGCGCGCAAGAGCTCGGTAGTGTCTTCCACCACCAGCACCGAGCCGGGATGGGCGTGAGCCAGATCAAGCCGCGCGCTGGTCACGGCCAGGTGCATCGTCCGGCCCCCGGCGTGCATTTCAATCTCAGTGGACGCCGCCCCCATCCGGTTTCCGCGGCGGATCACCGCGCCCACATCGGACGCGCACTCGGAGGAAAACAACGATGCGATGTGAGTGCCGCGCAGATCTGCGTCTTCCGGTTGCCCCGTAAGAGCGGCAAACGCGCGGTTGGCCTGCACCACTACTCCCGCGGCATCCAGCGTGACCAACCCGCTGGGAATCGTCTCCACGATGGTCTCCAGCCACCGCTTCCGCTCTTCCAGCGCCTGGTTGGCTGCGGTCAACTGCGCCGAGGAACTCTCCGCCCGCTGCCGGCTGGTCTCCAGATCCGCCGCCATGTGATTGAAGCTGCGTACCAATTCGGCCATCTCTCCGGTGACTGCCAGCCCCACGCGTTCCTGGTATTTACCCGCCGCAATTCCGTCCATGGCGTCTGCCAGCGCCGCCACCGGACGCGTGATCTGCTTGGCCAGGAACATGGCCAGCCACACGCTGGAGAAAAATACCACCACCGTGACCAGCAGCAGCAGCAGGAAAAAGCTGGACCGCACCTGCCTGCGCTGGCGGTACAAGTCCCAGTAAGCGTCAGAGCCCCGCCGGATGCGGGCAATTGACTGGCTCAGTCCCTGCGGCATCGGCAGCGCTGCCACCACGAACTTGCCCGAAGCCGTCAACGCCATCCCCAGCGCGTATTCCTGGTCGTTGATGCGCAGAATAGGCTGGTCCGTGCGCTGCGCCGCGGTAAGCAAATTGGCGTAGAGCGGCCCTGTCAGCGGCGACGGCGATGCAGGCTCGCCCTTTTCATTGCTCTCCGGAAGCCATGAGGTCAGGCTCGCCGGCGTGTTCTCCGGCGGCGCGTAGAACGTGGCAAATGGCCGGCGATCCTTTCCGTAAACGACCACAAACCCGCCGTCCAGCGTGATTCGATGCGAGCTGAGCACATCCTGGAGCGTCGATGGCGGCTGATCCAGCGCACCGGACGCGGCGATCGATGCAGCCTCGCCCCGCGCGTTGCTGGCCACGTATTGCGCAAGCTCCAGAACCACTCGCGTTGAGTCCTCGCGAATCCGTGTCATGTTCGGCGAAAACCAGCGGTCCAGCGTCCGATTCATCAGGATGGAGCTGAACAGGAACATGCACACCGCCGGCGCCAGCGCGATCAGCGCCGCCCCCAGCACCATGCGTGTGCGCAGGCGCGCGCCCAGCGCGCTCGATCCCTGGTCCGCGTAGAGCTTCAGCACGTTCCTTAGTAACAGAAGCAGCAGCGCAATCAGCAGGAGAAACAGAAATACGGTGAGGCCCGCAAAGGCCAGCGTCTCGCCCCCGGTTTCGGGATTCAGAAAACCGACATTTGAAGTCGTGAACGCCTGCAGACCGCCCAGCAGGGCAAACAGAGCCAGCGCACCGGCAGCCAGAAACACAATCCAGCGCAGGCGCGGGTTATCCTTCCATGGCATGCGGCGATTATAGTCCGGGGCCTGCGCTGCAAAGCTATCCCAGCACGCTCGCGGGCGCGGTCCACTCCCGCTGCTGGCTCTCCGCCACGCCCTTGTGCGTCAGCGTGCCCAGCCAAGTGTTGAGGCCCTCGGCGAGCCCGGCGATCCAACTTCAGCGCTTCCTTCGCGCCCAGGTTCGCAATCCTCAGCACATAGGGGAACGTCGCGTTGGTCAGCGCGAGAGTGGAAGTATTGGGCACCGCGCCGGGCATGTTGGTGACGCAGTAGTGCACCACGCCATCCACCGTGTAGCTGGGGTCGGAGTGCGAGGTGGGCCGTGCCGTCTCCACGCATCCGCCCTGGTCGATGGCCACATCCACAATCACCGCGCCCTTCTTCATCCGGCTCACCATGTGCCGGGTCACGATCCTGGGCGCCGTCGCCCCCGGAATCAGCACGCCACCGATCACTAGGTCTGCCTCGCGCGTGGCATGGGCCACGTTGTAGCTGTTGGAGGCCAGCGTGTAAACCCGCCCGTTGAAAATGTCATCGATCTCGCGCAGCCGGTTCATGTTCAGATCGATCAGCGTGACCTTCGCGCCCATGCCCAGCGCGATCCGCGCCGCGTTAGTGCCCACCACGCCGCCGCCGATTACCGTCACGTGCGCCGGAGGCACGCCGGGTACGCCGCCCAGCAGAATGCCGCGCCCGCCCTTTTCTTTTTCAAGATACGACGCGCCTACCTGCACGCTCATCCGCCCCGCCACTTCGCTCATCGGCGTCAGCAGCGGCAGCGTGCCCTGGCGGTCGTGCACCGTTTCATAAGCGATGCCGATCACCTTCGATCCCAGCAGCTCGTTGGTCAGCCCGCGGATCGGCGCCAGGTGCAAATAGGTGAACAGGACCAGCCCTTCGCGGAAGTATGGATACTCCTTCTCGATCGGCTCCTTGACCTTGACCACCATGTCGGACTTGCCCCAGACATGGCCGGCATCGCCGACAATCTCCGCGCCCGCGTCCTGATATTCGCAGTCGTCAAATCCTGACTGCGCGCCGGCATTGGTCTCCACCAGCACCTTGTGCCCGGCATCGGTAAGCGCCTTCGCACCTGCGGGAATAACGCCCACCCGCGCTTCGTGATCCTTGATTTCTTTGGGAACGCCGACGATCATGAATGCCGCTCCTGCCCAAGCGAGGGGGCGGCGCGCAAGCCGGACTTTTAAACACATTAGGAGGGGCGTCCAGCTCGCGCGCCTGTTGGGGCTGACTGCATAGTACGGCGCATAGAGCTTCCAATGCGTGCAAAGTTCGTGGTAAAACGGCAACATGGGAACGAAACGTGATGCGAAATCGGATTCCACGCACGAAAAACCCATCGCTACGCCCGTAGGCAAGATGGATGAGCTGGACCTGGCCATCCTGCATTACCTGGAGCAAGCCGGGCGGGCGACCAATTACGAGGTAGGCGAGGCCGTCGGTCTTTCTGCCTCGGCGTCGTCGCGGCGCATTCAGTCGCTCGAAGAGATGGGCGCAATCCGCGGTTATCGCGCGCTGATCGACGACCGGCTCCTTGGCCGCCAGATGACCGTCTTTGTGCGCGTCACCCTGGAAAAGCAGTCGGCGCCGGTGCTGGCCGCGTTCGAAGCGCAAAAAACCGCCTTCAATCAGCACCGCCGGCTGCCGCGCTTCGCGCAGGAACTCAAAGCGGGCCCGCTTCATCCCCCGGTCCTCCAGCCGCAGGCCGCGGGTCACGCTCTTTTGCAGCTCGAAGGCCAGAAGCACGTTGCGCTCGTCCTGTTCGTTGCCCGTCTCGCTGGGCTGTCCCGATTGGCCCCCGCCCTCATTGCTGGAAGCCAGCCCGGCAGGAGTCAAACAAAAAACTTCCAAGCCGCGCACCCCCGGCTCCCCCGCGTCGTAATGGAGGCTGACAAATAAATCCGCCCCCTCGCGCTCCGCCCGCAGCGGGCGCTCGGGCAATTCCACCGCTTCGTCCGCTTCCCGAGTCAAAACTACTTTGAAACCCTCCCGGCGCAACATCTCCGCCGTGGCCCGCGCCAGGAGCAGGGTGTATTTCTTCTCGTAATCCCCCCCCACCGCTTTGCCCGTGTCCTTCCCGCCGTGGCCGGGGTCCAGGCAGATCGTCTTGACGCGCTTGGCCGTCTTCTTCGGAAAGAGGAGCGGATCGAGCGTGGTTCGGACATCGGCCGCCGAAAGGAGCGCCACGCCCCCGCGGTTGACCACGGGCAGCGAGAGCAGGACCGTCACGCCGTTGATCTCCAACTTGCGCGAGTCCACTTCCAAATTCAGCCGCGCCGGCCCGCTCACCTCGATCTCGCGGTCCTTTCGGTTCCATTTGAGGGAAAAACCCGCCGCCTCGCACCAGTCGGCCAGGCGGACATATTCGCTGCCGAAAGCGGAGAGATGTTCGAGGTTGCGCGGGCCGGCGAAGGCGGCGCTTGTCAAACATAACAACAGGCAACAGGCAACGGGCTTAATCCTCATCTTCGCTTGGGGGTAGCATATCTGCCCGCCGCCGTTCAAGCATGAAGAGCGGGAAACGCAAAGGCGTCAGTGCAGGCGGCTTGGGAAAGGCAGGGTCGCCTCGCCGAGGCGACCGCGCCGGCGAGATCCCCCCGGACGCCTTGGCGCGGCGTCCCTAACGCGTATCGGTGACGCATTACGGGAAACGCTTGGCACTTTCCCGGCTCGAATCTAAAATAATCGCATGAAGCTGCCGGGACCTTTCTTGAACTGCGCTCTTTTCTTAGGCTGCCTCGGTTCGTTCCTGGGCCGCGCCTCAGCCGCTCCCGCCGTGCCCGCGCCGGACCTGGACGCCCTTTTCCAGCGCACCAACGGCTGGATTGGGGCCGACGCCGACTATTCCGTTGCCCTCGATGACCGGACCGCCTTATGGCTTTTTGGCGATACCCTCGTCGGTGCGGTGCGCGATGGCAAAAGGCGCGACACCCAAATGATCAACAATTCCATCGCCCTGCAATCCATCGGCAGCGCGCCCCGGTATTTCTATCGCACCAACGGCGACGGTGGTGCCCGCCTCCGTCTTTACGCCGGCGGATGCCAACAGTTTCTTTTGGCCGTGGGACGGGGTTCGGACCGCCCGCGGATTGTTTCTCTTTCTCACCCAGGTGCGGCACACCGACGACAAATCGGTCTGGGGATTCCAGCTTTTCTCCGCGAGCCTGGCTTTCGTTTCCAATCCCGACTCTCCGCCCGCTTCGTGGAAGATCACCGTGACAAAAGAGCCGTGGGCCGACTTTTCCACCTTGCCCGCCACGGCCTATGGCTGGTCAGCAGTCCAACATCAGAACTACGTCTATGTCTATGGAACCGCCGCGCGCGCCGCTGGGGCCACCGTGGCCCGCGCGCCGCGGGAATCGCTCGATGATTTTGCGCAATGGCGCTTTTACAGCCACGGCCAATGGCAGAAAGACCCGCGCCAGGCCACGGCGATTTTTCCCGACAAAGCCGCCCGAAGGCACGGTCCGATGGTGGCCGCCTGGGGCGCTTCGTTGTCGTCTATTGTCCGGATATCTTTGGCGATATTGTGCTGCGCGAAGCCCCTCATCCGTCCGGCCCGTGGAGCGAACGCCGCGTCATCTATCATTGTCCCGACTCCAATCGGTCCAAGGCTTACTACTGTTACGCCGGCAAGGCCCATCCGGAACTCAGCAGACCGGGCGAATTGATCATCACCTACGCTGTCAACTCGAACGACTTGTCGGACCTGTTCAACGATCCCCTCCTTTATTGGCCGCGTTTCATTCGGTTGAAATTCCCGCTGTGAAGAGGCTTTCGAATTCGTCCCTAACGGACTTCAGGTAGGGACGCCGCGCCGAGGCGTCCGTTCCGGCGAGAAACAAACGCGGACGGCTCGGCGAGCCGTCCCCACCATACAAGAGATCGGATTTTACAAATCCATGACATTTGCGCTTCCCGGCACGGGCTAAGCTGCCACGCATGAATTGATTCCGCGGCATGGCAAAATTCAATCCCAAGCGAAAACCAGCCTTCTTCTGGCAGGGAGCCTGCATTCTCTTGCCCATCGCGGTTCTGGCGGTGCTGGGACTTTTCTCGTTGCGCCAGGACCGGCTGCTGGCGGAGCAGGACGCGAAAGAAATTGGCGCCTCCGCCGCCCGGAGCCTGGCCCGGGAAACTGGCGATGAAACGGCTCGTTTGCTGGCCGGCTATTACAGCGCGAATTCCGACTTGCACGACCTCCACGCCGCGGAGCTGGGATTATTGAAATGGGCCGGCGCTTCCAACTCGGAAGCGGGCGCCGAAGGGCGCGTCCAGGCGTGGCAAGCCGCCAATCCCGGCATCGACCTTGCCGCCATGCCCGTGGCCGATTGCCGGCTCAACGTGCCGGTGGAACAGTCGTCGCCGCGGCTTTATCCGACTTTGCCGTGTCCGCCCGATTGGGCCTTGGAACTCTCGCTCGAACAGCGCCGCCTCTGGCTGGAAGCGGAAAAGGCGGAACTGGCGCGCGGCGAACCGGAAAGAGCGGAGACGGCGATGAAAAAGTTTCTTGACAGTTCGCCGCCGATCGGCGCCCGGGCCAACGCCGAGTTTTGCTTGTTGCTTTTGCAAACGCGAGGACTCTCTTCGGTCGAAGCCGCCGCCCATCTGACCGCTTCCCAGCTCTCCAAATCAGACCAACTCACCGACGCCGGTTTGCCTGTCGGGTCATTGGTGTGTTACCGGGCCTTGCGCTTGCTGCCCGATCACACCGGGCTGCCGGCCCCGCTGGTCTCCGGCGTTGCGTGGACGTTGCAATTTGACGCCTCGGTTCTTTCCCCGCGGCTCATTAGCGAGGCGGAACGCGCTGCCGGCGCCGCGCGTGAAGATGGGCAAAAGCTGGCCGCGCTCAAGGCCTGGTGGGACGCGGACGAACAAGCGCGCGCGGTCTTGCGGAGCTTTCTGGCGGAGCATCCGCGGGGCAGTTGGACAAACGGCCTCTTTTGGGTCGCCTCAGGCGGCCGGCAGTTCCTCCTTGCCCTCAATTG
>CAWBIG010000012.1:0-34405 GCA_963788435.1 uncultured Acidobacteriota bacterium | reverse complement strand
ATTTCTGATTGTCGTGGGAATTGCCGTCGGCTCGCGCGTCGTCCAACAGGCCAACGCCCTGGCCGTCCGCCTGCCCGACCTGATTTCCAAATTCCAGGCTCCCCTTGTCCCGCCCGGTTTGCCCTCCGAACCAACGCTGAAGACCACGGTTCTTTCCACAGTGCAACAGCAACTGGCCCAACATTCGCGGGAACTCCTGGCCCTGCTGCCCAGCGCCGCTCTCGGTGTCATTGCGCGCGCCGGAAACCTTGTCTTTATCGTTCTGGTCCCGATTCTAAGTTTCTTTTTTCTGAAAGACGGAAGCGAAATTCGCAGTTCCGTGCTCGGCTTTTTTGCCGACGGCCCGCACCGCGCCAAGGCGGAGAAAATTGCTGCGGATCTGCACGTGTTGCTGGCCCAATACATGCGGGCGTTGGTGCTGATGGGAGTCGTGGCGTCGGTGGCTTATGGGCTCTTCTTCTCGGTCATCGGCGTTCCTTATGGGATTCTGCTCGCGGCCGTGGCTTTTCCCCTGGAATTCATACCCATGGTCGGCCCCCTGGCGGGGGCCACCATCGTCCTGCTGGTGGCGGGCTTGAGCGGCTCGCACCATCTGCTCGTGCTCTTCTTCTTTCTGGTGGCCTTTCGTTTTTTCCAGGATTACGTGGTGTCGCCGCATCTGCTTAGCGCCGGCATGAAGCTTCATCCTTTGCTGGTCATCTTCGGAGTCCTGGCGGGAGGTTCGCTCGCGGGCGTGGCCGGCAGCTTTCTTTCGGTTCCAATGCTGGCAACATTGCGAATTGTTTACCGGCAATTGTTGATCAAAGCCCCCCCGGCGGTCGCCGACCCTGCCCCTGCAACCCCCAAGTGAGGACTGCAAATACCGCTATCAGCACCACCCCGGCGCCGGCCGGAACGTCAGCGCAGATTTCGATGCGCCGGACTTCTTGCGGCCCGCGACCCGTGCTGATCGGAGTAAGCGTGCGTGACCTCCGCGCCAAAGAGGATAATTTGCGCAGAGTAATAAACCCAGGTGAGAAGAATGACCAGGGACGAAGCTGCTCCATAAGCTGTGGCGACGGTGGACCTGGCCAGGTACAGCCCAATCAGCGCTTTCCCCGTTGTCAGGAGAATGGACGCCACGGCGGCGCCAATCCACACATCCCCCCAGGCCACCGGCACGTCAGGAAGAATCTTGAAAATCATGGCGAGGAGCAGCGCAATCATTGCCAGCGAGAGGAGAAAATTGACTGATTCCAGCCAAGGAACCGGCCAGGGCATGTGGGGCACGAGGAACTTATTCACGCTGGCCAGCGCTGTGCTCACCGCAAATGACAGGAGTAACAGGAACCCCAATCCCAGAACCAGGACGAACTGACAGGAGGCGCTCGCGAATCGCCCGCATCCAGACGTTTTCTGAGCCCGGCCCGACTTTCCAGATCTTATTAAGCGCGTCTTGAAGTTCCACAAACGCGCCGGAGGTGCCAATGATCAGAGTCCCGATGCCCACGGCGCTCGCGAAGATTCTGAGGCCGGACTTGTCAGCGCTTTGCAGGATCGCTTGAATCGCGCGGGCCGCGGCCTCGCCCACGAAACCCCGAAGTTGCAACAGAAAATCCGCCTCCGCGACCCTTCGCCCGAAGACCAGGCCGGCAACCGACATCACGACGATCAGGACAGGCGTGAGCGAAAAAACGGTGTAAAACGCCAGCGCCGCTCCCATGCTGGGGGCATTGTCCTTTGCCCAGGCCATGCCCGCCTTCTTGAGCAGCACCCACACCGCGCGCAGATTCCGGAATATCCTTGCGGCTCTCCCCCGCTTCAAATTCATCTCGCCGATTCCCCGGGAAGGGTTATCGCAGACACCCCCGGGCATCTCCCTGGGCGCCGCAGATTTTGGTGAAGCCGGTCAGTTCACAATGGCTCACCCATACTGCCACGGTGCGGAGGGTAGTTCAACAGGTTCCGCTGTGCCTCGCCCGGGTTCCTCACCCTGCCGGAAGGTGTGCGGAAGGGCGCGCCAGGGAGTTTTTGAAAAAGACACTGGGTTTGATAAGAATGGCTGGTCCCAAAGGACAGCCCATGGGATGCACCTTTACGGGTACAATAGCAATAAGCTTACAGGGCATGATTTCGTTGAAGTATTCCCGTATTGGAAGCTACCACGCTCAAGGGAGTTCACACTTATGCGGATCTGGATATTGATGTTGATGATGCTGGGCGCAACGCTGACGCTTGGACAGACTCCTCCTGTTCCTCCTGCTCCTCCGGTTGATAATGTGCAAAAGTGCAAAAGCACCGCCACGGCTCGATATCCACGCCGCGATCCCAGAATCCCGTCTCCGCGGCGGTGATCTCGATCGTGACGGGGCCGCCCCTGAAATCGAAGCTCACGTACTCGTAGCTTGCTGCCGCGTGGGCCACATCCACCCGTTGTCCGTTCACCCTGACGGTGAATGCGCTCGATTGCATCTCAGGCGGGACCGGTGCCGTAAACACGCGAGTTGCGGCCGCTAACGGAATGGGCAGAACCAGGGCGAGACAAAGCCTTCGTAGCACGCGGAGCAAAATGCGGAACTCCCGCAGTCAAATTGGGGACAATTCACTGTAGCATCGGCCCTCGCGCGCGTTGCGTTTCGGCGATAACGGATGCGGTGCACCCTTTGCAGGATGGACTGCATATTTGGACCGCTCTGCAACTGTGTGTCAATCCTTTGTGGAAGACGAAGTCGTCGGTTCGAAGCGTAATCTTCAGGCAGGGGGCCCGTGTTGATGCGATCGAAACATTTTTTTCCGACCATTCTGCTGGCTACCGCTGCGGTGCCATTCCTGAGCCCGGTACCCGCTTTCGCGGCCGCCAAATCACGAGAGCCGGAGGCGATCACGATCGACTCCTCCGTAACCATCGTCGATAGCCCGAATGAATCGGAGCCGGTGCGCCGCGCTACGCAAGACTTGATGAGCGACTTTGCCAAAGTGTTTGGCCGTGAGCCCGCGCGCGCCGACGACTTGGAGGACGCAGGCCCGTTGGCGATTCTTGTGGCCGAGCGCGACCACGTGCATCCGGGCATAAAGTGTGCCACCACCACGGATCCTGAGTCTTTCGCGTTCTCCGTCTTCCGCGTGCCCGGCCACCAGCCCCTCAAGCGCATCGTGTGCCTGACCGGGGCTGATATGCGCGGAACCATTTATGCCATCTATCAGTTCTCCCAGAGCATCCTCGGCGTCGATCCGATGTATCTGTGGACGGACAAGCAGCCCGAAAAGCGCACTTCCATCACGTTGCCGCAGGATTTCGAAAAGACCTATCCCAAGCCGGTCTTTCGCTATCGCGGATTCTTCATCAACGACGAAGACCTTCTGAGCGGCTGGATTCCGGCCCCGAAAAGCGAGCAGACTGGCATTGCGCTGCGCGTTTGGAACAACGTATTCGAGACCATCCTGCGCCTGAAGGGCAACATGGTGGTGCCGGGTACGTGGATCTTCCCCGACGACGCGCAGGTACACGCGGCCGCGGAGCGCGGCCTCATCATCAATCAGCATCACGCCATCCCGCTGGGCGTGAACGTGGCCCGCTGGCCAAAAGGCGTGCCCTACAACTTCTCCACCTATCCTGAGATCCTGGCGCGCGCGTGGACGAACGCGGTGGCCGCGTACAAGCCCAACGATGAGATTCTGTGGAGCGTGGGCCTCCGCGGCCTGTCAGACCAGAGCTACGCGCAACTCGATCCCAGCGTGCGCGGCAACGATGCGCTCCTCGGCCAGCGCATCAGCGACGCCATCGCCGTGCAGATGAAGATTGTCCGCGCGCGTTATCCCAAGGCGCAGTTCGTCACCGACCTGTGGCAGGAAGGCGCGCGCCTCATGGACGAGGGCTACCTCAAGATTCCGCCGGAAGTCACCTTGGCGTGGGCCGACACCGGATATGGCGACATGCAGGATGGCGGCAAGGTGGCTGCGGGGCACGGGATGTACATACATGTCGCGATGATGAACGGCCAGGCCAATCAGCTCTCCGAATTGGTCCCCGTCGGCGTCATCCAGGAGGAGCTTGGTCGCTACATCAATGCCGGCGCGACGGCTTACGTGCTGGTGAACACCAGCGATATCCGCCCGGTGGCGATGACCGCGCGTGCATTAATGGAAACGGCCTGGGGTGGGGCGCCTGCAGAGTTCGCCGGAGCAGACGATGCCTATTACCATCGCTGGGCCGCCGAGGAATTCGGCGATAAATCCGCGGATGCAGTCGCGCAGGTCTACAAAGAATATTTCGCCGCGCCGTCGGTATGGGGGTCCATGCGGCTTCCGGGGCTTACGTCGGCAGGCGCTCCGCCTCCACCACCGCCGCCGCTCAGCAAAATACCGCGCCACTACGGTGACCAACATTATCACTCCGAGATTCGCCGCCTCATCCTCGACGCGCTCACTGAGCACCAGGTCATCGCCATCCCCAGCCAGTCGCCCAAGTGGACGGAGCCGCGTGTCCTTCCTGAGCCCCCGTCGGAATTCCAACAGGCGCTGATCCAGCGCGACATCGAGGAATGCAAGGACGCACAGCCACGCTGGGATGCAGTCTGGAAGGATGCAGTGGCAGCGCGCGACCTGGTCGATCCGGACCGCCGCAACTACTACCAGGCCGCGGTGCTCACCATGATCCTCATCAATCGCGAAAGCAATCGCGCGCTGCTTGAGGTGGCTCGGGCCATGGAGGACGTGCAGTCGGGCGACCCATTCAAGGCCGACCTCGAAATCAACGAAGCTCTCGGATCGCTCGGAGCCGTGCAGGAGTCGATGGCCGCGGCCGAGTACGGCAAATGGGAAAACTGGTATCGCGGCGATTGGCTCACCGGCGTGTATCGCACGCGCGAGCTGGTCGCGGATTACGCCAACCATCTGAAGGATCCAATGGCGAAACTGCCTGCGCCCGCAGCCTGGACCGGCTGGGAAGCCTACTTCCACATCATGGAGTACGAAGACGACCGGTCAGTAGATGTGCGCTGACCAAGTGTCGGCCTCAACCCAGCCGCATCTGCGCCGATTTGGAGAGCCGCAGCGTGGCGCGGATCAGGTACATCGTCCCCAGAAGCAGCAGGCTGCCAAGGATGAGCGAGACTACGATGTACCAGTAGCCGAGCACCTCATACCCGACTGGCGGAGCCGGAAAATGCGTGCCAAAGTCAACCAGTTGCCCGTCGCGAACCCAAACTCCGGTGTTGTTTGGGAAGACCGGTTTGAGCATGGCGCTGAGCACGAACCCGCTTCCGACAGCGTAGCCGATCATTCCCGCGAAAAACACGAATATTCCCGACAGTCCACGCGTGGCCAGGCGCAATGCGCCGCGCATCAACGTCACCGGCGAGTAACTGCGGCTCGCCTCGCGGATGAGCATGCCGTCGCGGTACTGCGCGGCCAACTGTCCGGGCGTCCCCAGCCGCCTCAGCACATTGTCTAGCGTCGCGCCCGGTTCCTCCTGCGCGTCGCGGACATGCGCCTCAATTTCGCGCAGGATCTCTTCGCGCTCGTTCAGGGTCATCGGGCCAAGGTGAGCGCGCAAGGACGTTAAATACACTTCCATCTGTCGATCGGCAATCATCTCACTGCCTCCTGTTCCGCCAGTACTGGCTCAAGCAAGCTGTTCATTCCCGCGGAGAAGCCGGCCCAGGACTCAGCCATCTGCCTCAGCCGTTTTCTTCCTTCCTCGGTAAGGCTGTAATACTTCCGCGGATGTCCCGCATCCGCTTCCACCCATTCCGAGGTCACCATTCCTTCAGCCTTTAACCGGTTTAGAATGGGGTAGATCGTGCCCTCGGCCAGCGCGAGCTGCGAACGGATCTCCAACAGCCGGATCATCTCCAGCCCATACCTCCGCCCGGTCCACATCGTGGCCAGTGTCGCCATCTCCAACGCGCCCTTGCGCAATTGAGCTTCCCACCGGTCCGGCGTGTCGTCTTCGGCCGCTCTTGGCAACCTAGCCATTGCATGATACCTCGCTATGCAATATATTATTCATTACTACGCGATTGTCAAGGGGTCAGTTCCAGCGTTTCTGGGAATCCTCGTCAATTTGGCAGGCAGATTAGAGAACGTTCCCGGCGGCTCAGATCCCTTCGCCCATCGACACGTATTCCGCCAGCTTTAATTCGCGGCTGTATGCGCTGCGCTCGGCTTCTTCGGTGGCAAACGGCTCGGCGGCGCGGGCGTGAGCGCCCAGCCGCTGCTCCAGCTCCTCCACCCGGCTGGCCAGCGCGATCAGCGCATCGGACAGCGGGTCCTTGATGTCGTGCGGATCAGTAATCAGCACTCGTTCCCCGTTCCGATAGACGATATGCGCGGGCACGCCCACCACCGTCGAGTTCGGCGGCACATCGGCAAGCACCACCGACCCGGCTCCAACGCGCGAGTTTTCTCCCACGCAGACGTTGCCCAGCACGTTGGCGTTGTTGCCGATGAATACGCGGTCGCAGATAGTAGGGTGGCGCTTGCCGTGCCCTTTGCCGGTGCCGCCCAGCGTTACCCCCTGGTACATGGTCACGTCGCTGCCCACAACGGCCGTTTCGCCAATCACCACGCCGGTAGCATGATCGATAAAGAGGCGCCGGCCAAGCAGTGCGGCGGGATGAATATCCACGCCGGTGAACAGCCGCGCGAACTGCGAGAGCAACCGCGCCGGCAGCCGCAGCCGACGCTTCCATAGTTGATGCGAGACGCGATGGATCCACACCGCCCAGAGGCCCGGATAGCAGGTAACTACCTCCAGCCATGAGCGCGCAGCCGGATCGCGCTCCAGCACGGAGCGGATGTCTTCGCGAATTCGTTCGAACATGGCCATCGCAGGTCCAGCTCAGTGTAATCTTCAGAACACCCAGCCAAACCATGCCGCCAACAAGCAGCGGCATGGTTGGCGCACACCCGCCGCTTACACAGCCACCGCCTCAGTCGGCAGCGCCAGCGCCTCCTGCCGCAACGCATCGAAGAGCACGCTTGAGAGATAGCGCTCGCCGAAATCGGGCAGCACCGCGACGATTAGCTTGCCTGCATTCTCCGGCCGCGCCGCCACTTTCAACGCCGCAGCCACCGCTGCCCCCGACGAAATACCCCCGAAGATGCCTTCTTCCTTCGGCAATCTGCGCGCCATTGCCACCGACTCGTCGTTCGTCACCTGGACCACTTCGTCAATCAGGTCAGTATCCAGGATACTGGGAATAAAACCCGCCCCAATTCCCTGGATCTTGTGCGGCCCGGGTTTGCCGCCGGAAAGCACCGCGCTGTCGGTTGGTTCCACCGCAATGGCCCTGAACTCAGGCTTTTTCGGCTTGATGTAACGCGCCACGCCGGTAAGGGTGCCCCCCGTGCCTACGCCGGAGATCAGAATGTCCACCTTGCCGTCGGTATCCTCCCAGATTTCGGGGCCGGTGGTGGCCACGTGAATGGCAGGGTTTGCCGGATTATCAAACTGTTGCAGGATGTAGCCATGCGGCGTCCTGGCCAGGATTTCGTTGGCCTTGGCGATCGCACCCTTCATGCCATTGGGGCCCGGCGTCAGCACAATCTCGGCGCCGAACGCGCGCAGCAGCACGCGCCGCTCCAGGCTCATGGTGTCCGGCATGGTCAAAATGATCTTGTAGCCCTTCACCGCGGCCACAAAGGCCAGCGCGATGCCGGTGTTGCCGCTGGTGGGCTCAATCAGCACCGTCTCGCCCGGCTTGATCCTGCCCGCCTTCTCGGCCGCGTCGATCATCGCAAACCCGATGCGGTCTTTCACGCTGGCCAGCGGGTTGCGGCTCTCCAGCTTGGCCACAACGGTGGCCGGCAGCCCTGCGGCCACGCGGTTCAATCGCACCAGGGGGGTGCGGCCAATCAATTCCGTTACATCTGCGGCAATACGCGCCATGAACATCTCCTTTGCGAGCGTGACACGGTTGCGGAGAAGAGCCCCGGCCGTGAGTTGGAAGTGTGGTGGAGCTTTAAGTCGGAAAGAAAAAGGCGCGGCGACGACAGCGCACAACAACATCGGAAGCTCTCACCAGGACGGCGTTAGCGACATCGATGCATGGCATTAGCGTAGTACCCCGCGCCCGTGCGTGGCAAGTGATAGAAGAAGGCCGCCCGGAAGCACTTACCCGGTATTCCTCAGTCCCGCTGCAATCCCGCTGATGGTGGCTGCGATGGCGCGATTCACCGCTGGCGTATCTTCGCCGGCGCGTTTCCGTTTGAGCATGTCCACCTGGATCAGGTGCATTGGGTCCACATACGGATTGCGCAGCCGAATCGACCGCGCCAGCACCTGGTTGCCTTCAAGCAGCTCGGCCTGGTCCGTCACCGCCAGAACCGCGCGGACCGATGCATGAAATTCCGCTTCCAGCATGCTGTAGACGCGTTCCCTCAGAGCCGCATCCTTTACCAGCGACGAATACAGCCGCGCCGTCCCCAGGTCCGCCTTGCCCAGAGCCATCTCCACGTTGCGCAGCAGGTCGATAAACAGCGGAAACTCGCTCGCCATTTCCCGCAGCAACTCGAGCGCCCCCGGCTGCTCCAGATACGCGGTGAGCGCGTGGCCCACGCCGAACCATGCCGGAACCAGTAGCCGCGATTGCGTCCACCCGAACACCCATGGAATCGCGCGCAGGTCCGCGATGTTACGAGAAGCCTTGCGCCGGGAAGGCCGCGAACCGATTTTTGCCTGCTCCAGTTCGCCCACCGGCGTCGATTGCTCGAAGTATTCGATGACGTCGGAGTTCTCCAGAATGTTGGCGCGATAGCACGCGAACGAGAGGTTCGAGAGCTCGTCCAGCGCCGCCTCCCACTCCGGCTTCAACACGCCGGTGAAGTGGCCTTCGGGGTCGCGCGCGTTGGGACGCGCCAGCGCATCCAGTGAAGCCGCAATCATCAGTTCCAGGTTCCGCTCGGCCAGCACTTCATCGGCGTATTTGAAGTTGAGCACCTCACCCTGCTCGGTTATCCGCAGCTGCCCCTCGAAGCTGTCCATGGGCTGAGCGAAGATGGCGCGATGCGTGGGGCCGCCGCCGCGGCCCACTGTGCCTCCGCGCCCGTGAAACAGCCGCAGCTTGACGCCGCACTCGCGCGCGGCCACGTGCAGGTCGCGGTGGGCGCGGAAAATCTCCCACGTGCTGGTCAGCATGCCGCCGTCTTTGTTGGAGTCGGAGTAGCCCAGCATCACCTCCTGCCAGTCGCCCCACGAGGCCAGCAATTGGCGATAGTCCTCGCGCCGCCACAGCTCCCGGCAGACATCCGGCGCGCGCCGCAGATCCTCGATCGACTCAAACAGCGGCACCGGCATCAATCCAGGATCGCGCTCTGAAGCCTCCACCTTTACGCCGCCCAGCCGCGCCAGCCGCACCACTGCCAGCACGTCCTCCACCGTTGCGGCGCCGCTGATTACGTAATGCCGGATCGCCTCCGGCGTGCATCCCTGCTTGGTCTCGGCCACCACACGGAAAGTCTCCAGCACGCGCGACGTTTCCGTCGACAATTCCCCGGGAAGCGCCGGCGCTGCGGTGTCCGCAATCGCCTCCTTCAGCGCCTGCGCATGCACGCGCGCATGCTGCCGAATGTCCAGCGTGTGTAAGTGCAATCCAAACGTCCGCACCTGCAGCAATAGTGGGTCGATCAGCGTGTGCGCAATCCGCAGGCCGCGGTTGGCCGCGAGAGACGCGCGCAGCACCTGCAGGTCCTCTAAAAACTCCTCTGCCGAGCAGTACGCCGGCAACGCCTGGGTCAACCGATCGCCGTCCGGCCGCAGCGTGTAGGGCATCACGGGCAGCGCCAGGCCCGCCGCTCCCGGCCGCCTCGCTGTCTCCATCGTGCGCCGCACCCGCGCCTTCACGCAGATCACAAACCGGCGGTAGTATTCAAACTCGTATTGCTCTCCGAAGACCTGCGCCTCCGGCGTGTGCAGCTCCGCCACGTATTCCTGCAGGCGCTTCAGCAGCTCTTCGCTTACCGGCATCTGCTGCGCGCTTGTGGTCAGCAGGTCGAGAATCTCCTCGAGTTTCCGCTGGTAAAACAGCAACAGGTGCCCGCGCGCCAGCTCGATTGCCTCCCGCGTCACCTCCGGCGTTACATACGGGTTGCCGTCGCGGTCTCCGCCAATCCACGACCCGAACCGCATCACCTGCGGCAGATCGAGAGGCTCAATCTCCAGCCCGTAAACCGCGCGCAGCGCCTCGGCCACTTCACGATAAAGTTCAGGCAGGGTCTCAAAAATGGAGACATCGTAGTAGTCCAGCCCCATCTTGATCTCGTCGTAAACGGTGGGCCGCCGCGATCGCACCTCGTCGGTTTGCCACAAGCTGGTGATCTCCGCCCGCACCAGCTCTTCCAGGCGCGCCAAATCCTGTTCGGGAATCGGAATCCGGTCCAGTTCCGCAAGGAATTCCCCGATCCGCCGCCGCTTGAACATCACCGAGCGCCGCGCCACTTCCGTCGGATGCGCGGTGAACACCGGCACAATCAGCACGCGCCGCAGCCACTCCAGCGCCTCGTCTGCGCCGATGCCCACGCGCTTCATCGCTGCCAACGTGCCCGCCAGCGACCCGCGCTGCCGCCCTGCGTCGCCGCTCACCTGCAGCGCCAGCCGCCGCCGCTTGCGATGGTTCGTCTCTGCAAGGTTGATCAGTTCGAAGTAAAACGCAAATGCCCGCGTGAGCAAAATCGCCCGGTCCGCGCTCAACGAGTGCACAAACGCGAGCGCCGTCTCCGCCTGCCGCCCCGCCTCATCTTCCGATCCACGCGCTTCCGCATCGCGCCGCTTGGTCGTCCCCTGCCGCAGCGCCTCCACCTGCGCAAACAGGTCGTCGCCCGCTTGCTCGCGCAGCACCTCGCCCAGCAGCATGCCCAGCGAGCGCACGTCGCGCCTGAGCGGCGCCTCCTTCAGCTCGCCCGACTGCGCTTCCAACTCCGCCAGTCTCTGCGACCAGCTCCCGGGGTTCCATAAAAGAGCCATCGTGATTTGATTATGCACGATGGTCAAGCCAATTCCGCTCTTATGCCCGACGCCTGCTCATCGAATAGGATGCGCAACTGCGCAGCTTCATCGCGCGGCAACGTTTGCCGGCTCAATGCCCGCTGGCATCCGCTTTGCCGCGGAACCGGCTGTAGACAAACACGACGTAACCGACCGCAAGCGTCATCCCGAACAGCCACCACACCAGCCCGACCGCAAGGGTGTGCGGCCCACTGATCGCCTTCTCCAGCGTGATGTCGAACCCGCTTCGCGCCGACGACGGCAGCAGCGTGGGGTAAAGCCCCCAGCACGCGCCCGCCAGCATAAAGAACAGGTACGCCGACGAGGCCAGGAATGCCTTGACCGGCGCGCCCTTGCGGTTCCAGATCCAAATGCCGATCAGCGACGCGATCACACCAACCGGCACCACGAACGTGAACGGATAATGGTAGTAGTTTTGGAGCGTCTCCGGGCGCACCCCGATGGTCGCCGCCAGGCTCACCGCCGTGAGCGCGATCAGCACCAGCGATAGCGGCCGCACCACGCGCCGCGCACGCTGCTCCAGGTCGCCCGATACCTTGATAGTCAGCCACAGCGCGCCGTGCAGCGTAAGCGCGACAATCGCCACCAGCCCGCCGATCACCGTGTACCAATCCAGGATGCCGGGATCCATGCCCGGCTTCCAGTTGGTCCACAGCGGCAAAAAAAAGTAGCCATCGGCCTGTAGCGGCACTCCGCGAATCACGTTGGCCAGCGCCGCGCCGTAGAAAATGGCCAGCAGCGCCGAGGCGATCCCGAAGAGCCGGTCAAGCAGCGTGCGCCACACGCCCATCTCCAGATGGTTGCGTAGTTCCAGGCTTACGCCGCGCGCCACCAGCAGCCACAGCACGATCATCAACGGCAGATAGAAGCCGGAAAACGCCGAGGCGTAAAGCAGCGGGAACGCGAAGTACAGCGTGCCGCCGCCCGCAAGCAGCCACACCTCGTTGCCGTCCCAAACCGGCCCAATGGACTTGAGCGCAGCCTGCCGCTCCGCCTCATCGCGGGGCAGGAATAGATGCAATACGCCCACGCCAAGGTCGAAGCCGTCCAGCACCACGTACCCGACGATCATCACCGCAACCAGCCAGAACCAGATGAAACCCATCGTCATGCTCCTAATGCGCGTGTGCGCGCTTCAACGCCCTGCCTCGTGCACCGTTGCGCCCTTCGCCTCGGGTCCATGGGAAATCTCCCGGTACACGAGCACGGTGAACAGCAGCCCCAGCAGCGCGTAAAGGCCCATGAATCCCAGCAGCGTGAATAATCCGTTGCCGGCCGACACCGTGCTGGAGAAACCCTCGCTGGTCCTCATCAGCCCGTAGATGATCCACGGCTGCCGCCCCAGTTCCGCCGTCATCCATCCCGCCGTGTTGGCAATGTAGGGCAGGGGAAAGCTCAGCAGCAGCGCCCACAGTGCCCATCGCGCGCCGTAGAGCCGCCCGCGCCAAAGCAGGAACGCTGAAACCGCCATCAGCAGCAGGAACCATGTCCCCAGCCCCGCCATGATGTGGTACGCGTAGTAGAGCAGCGGCTGCGCCCCAGGCCACTGATCGCGCGGAAACTGGTCCAGCCCCTGCACCTCCGCTGTTGTGGTTCCATAAATCAAAAAGCTCAGCGCGTCGCCGACCCGGATGGGGTTGTCGATCTGTCCGGTCTCGGGATTCGGCTGCCCGATCAGCACAATACCTGCGCCCTTTTCGGTATGAAAGAGGCCCTCCATCGCGGCCATCGCCACAGGCTGATGGCGCGCAACGTATTTGCCGTGCAGGTCGCCGGTTGGGAAGATGATGGCAATGCAGGCAATAATTCCGGCGATCACTCCCGTCTTGAGAAAGATGCGCGCGAAGTCGCGGTCGCGGCCCTCCAGCAGGTAATAAGCGCCCACCGCAGCCATCACAAAGCAGCCCGTCACCACCGCGCCGGTCATGTTGTGCATGTATTGCAACAGCCCCCACGGATTCAGCAGCAGCTTCCAGAAGCTGGCAACGTCGTAGTGGCCGTTCACGTAGTTGTATGCGACCGGATGCTGCATCCACGCGTCGGTAACGATGATGAAAAACCCTGAGATCCACGAGCCCAGCCACACCATCACCGCGGAAAACCAGTGCATGCGCTTTGAAAGCCGGTTGGCGCCGTAGAGAAACAGCCCCAGGAACGCCGACTCCAGGAAGAAGCTGAACACGCCTTCCATGGCCAGCGGCTGGCCGATTACGCCGCCGGAGACGCGCGAGAACCGCGCCCAGTTGGTGCCGAATTCGAACTCCATGGGAATGCCGGTCACCACGCCGAACACAAAGTTGATGCCGAAGATGCGTCCCCAGAAGTGCGCGGCGCGGTCCCACAGCTCGCTGCCTGTGCGCAGCGCCACGGTCTTCAGCACCACGATCAGCAGCGCAAGCCCCATTGTGAGCTGGGGAAAAAGGTAATGGAAAGTGACGGTGAAGGCGAAGTGCAGCCGATGGATAAGTTCAGCAGTCATGGCGAAACCTCAGGGACAAGGCCCGGCCCGAGCCCGCGAGCATTAACGCTCGCTCAGGCAGGATGCGTAGGCGCCCGAAGAGATTTCCTTCGGGACTCATTTATAGAACATTGGGAAGGCTCGGTGCGCAATATAAATCCCATGCGACTTCCTCCGAGGTGCATGCGTTCACAGCGCGCGCTTGAAGAACCTGCCGTCTATCATGATCGCGGCCAGCGCCTCCCCATTGCGCGCCAGCACGCCGATATCCTCGAGCGGATTACCGTTTACGATCAGCAGATCGGCCGCCGCGCCCTTGCGGATGCAGCCCAGGCGGCCCGCCTCGCCCATCAACTCCGCATTCACGCTGCACGCCGCCCGCAGCACGTCGATGGCTGGCAGCACCTGCGCGCGCAGGGTAAACTCCGTGCACTGGCGCACATGCTGCGCGCCCAGCAGGTCTGTTCCCAGGCCCATCTTCACGCCTGCGCGCTTCATAATTTCAAGGCCGGTAAGTGCGGAGTCGCCCACCATTTCGAGCTTCTGCAAACTCACCGCAGGCAGTCCCAGCTCCTTGCCCGCCTCGCGCAGTGCAAAGATGGTGGCCATGGTCGGAACGGTGAATGCGCCGCGCTCGGCCACAAAATCCGCGGTCTCCTGGTCAATCAGCGTGGCGTGCTCAATAGAGCGCACGCCCAGCGCTGCCGCGCGCCGAACTGCCGCGGCAGGATGGCAGTGCGACGCGACATATTTCCCCGCGCGCTCGGCCTCGTCCACCGCGGCGCGAATTTCATCGTCGGAATACTGGCACCGGTCCAGCGGATCGGTGGGTGAAGCCACGCCGCCCGACCCCATCACTTTGATGTGCGCAGCGCCGCGCCGGAATTCCTCCCGCACCGCGCGGCGGACTTGATCGGCTCCATCCGCCACAACCGCCATCGGATCCGAGTGAAATCCGCAGCCGCAGCAGACAGCGGAGTCCAGCGCGTGATCGCCGGGTCGGAAATCGCCATGCCCGCCAGTCTGAGTAATCACGCGTCCGCCGTAAAAAAGCCGTGGCACATCCTGGAGCAGCCCATCGCGGATGGCGTTGGCAATGCCCACGTCGGCGCCGCCCACGTCGCGCACGGTGGTAAATCCACGCTCTAGGCAGCCGTGGAGGAAGATTGCCGCAAAATGCGCAAGGTAAGAAACCGGCGTCTGCGCCAGGCGCGTCAGGTTCAGACCGGCCGCGTAGACGTGCACGTGGGCGTCAATCAGTCCGGGCATCAGCACGCGGCCCGCGCAGTCCACCACTTCATCGGCGGCGCCGGCCTGGACCTGGCCCTGAGCGATGTCTTTAATCTGGCCGCCGGAGACAATTACGTCCGCATACTCGATGAGCTTTGCGGAGTCGCCGTCAAAGATCCGTGCGTTGCGGAAGATGGTGTGTTTCCCTGCCGTTTCGGCCGCCATTTCAGTTCTCCGGCTGTGATGGTCTCGCCTGCGCATTTTAGCGTATCGCTCTTCTGGCCCGTCGCGGTTTCAGGGCCTCAGTTCGCCTCTTTGCGCCACTTGATGCGCGTGTAAGCCGCCTGGAAACCGTGCCGCTGGGCATTTCGGTGCGACTCGGAGCCAGGTTCGGCCACCATCATGGCCAGGTCGCAGCCATGCTGGTGGGCGTAACCGACGCGCGAGGCGAGGAGCGCAGACTGCAGGCCGCGCCGTCTTTTCGCGGGAACAGTGGCGGCTCCGGCGAACAGCGCTACGCCCTCATGAAGGAAAAGCGCGGCGGCGGCCGCGGGCTCCCCGTCTATCTCCGCCAGAAAGCAGGCGCTGCCCTCGCGCGCCGTGAGCAGAGCGCCGACTTCGCGTATGAAGCTTTCGTACTCGGGATGGTCGTGGGTCCATCCGCGCGCGCTCACCTCGGTCCAAAGCTCCGCGTCTTCCGGCCCAATCACGCGCACGCTTCCTGAGTTCACAGGCGGCAAGGGCGTGACCAACTGGCACAGGACGTTCGAGATCTCGATGGGACGGTATCCCCGCGAGCGGAGCAGATCCAGGGTGTCCACCCCGGCGAAGGGACTGACCTCATGCTGGACCGGCGCGCCACGCGTAAAGAAGAACCGCTCGATTTCGTCGAGCGTCTGCGCGGAGGCCGGTTCAAGCATGCCGAGGCCAAAGGTTTGAGTGACCGGGGAATCCGGACCGTCGAAAACCACATCCACTCCCGAAATACGAATGGCCTCGGATTGGCATTGAGGAAGCAGGCTTCGCCGCGCCAGGGCAAACTGAGCCCCGGCAAAGCCTTCAGCGGCTTCAAGGCGGCGGGCGAGCGTGGAGTCAGTGAACAACATCGCTGGAGAACCGCAGGTTACCAGCCATGAGCCACTGAGTGGCAAGCAGAAAGATACTGAATGCGAATCCCACATCTCCGCCGAAGCAGAGATGTGGGCCTGTCTTCCGTGTTAGTGGTGAGGTTCTGGTTTGTGGTTCGATTCAGGCTTGGGCTCGGAGTGGCTCTCCGGCTTCGGCTGCGGACGGGTTTCCTGTCTTGGCTCAGGACGCTCCGCCTTGGCGTGCTGTTCCTCCTGGTGAGCCTGTGCGTTTTGTTCGTTGGCTTGCTCGCGCGCCTGGGATTTCTGCTCAGAGGCCTGCTGGCGTGCCTGCTCACTTGCGCGAGACTTTTCCGAATTAGCCTGCTGGCGAGCCTGTGTCTTTTCGGCATCAGAACGCTGCTTCTGCTCGGCTTTCGCGGCACTCGCTTGCTCGCGCGCCTGGGACTTCTGCTCAGAGGCCTGCTGGCGCGCTTGCTCACTTGCGCGAGACTTTTCCGTATTGGCCTGCTGGCGAGCCTGTGCTTTTTCGGCATCGGAACGCTGCTTCTGCTCGGCCTTTGCGGCGTTCGCGTGTTCCCTGGCCTGGGACTTCTGTTCCGCGGCCTGCTGGCGCGCTTGCTCACTTGCGCGGGACTTTTCCGTATTGGCCTGCTGGCGAGCCTGTGTCTTTTCGGCATCGGAACGCTGCTTCTGCTCAGCCTTTGCGGCGTTCGCTTGTTCCCGTGCCTGGGACTTCCGCTCCGAGGCATGCTGACGAGCCTGCTCACTGGCGCGGGACTTTTCCGTATTAGCCTGCTGGCGAGCCTGGGCCTTTTCGGCGTCGGAACGCTGCTTCTGTTCGGTCTTCGCAGCGTTCGCCTGCTCGCGGGCGCGAGAAGTTTCGCTGTCGCCCTGCGCCCTCTCAGAGTGCGCTCTGGCTGCCGGACGAGCCGATGGCGTCATCGCCGTGTGCGGTTCTGAAGAACGAGCATGCGACTCGGTGGCTGGCCGCGACGAATGCTCGCTGCGCGCAGTTGTTGCGGAACGGGATTCTGCTGCCCGATTGGACTCCGTACGGGCGAAAGAGCGAGAGGTCTCGGAGGGTTCGCGCCCAGCGGCTCCACGGCGCTCGGCTGCTGCTATAGCGGCGCTGGGATGCCCCAGTGGTCTTGCTGCGGCCAACTCCTTGGGGTGCCCTCCGCTCGCCTTGGCATAGTTCCCGCGATTAGCGCGCGCGGTGGCGACTTCCTGCCGCTGTACCCCGGTGGGCCCCATCCGGCGATGCTCGCCCGCTGCGCGCTCCTCCGCTGTGGGAGAACGATGAATGCCGTTTGGTCCACCGTTGTAAGCAACCCGCCCCTCATTGCGCACGATGTCGCGCTCCACGATGGTGCGATCCACATAGGTGTTGGTGACGATGGTGGTATTCACGCGGGTAATGGCGGTGTTGTAAGTAAAAACCCCGCCGCTCCACATGCCGCCTGCGTAGCCAATGCCTTCGTACCCAAAGCCGTAGTCGATGCCTCCGTAGAAGCCGACCTCGGTGCCCCAGTAGCCTTCATTCCAGCCCCACTGGCCTTCGTTCCAGCCCCAGTAGCCAGGGGTCCAGAGGGCGCCGACGAACGGAGCGGGAACCCATGCGCCGGGCACCCAGTAGTAGCCGTCAGGGCCGTATGACCAATAGCCGGGAGTCCACATCAGGCCCGCTTCGGGGCAAAGGGGCTGCTCATAGACGGGCAGCGGTGGGGGTGCGATTCCAACGGTGATCATGACGCCCGCAAACGAGGATGCGGGCACAAGTGAGATCAGCAGCGCCAACAGCGCGCGGCGAAAAGGATGGTGCAGTTTCATCGAAATTCCTCCTCGGGTCATGGGGAATGGCCCGGATTCAGGACGAGCGCGAAAAGCGCTGCTCACGAGAGGATGGTGAGCCATTGACGGCCACCTTCGTCCTGATTTCCATTGGAGAACTTCGGGCGGACCTTGAGTTGCCGCCAGCTGCAAGTTTGAGCTCAATATAAAGCGTAGGCGGGGAGGGATCTGGCGGGGAATCAGCTGTAATTTCAGCCGGTTGCCGTTCCTGGTCCGGGCTCCGGCGCTCCGGGCGCACAATGCACCAAGGGCCGGGATCGCTCCCAGCCCTTGGTGATTAACTCTTGCTCGGATTCAGCCGCAATTCCGGCCAGTCGAGATTAGAGGGGCTGAACGTCCGCCGCCTGCCAACCCTTGGGGCCTTTCACTACGTTGAACTGCACGGCTTGACCTTCCTGCAGACTCTTGAATCCCTGGGAATTGATCGCCGAGTAATGCACGAACACGTCTTCGCCGTTCTGGCGCGAGATAAAGCCGAAGCCCTTCGCGTCATTGAACCACTTCACAGTACCTTGTTCCATTTTCCTTGTGTTTCCTGGTATTGAATTGCGCTGGATGAATCGGAGCGACCACTGGCAGAAATCTTGCTTGGTTGGGCGAAGTTGCTGCGCTACGCCCGGTTCGACTCTAACGCTGCGACAATTGTACCATCCTTCGCAAGCTGCAGAAACGAAAATCGCGCGTAAACCTTTCCAATCCGGGAAGATGGGCGAAAAGAGAACACGGATCCCCGGTCAGAGACAAGGAGCCGCGGGACCACTCTCGGCCTCTCAAACCGTACTTCGCCGCCGCTGTGATAGCGTAAAGGGTCCATGAGAAGCGATCCCGTTCCTCAGTTGCTGGCCCGGGCCACAGAGCGGCTGCTCAAGGGTTTCTCCCACCTTCCTGAAACGCCGTCTCCCGCGCCCGATGCCCTGGCCGCCTTCGCGGCCGTTCTGGAGCGCACCGCCGGCCGGCTCGGCGACAACTATCCCTATTTTCATCCGCTTTATGCGGGCCAGATGCTCAAACCGCCCCACCCGGTGGCCCGGGCCGCCTACGCCCTGGCCATGCTCGTCAACCCCAATAACCATGCGCGCGACGGCGGCCGCGCCAGCTCGGAGATGGAGATAGAGGCCGTCCGCGAAATCGCCGCCATGTTCGGCTGGAGAGACCAGTACCTCGGCCACCTTACATCGAGCGGCACCATCGCCAACCTTGAAGCGCTGTGGGTAGCCGGGAAAACCGCCGAGGGACAAGGGACCGAGCGACTAGGGGCTAAGAGCCGGAAGCGCATCCTCGCATCTGATCAGGCTCATTACACGCACAGCCGCATCTCGGGCGTTTTGCAGCTGGACTTCGCCTCGGTCCGGACCGACCATCGCGGGCGCATGGACCTGGCGGTGCTCGAAGACGAGTTGCGCAAGGGCGATGTGGCGACCGTCGTAGCCACATTGGGCACCACCGCCGTCGGAGCCGTCGATCCGCTTCCCGAGATCCTCGAATTGCGCCAGAAATACGGGTTCCGCCTGCACGTGGACGCCGCCTACGGAGGCTATTTCAAGCTGATCCCGGAAGCGCTGGACGAACCAGCTCGGCGGGCGTATGCCGTCATCGATCAGGCCGACTCGATTGTCGTCGATCCGCACAAACATGGCCTTCAACCCTACGGCTGCGGGTGCGTCCTCTTTCGCGACCCCGGCGTGGGCCGGTTTTACAAGCACGACTCGCCCTATACGTACTTTACTTCCAGCCAGTTGCACCTGGGAGAGATCAGCCTCGAGTGCTCCCGCGCGGGCGCCGCAGCGGTGGCGCTCTGGGCAACGCAGCAGTTGCTGCCCCTGGTGCCGGGCGGCGAATTTGCCCGCGGGTTGGCAGCAGGGCGCCGCGCCGCGCTCGAACTCGATCAGCGCGTCCGCAAGGACCCGCGGTTTGTGCCGCTGGCCGCCGGCAGCCCGGAGTTGGACATCGTGGTTTGGAAGCTGAAAACCGCCGATGCCGAATCGGCCTCGAAGATGGCGCAGTCGCTCTTTGACGCGTGTGCGCAGCGGGACTTGCACCTGGCGCTGGTGCATCTGCCGCAGCAGTGGTTCGAGGAGTCTGCGCCGCCCGAAGAAACGATCACTTGCCTCCGCTCCGTGCTGATGAAGCCGGAACATGAACAATGGATCGACGAAATCTGGCAGCGGATCGAAGATTCGATCAATAGCCTCGGATGAAGGTCGCTTTTATATGGGCACGACATGAGAGGCTGCGGAAAGAACTTCACTCTGCGAGGATTTGGAGTTCCCGGAAGGAGCAGGGGCTTCAGGCCCCTGAATTGAGGCCCGAACCTCACGGGCTTTAGCCCCGGGCCTTGCGCGCCGCCCGCTGAGAACTCACACTGCCGGCCAACACCGCCTCCGTATAATCAACGCCATGAGCGACGAACATCCACTGGTGGGCGTGGTCATGGGTTCCAAAAGCGACTACGAAGTAATGTCGGCCGCGGTGGAGATCCTGAGGACGCTGAACATCCCCTGCGAAGCCAAGGTGGTGAGCGCGCACCGCACTCCGGACCTGCTGTTCGAGTATGCGGAGACCGCGCGGGACCGGGGTTTACGCGTCATTATTGCCGGGGCCGGCGGCGCCGCGCACCTGCCCGGCATGCTCGCGGCCAAAACGCTGGTTCCGGTCCTCGGCGTGCCCATTCCTGCCACGCAGTTGAACGGCCTGGACGCGTTGCTGTCGATTGTGCAGATGCCCAGGGGCGTCCCCGTCGGCACCCTGGCCATCGGCAAGGCCGGCGCGGCCAACGCCGCGCTGCTGGCGGCAGAAATACTGGCCGCCACCGACGTCGTGCTCTATGAGCGGCTCAAGGAGTGGCGCGCCGCGCGCAAGCAGGAAGTGATGGAGCAGAAGCTCGACGAGCAGCGGAGCTAAAAGAGCTGATTCGAGGCGTATCTGACCATGCCCAACCCGCCCCAACTCGAACCAGCCTTCGCCAAGCTGGCAAGCCGGCGCCGCAGATTCCGGAAGGAGCAGGGCCTTCAAGCCCCTGAATTAAGCCCCAAATGTCGTGGGCTTTGAGAGCTGGGCCCTTTCGCGCGGCGTACTGAAACCGACTCACGAAGCACCGCCTAACGCGCAGGCACAGCCTCTTCCCCGGCGTGTTTCGCGGTGCGGGAAGCAATGTAGATGGAAATAACGGTAATGTCGTCGGTCTGCCCGAAGTGCCGCGCGGTCTGCGCAATGTAGCGCGCGGACTCGTTGGAGACCTGCTGCGTGCGCTCAAAGCCGAACAGCTCTCCGGACGCCGATTGCGCTTCCACCACACCGTCGGAGAGGAACACCAGCCGTTCCCCCTGGTTGAGCTGGTAGGTTACCTGCTCGTATTCCACGCCGGCAATCACGCCGAGCGGCAGGCTGGAAGGCAATTCGAGCTCGCGGCCGTCGCGGTAGGGGCCCAGGTGGCCGGCATTGGCAATGGTTAGCTTGCCGTCGGGAAAGATGCGTGCGCACAGGCAGGTGGCGAAGCAGGGTGCGGCGTCAAGATCGGGCACCTTGCCCGGCGAGGACACCGCGCCGATCAGCACTCGGTTCAGATGGTTCAGCACGGTGGCGGGATCGTGGGCAAGCTCGTTGCGCAACGCGCCCACAATGGTGCTTGAGTTCATCGCCGCCTGCAGCCCCTTGCCGCTCACGTCGCCCACCACCAGAAGCAGCGATTCGTCCTGCAACGGCAGCACCTGGAAAAAGTCCCCGCCCACTCCGTTCACCGGCAAATAAGCGCTCTCCAGCATGAAGTTCTTGTTGGAGGGGAGCTGGGTGGGGATCAGCAGCGACTGCACGCTGCGCGCCGCCGCAACTTCGGCATTCGAGCGCTGTTCATCCTGGCTCACGCGGATGAAACGGTAAAGTATTACGGCGATGATGCTGAAGAGAAAAATCAGGTCTGTAATAAGGCCAATGCCGAAGGAAATCGGGCCGATGTGGAAGTTGGGGGAAGCGAACTCGGGAGAAAGCCAATGGAGCCCGACAAAGAAGTCCAGAACGGTATTGATCCAATCGGAAGACGCTGCCAGGAAGAAGGGCAAAAGCATCACGCCGGCGTCTCCCTGGCCATGACGCCAGGCACGAAACAGGACCGCGGTGACGACAATGCAAAACGCGGCCTCGGCGGCGATGGGTAGCGCCTGGTTCAGCAGGCCCATGGGCGCCAATTCCAGAAACGGCACCACCAGCGCCCCGATCTGAATCGCCCGGATAACGCGGCCAGCCGGGGTCCGGGTAAACCGGAGGACAAACTCGATGGTGACCACCATGAAGAGGTAGCCGGCAAACATGGCGATTTTGCCGTATGCTGCCTCCGGGATCAGCGCCAGGCCGTAAAAGGCGCGCGCCGCGCGGCCCGCACCAGCGGAAACGCATAGGATCGCCAGCCAAAGATACTCGGCGTTGCGCTGGGCCACGTAAAGCGCCCCGCCCAGCAGCGCCACGCACAGAAACACAAAGGTGAGGAACAACGCGGAAGCAACGCGTTCATCCCATTGCTCGGCGCGGCCAGTCTGGAGCCGGTCGGCGATATCGGATGCGGGACCGAGCTCGACGCGATCGACCAGCCCGTGGCGGATGGTCACCGAGGGTCCCGCCCAGGTGCGGATGGCCAGCACAATAGGCCCGTTGCTGCTGGGCGGGAGCGGCACCGTGATCGGCGGCGACTGATACATCGAGAGGTGTTCGCCCATCCCGCGGGTGCGGCCGGTTTCAATGCCGTTGATGTAAACGGCGATTTGGCCCACGGAATTTGGGGTCACCAGCAGCACCAGCGGCTGGCCTCCTGAGGTGGCACTGACAGCCGCCAGTTGCACGGCATCCACCTTTATGCGGTACCAGGCAAAGCCAGAGTAGGAGTCGATGCCCTGGGTGGAGGCCGACTGGCTCACATCGATGGTGGGCCACGCGGAATCGTCGTAGCCCGGGTCGGCCCAGCGGGGATCGTCTCCGATGGCGAAGCGCCAGGGGCCGTCAAGCCGCACGATGGCGCGCAGAACCGGCGGTGGGGCGGCAGCAGGCGCTGTGCTTGCCGGTGCGGAGGCAGCCGGAGAAGGCGCGGCTGCGGGCTGCGTGACCAGGGCTTGCGCGGCGATTGTGGCCGCGCCAACCAGGAGCAACGCAACCGGGATGACAGAGGCGGACCGGAGAAGTGCAGACGGGGCTCGCGGAGACAGGGTCATCTGGTTTCCCAGTTTAGAGATTGTGCCGGTGAAAAGGAAATCGGGGAATTCGCAGTTTCCGCTCTTGCTTGTCTCGCCCGGCGTCCAGTCTCAGTTACGCATCCCAGCAGGCCCAGGTTCCTGCAGCCCATTCCGGCGCGTCCATGCCGGAACCATCGCCGCCTCGCGCACGCCTCTGGCGTAACTGCTTCCTGTCCTCTCCGGTCGAACCTTGGAGAACCGCCCGTTCGCTCTGGCACAATGCAGGATGGAGCTTCATGACTCTTCCCCGCCGCACCCTCTTGATCCTTCTTTGCGCATCGCAGGCGCTGTTCGCCGCCGCACAGGCCGCTCCAGCAGCCCAAACACCCAATCCCACACTCCAAACCCGTCCTCCTGCTCCGGCCCACAGTCCTGTCATCGCGGAAGGCAGCATGCACCTCGACCTCTCCGTTACCGACGCCGCCGGCAATCCCGTCACCGATCTGGAGCCGTGGGACATGAAGCTCACGGACAATGGCCACCCCGCCAAAATCCTCTCCTTCCGCGGCTACGATGGCAAAACCGTCCTGCCCAACCCTCCCGTCGAGGTCATTCTCGTTATCGATGCGCTCAACCTCAGCCCCCAGCTGGTCGCCTTCATGCGCGACCAGGCCATGAGCTTCCTGCGCCAGAACGGTGGCCGGCCCGCACTGCCCATTTCCATCATGCTGCTCACGGACAAAGGCCTCTCCGTGCAGCCTCAGCCCTCGCTCGACGGCAACGGCATGGCCAACCTGGTTCACTCCATCCATCCGAGCATCAGCTCCATCAACGCTGCCATGGGACCTCAGGGCTTGTTTGAGCGGGACCAGCTTTCCCTCCGCGAAATGCAACGCCTCGCCGACAATGAGGCGCGCCGCCCCACCCGCAAAATCCTTCTCTGGATGGGCCCCGGCTGGCCGCTGCTCGACAGCACCCAATACATTTTCACGGATGGGCAACGACGGGCATTCTTCAGCTCCATCGTCTTCCTTCTCAATGGTCTTCGCCATGCGCAGATCACGGTCTACGGACTGCTGCCGGAGTTCTCCAGCATGGGTATCAACGAAAGCCTGGCGTTTCGCTACCAGTCGTTTTTGAAGCCTCTTGCGTCGGCTCGCCAGGCTATGCCCGAGGACCTCGGCCTGGGCGTGCTGGCCGAGGAGACCGGCGGCACGGTCGTAGGGCCCAGCAACGACATGGTTCAGGAGCTGAACGCCTGCCTGGCGCACGCGAGTGCGTATTACCGCATCTCGTTTGATCCGCCCCCCGCCGCCCAACAGGACGAGTACCACGCGCTGCACGTGGAAGTGGACCGTCCCGGCCTGAAGGTCAGCACCGACACGGGCTACTACGACGAGCCGGTTCCCGCTTCTGTCGAATAGGCGTACACGCGCGAAATAAAAAACGGCGATGTCTTATGGATTGATGGAGTTAAGCCACAAAAGTGCACAGAGTGTAGTGGAGGGACGGCTGGGAAGGGCCGCAGAGCCGCCTGGGGGACCAGTTTCGAGCTGGATGGCGGACGGCATTGCCGCTTCCTTTCACCCCGAATTGAGGCCTAAACGCCGACGCCCGCCAAGTGGCGGGCGCAGTATTGCTGATGGTTTGAGTATAGGCAGGTCACTGGAATTGCGATGTGATGGCGGATACGAGAGAGGCAGCGGCGTTGGCGGAGTTAGCGGGGTTAGCGGAGTTGGTGGGGCCGACTGCGCGGCGGCCGGCGAATAGCGGTCGCGGAACCGGTCCAGTTGCTTGGGGTTGATGGAAAACACGGCAAAACCGTGTTCCAGCAATGTTTCCACGACCGCCCCGCGCGGGCTCTCGATCGCTCCGGCCAGGGCCGAAGCCGAATCCGATGTCTGTTGTAGAAGCCAGGCAACCAGCTCCGCCAGGCTCTGGCCGCTGTGTTCGATCCATCGTTCCGCCACCGTGCGGCCCTCGCGGTTCATCAGACACACGCGGTGCCGCTCCGAACCCCAATCGATCCCCAAAAAATACTGAAAGTGGTTGGTCAAATCAGAACCTCCTCTGTTGTGATCTCGACCCGCCGTGTCGAACATCAATCCCTGTACTGGCGCTCCGTTGCCGGGCGCGAACTTCCTACTGGATTTTCGCCACGGACCACCGCATCAGGGCGCAGGTCCTCCCCTGGTGCTCGATTGGCGCTGGGGGGCGTTGGCGCTCCCGACCGGCGGCCGAGTCCCTACTGCTTAACACCGCTTGTAGGTGAAATCAAAGGTACAGGGGGTGGCGTAGAACTAGGCTTTTCATGGGACTGCGTCCCTATATGTGGGGGAAAAGTGAATTGGGGCGGAGGAGCGGGATCGGGGTGGTTACCTTTGGGCAGGGGGGCTCCTTCTGAGAACCGCGACGTGGGATGTCAAGCATCGCGGAGGTGGGCCACCCGCCTACTGGTCGCTACTCTGGCTTTGCGTCAGTTTCTGGATTTCGTCCCAGTGCTGTTCGGTGAAATCGAGGTTGGCCTTGCTAACCAACTTCAAAATTTGCGGCGGATACTCCTTGTAGGTGCCGGACTTCTTGAATCCCACCGCAATGGATGCCTGTATCAGCGTCATGAGGCAGACGACGTATTCGTGAGGCGTCAACCCGCTGCGGTGGATGGCAGCCACGGCTTCGGGGTACTTTTCGAGCTTCTGCACCGCGTCGCCAATGGAGTTGGCATCCTGCGTGCCATTGAGCTCCGGATGCTGCTTGCCAAGTTCCTCGAGAGCTCTGGTGGCCGCTGAGGTTTTCTGAATCTTGTCCATCGAAAGGGCGTTGTCGTAGAGCTCTTTTGCATCGCCGGGATTCATTCCCAAGCTTGCCTGCAGCGCCCGAGCGTTTACGCCGGCGAACAGCATGCCGGCGAGAACACCGGACACGATGATTGATAGCTTTCTCATGACCGCCTCCATTGAGCGAATAGGATAATCGACCCCTGAAGTTTGGCACGGGATAAATTCGACGCGGGGAATCTGCGCGCGACGGGGAGGGTGGCATCCTGGGCGATGCGATGCGCGCAAAAGCAGTGATCAATGCGGCTTTCTGCTCCCTACTCCGGACTCCCTGGTCCCTGCTATCGTGTCCCTCATGACTGACGCCGAGCTGATTGCCCTCTACAACGCCGATGCGCCGCTTGAGGAAGCCTTTACCATTCCTGCGTCGTGGTACCTGGACGCGCGCATGGAAGAGATGGAGCGGGAGCGCGTGTTTGCGCGGAACTGGATCGCGGTGGGGCGGGCCGGCCAGGTGGCTGCGGCGGGACAGTTCTTTACCGTGGAGCTGGCCGGCGAGCCGCTGGTGGTGGTGCGCGGCGAGGATGGGGAACTGAGGGCCTTCTTCAACGTGTGCCGGCACCACGCTGCCGCGGTGATGACCGCCCAGTGCGGCACGGCGCAGCATCTGCGCTGCCCATACCATGGCTGGACTTATGGGCTGGACGGGTCGCTCAAGGGCGCGCCGGAGTTCGCCGGCGTGTGCAACTTTGACCGCGCGGCCAACGGCCTGGTTGGAGTGCGGGTGGCGGTGTGGGAGCAGTTTGTCTTTGTCAACCTGGACGCGAACGCGCCGGCGCTTACGGACTTTCTGGAGGACCTGCCCGCGCGCGTTGCGCCGCTGGGGATGGGGGCATTGAGGTTCTTTGCGCGGAAGAGTTACACGCTGGCCTGTAACTGGAAGGTGTACGTGGATAACTACCTTGACGGCGGTTACCATGTGCCGCACTTGCATAAGGGGCTGAACAGCGTGCTGGACTATCGCGAGTACACGATCGAGAACAGCCGGCACTATTCGCTGCAATCGAGCCCGATGGTGGCGAGCGGCGAGCACGCTTCAGTTGCGGCGACGCGGACTGGAGACCGAGCTTACTACTACTGGCTCTATCCCAACTTTATGATCAACCTGTACCAAGGGGTGATGGACACCAACCTGGTGCTGCCGCTGGGCGTGGACAAGTGCGTGGTGAATTTCGACTTCTACTTTGCGGACGTGAGCGAAGCGGCGCGGCGGCACAACGAGGAGAGCGTGGCGGTGAGCGACCGGATCCAGGACGAGGACGTGGACATATGCGAGAGCGTGCAGCGCGGGCTGCGCTCGCGGGCGTATGGGGCGGGCAGGCTTTCAGTGCGGCGGGAAGCGGGAGAGCATTTGTTTCACCGGCTGCTGGCGGGGGATCTAAAGGCAGGGAACAGGAAACAAGGATCAGGGATCAGTAAACCAAAAGCTGTTAGAAGCTAATGTGGTGTCTCAGAAGCTCGTTGCAAAGTCAGCGCCCGAAATGCAGGTCCTTCGACTGCGTTTGCCGCAAAAAACGAGGCAAACTCCGCTCAGGATGACGGCAGATTGTTTATTGCAAACTCCAAGGATAGGACGCCCGAGAGATTTTGGTCTTCTGGTGGCGGCCTGGTCTGGCGATGCGCAGGTGGTTGCGGAGGTATGGAAATTTTATCCAGCCACCGGCAGGGCGATGCGGATGGTTGTGCCTCCGCCTTCGCGGTTCATGGCGCGGATTTGGCCGTTGTGCAGCTTGACCGCGCGCTCGGCGATTGCGAGGCCCACGCCGACGCCGCCGGTGTGGGCGCTGCGGGCTGAGTCCAGCCGATAAAACGGGCGGAAGATCGCTTCCAGTTCGGTCTCAGGAATTCCCGGCCCGCGGTCGCTCACTTCAATTACGGCCATTTTTCCCGGCTGATCCTTCTTGAGCTGAATCTCCACCTGCGTGCCCGCTTCGGTGTAGCGGATGGCGTTGCGCACTACGTTTTCAATGGCGCGGTAGAGCAGCTCGCGACGGCCATCCACCGCGCATTCGCAGTCCGCGCGCAATTTCACGGCTGCGTCCCGCTGCTGCGCCTCGTACTCCGCATCGGGAATCATCTGCTCCAGCAGCTTCTTGAGGCTGACGTGCTCCGCCCGCTCCAGCGTTTCCACGCTTTCCATTTGCGCCAGGGTGAGCAGCTGACCAATCAACTGGTTCAACCTCTCCGCTTCGCGCTCGATGCGATCAAGATGCGTAGTCATGGTCGGATCGGCGTCGTCGCGGGAGAGCTCGAGCGCCACGCTCAAGCGCGCGAGCGGGGAGCGCAATTCGTGAGAGACGTCGCGAAGAAGCAGCCGCTGCGCACTGACCAAGCTTTCCAGCCGCTCCGCCATGTGGTTGAAATCGTGCACCAGGCCGGCGAACTCGTCTCCCTTGCCCGGCGCGCCGGGCCGCGACTCCTTTACTCGCGTGGCCAACTTGCCGCGCGCCAGCTCTCGCGCCGCGCGGCGCAGCCGCGCCACCGGCCGGGTGAAGATGAGCACCAGGAAAAAGGTGGCCGCGCCGCCCACTGCAATCGCCACCGGCAATTGGGGAAAGGCAAAGCGCCACATGTCGCCGTACCAGGTGCGGTGCCCCTTCATGCGAGCCACGCTCAGCATGTAGAGATAGTCTTTCCCGGTGGCCGATTGCGACCGCACCGTCCAGATGTAATCCTCGCCCGCCTGCGCGCCGCCGATCTCCGCTCCGGGCACGATGGCCTTGCTCCCGCTGAACTCGGTGGACTTGCACAGAATGTTGCCTGCGGTGTCAGCCAAGGCAATGGTGGCGCTGCGCTCGCGCGCGTGCTCCAGCATTCCCGCACAGCCCTGCGCCTCATAGTCCGCAATGGCATGGGCCGATTCGCCGCGCAGGGCGTTGTAAGCGGGGCCGAGGAATGGCGCGGGTCCGGGAAAACGCCGGTTGAGAATCAGCGCGGTGGAGATGACGAAGATGAGGCTCTCCGCGATCCAGAAAATGATGAAGATCTTCAAGAAGAGGCTTCGCATCGGTTTAGTCTCCCGCCTCCGCCAGGCCGCCCTCGGCGGCAAGCTGGTAGCCGATGCCGCGCACCGTCTTCACCTGGTCTTCTTCCATTCCCGCCTGGCTCAGCTTGCGGCGGAGGCGGCTTACGTGCATGTCCAGGCTGCGATCGAATGGATCGAACGCGCGCCCCAGCACTGCTTTCGAGAGGTCCTCGCGGCTGACCACCTTGCCAGGCGAGCGCATGAGTATTTCAAGCAAGCCGAACTCAACATCAGTCAGGTCCAGCCTGACGCCGGCGTGCATGGCCCGGCGGGCCGCGGCATTCAGCTCTAACTCACCCACCCGGAGCGTGGCGGCCAGCGGATTTGTGGAGGTGACATTGCGGCGCAGGACAGCGCGCATGCGGGCCAGCAGTTCGCGGGGGTTGAAGGGCTTCGGGAGGTAATCGTCGGCGCCGATCTCGAGGCCGACGATGCGGTCTACGTCCTCGCCGCGCGCGGTGAGCAGCAGGACGTTGACGCTGGATTCGGCGCGAATCCGCCGCAACACCTCGAATCCGTCCATCCCCGGCAGCATTACGTCCAGCAGGATGAGCGCCCACGGACGCTGCAGCGCGGCCTTGAGTCCTGTATCGCCGCGGTGCGCGGTCCTGACGCGAAAGCCATTCTTGCCCAGATACTCGGTGAGCATCAAGCAAAGCTCCGTGTCATCGTCGATCAGCAGGACCTCATCCAACTACGCACCGCCTCCCATTGAAGCTACGCCACCTGCTGAGCGTGGATACAGGAGAAATGTAACAAATGGTCACCGCGAAGTGACAAATCTTTACAACGCGTTACGCATCGTGACGGCACTCGCGCGCCTCGGGGCCGATCCTGAAATCACTCAAGGAGGATCGACTCTAATGGCCAGGCGCACGGTTGTTGCATTGATTGCAATTTTGGTACTCATCTCCGCATGGGCTCAGCCCGCGAGGGCGCAGGGCGCAAAGGGCGAGATTCGCGGGACCGTGACCGACCAGACCGGCGCGCTGATCCCCGGCCCCAGGTTGCGATCACCGGCGAAGACGGCAAGGCCATCGCCGTGACAACTGGCCGCGATGGCGCGTATCGTTTTGCCGCAGTCACGCCCGGCATGTATCAGATGGTGGTTACCGCCCCGGATTTGCCGATGCCGTCATCGGCATTAAAGTAGACGCCGGCAAGCCGGCTGTACAGGACATCAAAATGCAGTTGCCGGTCGAGCGGCCAGGACGAGTGACCCGTGACCGATGATGTACTGCCGGCGTGAGCACAGCCACGGACGCCAGACGGGCCACGCCAAAATCGAGCAGTTTCAGCCGATACACCACATGCGCAGGCATATTGGCCGGCTCAAATCGCAATGGACGATGCCGCGCGTGGGCCGCATCCAGGGCCGCTGCGATCTGCGCCGCGAATTGCAGCGCCGCTGCTTCAGGGAGCGGGCCACGCAATGGAATGCCATCCACGGACTCCATCACCAGGTAGTTCGGGCCGACGTGTAGATGGTGCAGATGTTGGGATGATTGAGCGCAGCGATGGCGCGAACCTCGCGGTCGAAGCGCTCAATGAACATTTCGGCCACCACTTTGATCGCGACATCGCGCCCATGCGGGTGTCGGTGGCGCGGTAGACCTCGCCCATGCCACCTTTGCCAATGGACGCGACGAGCCGGTATGGCCCTAGCCGGTCACCTGGAAGCAGCATCGGAAACCCGTGTAGCGCGGCGACCTGGATGGGTTGTTTTTCAGCTTGAATCGCAAGAGGCGGGAGCCGGCCACGCGGAGAGGGGCGCCGGCCGCGCGGGAGGCTTCGTGCTGGAGGGGCGGCTGCCTGTGGAAGAGCACGGGCCGCGGAAGGTTCTGTTCGCCCAGCAAGCGCGTCCAGTGATGTGCGCTGGTTGGGACGCATTGGGGCTGCGAGCAGGCTTCGATTTGGTCCTTTGAAAAAACGAAGCCATTTTCTCGAGAAAGCTCGGCCGGAGGCTGGATGGGCGGCTGATGTGGAAGAGCATGTGTTCGATGTGGCGCGATTGGTTGCGACGGATCAGGCGCTGGGAGCAGGTTTCGACTTGGTCATGGCCGCCGCCGCTTCGGTTCAGTTCGTCCTTGCTGGGCTTTTCTGCGATATTGATGCGGGCATCGCCGCGCATGCCGTCAAACCGGCGCTGATCGCTGGTGAGCAGATCGGCGTAAACGATGAAAATGTTGTCGTTTTCCTTGGCTTCGCCCATGGGGACGATGCGGTCCACCTTGATGTCAAACTTTTTGGTGGGATCGGACGTTGTGGCCAGTTTGCCGATGGACCCTGGGTGAATGATCTGGATATCACGTTCGGCCACTTCCAGTTCAGCGCGAAGATTGGCATCTGGGGCGATCCACAGCAGTTCCTCGCCGGCCTGTTTATGGTTGCTGGCTAAATCCGTTAGATCGCCCTTGATCACCACCGCATCATAGGGAGCGGTGATGTGCCAGGCGAACCTGATTGTCGTAATACTGGTAATCGGCCTCGGCACCATCGCGCTCCGCCAAGGCGATTTTGGCTTCGGCCTGCTTATCCTGCTTGGAGGAATAGAACTGGTATTCGGCATCTTTTTGGGCACGCTCGGCCTTGGCATGAGCACGCTTGGTCACCAGGTCGGCGTCGTCCAGTTGGATCAGCAGTTGGCCGGCCTTTACTTTGTCGCCCGGCTTTACCAGTATGTCTTTGAGGTAACCGTCGAACGGCATGTCAATCTTGCGCTTGTTTTCCAAGGCAAATTGAAACGCGCGCTGACGTGATACATCGGCCGGTACAAGCTGATGAAAACCCCGACGGCAATGACCGCCACGATGATCAGTTTGGCCAGCATGTACTTGGGGCCGACGCCCATCGCCGCCAGATCGCGGATGCTGATGCCGGTTTTGGTAATCAGCCAGCGGTCATTGACAAAGCGATCGTAAAGCTCGGCGCACGGCAGAATCGACGGCCACGCTTAAAGCGGTGGAAGCCTGCTGCGAAAGCTCTTGCCCCGGTGGGAATTCCAGGGTGACCACCCCGACGATTTCCGCATGGCGCACGCAAGGGCAGCGACAATACCGAATTCCCGCCCTGGCTGCGCAACAGCGCCTGCGCCGCCCGCGTGACGTTGTCCGTCCCGGCGGCATTGGGTTGAAATTGCACCGGCTGATCCTGGTCCAGGCACTCTTCCATGACTTTTTCAATCTGCACCACCAAGTCCTGCTTTTTGTCGAACTCCTCGGTGTGCGAAAAGCCTTGACGCGGATGTTTTTCCCCTTAACCCAACCCAGGGTAACCCGGGTAGCGCCGGTGCGCGTGGCCAACTCGTTGCACAAATTCATCGCCGCCGATTCAAATCCTTCGGCGGTGGCCACGGCGGTGGCCAACTGCAAGACGTGCTGGTGCGATTGGGCGATGATCTGCACTGGTCGCTAGCGCGTTTGAGGGTGTAAAGCTCAAAATAACCGGCAACCAATTGCATTGACATCAGCCGTTTTTCGGGCGCGTTCGAGATTGATGCAGCGGGTAATGACGGCGCTGACGGCAACCACCTGGTTGTCGCTGCGCAGTAAAGTCACCAGGCAAAATTGCGGCTCAGAGGCTAAATCGCCGGTGTTGATTTCGATGGCCCCATCTTTTCCCTGGGCGAGGCAGGGCTTGATCATTTCCTGAAAGGCGGCCACGGCGGCGGCGCGGACTCGGCACTGCTGTTGTCCGGCCGGATGTGAGCGATCAACCGCATGCCCACTTCCGGCTCTTTTTCTTTCTCCTTCGTTTCGAGCAGGAACCCGGCAGCTTCAGTACCGGCCACTACCGTCGCCTGCGTGAACAGCAGGTCGTTAAGAAACTGCGGCAAATTTGCCGAAGCCGACAGCAAACGCTGGATCAACTTCAACCGCGCCGGCCCCTGCTGGGTTTGTGCCGTTTCGCCCGACGAACTGGATTCGACTATTCCGCCTGAAGACACAACTCACCTTGCTTTCGCAGCCTCGTGGCTTTCAACTGCCGCCGGCATGGTCACATTCACCAGCAAACCTGCGGGTTTGTCCTGGTCGTTCGCCGGCGTATTTCCAGAACGAACCGTTTGCGTTGCCGCTGGCCACGTCGGCGATGGGATCCTTGAAGATCACCTTACCCGACAGCGGCTTGGCATTGGCATCATCAGCGTAGGTTTCGGCGACAGGGCATCGCCCACTTTTAACCCTTCCGCTTGCCGCGTCGAAGATGCATTTCCACCCAGAGCGGCGTATTTCCACCAAAGTCACGGCAGGCTCAGGCCTTGCCGGCATCCACTGCTTCGCCCGGTTGGACATTCACCTTTTCCACCCAGGCTTTGCCCTCACCGGCGAACGCAGCGTCATCTTCTCAATCTTGACCTTCTGCTTGTCCACTTCCGCCAGCTTCTCTCGTGTTCTTCCTGGGCCACCAGAATCTTCAGTTCGGCCACCTGGTAGTCCAACTCGGCTTCGCGCAGCCCTGCGGATTGGTACCACCGTTGGCGGCGGCATCTTTCAACGCTTCATAGTGAACTTTCTTTGGCATCGCATCTTTAACCGCAGCTTCAATTTCCCGCGTGCTGTTAGCTTGAATCTGCATGCTCTTGAGCTGGGCCACTTCCAGATCGGTATCTTCCGTGGCCAGCACCTGGCCCATTTCCACCACGTCGAACGGCTTAACCTGCATTTCATGCACGATGCCCGGTGCCATGAATGACACGTTGTATTTGGCCGACGGCAAGGTAATGGCCTGGGCGGTAATGACTGCGGGCGGAGCCGGTGGAACCGGCAGATTATCGGCCCGAAGTTGCCCCGGAGGCACCATGAAGCGGCACAGTGCCGGTCACCAGGCAGGGTCAGCACGCACCCGGCATAAAGTTCGCTTGTGTGAAACATTTTTGTTGTCTTTCTCCGCACGAACCACCGCCTCCCGGCGGTATCGGCCCACTAATTATATGACCATGCGGTAAACCGCAGCCAGAATCAAGCTTTTTCAGCAGGCGGCCAATTTCCGGCCCAAATTGCCGGATAAGCTGGATCAAAATAGCATCTATGGTCATCCGGTCAATTACCACACACCTTCTTAATAATCGACTGACCAGCAGTTTAACTTAAAGCCCCTGCTTCGCCCGGCTGGCCTTCACAGCGGATTTCAACGGGCGGCATTTTCTTAACGATATCCTAACCGTTCCAGGTCCTCCTCGTCCAATCCAAAATGGTGGCCGATTTCGTGCAACGCGGTAATCCGAACCTGGCGAACCAACCCATCGGCGTTACGGCAGACCGCCTGAATCGGTTCCTGGAAAATGTAAATTTTAATTCGGTAAAACCCCGGAATCTTCCACGCTACGGCGGGTTATCGCCCGGCCAACCATACCAGTCCCAACAACAACCCTCCTGGCTTCACGCGAGATTTTTCCAATAACTGTGGCGTAGGTCGATCCAAAATCTTGAGCGAAATTTCTTTTCTCAAATGGGCGGCAAACTGGATCCGGCAGGATCACTCCAGTGCCTTTTCCACCAGCGCGGCGAACTTAGCTTTGCTTACCTTGAACGGCACGGACTAAATCCTCCGGCGATATCCTATCTTGTTGCCATCACGCTGTCGCTGATGCTGCAGTAATCCCCGCCGACCGGATAAAGGCAATTCAACTGGAGCATTCGATGAACGGACGGATACCGACGCTGCACGTGGTGGGCGACAACATTCCCCGCGCCGTTCCGCGCCATGGAAGGCCGTTTGGGAAAACGGCCTGGCAATATTCGCGCGGAATACGACCGCAAGAATTCAGCCACAACTG
>CAWBIG010000011.1:0-3174 GCA_963788435.1 uncultured Acidobacteriota bacterium | reverse complement strand
AAAACCCACCGCTTTCCGTGATTGCCCAAGGTTGGGATCTCTATAGCTCTTGTTGCTTTCCTGAGATCCGCTATCTCAGTGGCTCGTAGGGCTCGACCGTGAGCAGGTTGGAGAGAATGCCGCGCTCCTGGGGCGTGAACTGGCTCTGGTAGCGAGCCGAGTTCAGCACAATGCCGCGCTGGTCGGGAGGCACGGAGCGCAGATCGCGGAAGGCGCTCTTCATCATCGCCTGGCGTTCGGGCGGCAAGGTGGTCCAATCGCGCATGGAGCGGTTCACCTGCATGCGCTGCTCCGGCGAGAGCCGTTCCAGGTTCTCTGCCCGCGCCAGGCGGCGCTGTTGCTGCTCCGGATTGAGAGAGTGAACCTGGTTGAACTGGCGCATCAGTCGCTGCTGTTCGCCCGGGGGCAGGCGCCGGAAACTGGGATCGTTGCGCAGCATCTGCTCCTGGCTGGCCACGGGCACATTGCGGTGCGCGTCCAGCCACGATTGCAGGTGGCCGGGGGGCGCGTAGCTGGGCTGCCGGTAGCCGGGATAAGCCGGTCGCTGGCTTGCGGGGGCGGGATACCCCTGTCCGGAATAGCGTGGGGGCGCCGGCCTTTGCGCATTGCCGTAGGGGGCGCCGGACGCGCCGTAAGCAGGCGCCGGCCGAGATGCGTTCGGGTAAGGCCGCTGACTACGCTGCGCATCGGGACGGCCCTGCGGCCGTGCCGCCCTTGGAGGCCGATATTGCTGCCGGGGAGCCGGCCTCGATTCCTCGCGCCTCTGTCCCTGGGCAAAACCAACAGGCAGACACAATGCCGACAGCGCCGCAGCACAAACTGCCTGGCGCCAAGCCGTCATCTTTCGTCCGCCCGTCATGGTCTCCTCACGTCCCGCCTGTATCGGTCTCCGCGATGCTCAGTTCTGGTCCCCGGAGCCCTGGTCTCCGGAGATCGACTCCAGTTGATCGAGAAGCTGCGCGTTGTTGTCCAGTATCTGAAGATCGTTTACCACCGCTGTTTTCTGCGGTACGGCCGGTGGGGCTTCCCAGTAGAAATCAAGATAGGTGCCGCCGCCCAGCAGCAGCATCACGGTCAGCGCCATCGCCGCAATCGGCCGCATGTGATTATGCGCGCCCAGCAGCATCTTAGTTCTCAGCTTTTCAATGATGCGCGCCGTCCAATGCGCTGGCGCAGCCGCCTTTTCCTCGCGCAGCCGCGCTTCAAACCGGGTCATGAAGTACGGATTCGGCTTGGGCGCCTCCCACGCGTCCATTGCCGCCATGGTGGTACGCAGCGCTTCCAGCTCACTGCGGCAGCCGTCACACCCGTCCACGTGCGCCTTCACCTTTGCAGGCACGTTCTCCGGATCGAGCAGCAGGTTCGCCAGCTTCGTCTCCATTCCCGCGCAGATGTTATTGTTCCGTTCCATTTTGACCACCCCGATTCCTGCAAGTCCCTTGCTCCCGATCCCGTTTCGCTCCCTCAAACAAAGTCTTTCAGCCGCTCCCGCAGCGTCTGGTACGCCCGGAACAGCAGCGACTTGGTGGCCGACTCGCTCAGCTTCAGCACCTCGCCGATCTGGCGGTAATCCAGCCCCTGATACTTGTGCATCAGCACCGCCGTCCGCTGCCTTTCCGGCAGCGCCATCACGTGCTTGCTGATCGCCGCCATCCGCTCGTCGCGCAGCAACTTCTGCTCCACATTCATCTCGTCGTCGGCAATCTCCGGCGTCGTCCCCGTCTCCTCGTCCGGCACATCCAGGTAGACGCTCTGCGCCGTCCGCTCGTACTTGGTGTCTCGCGCGTGGTTAACCGCCAGATTGGTGGCGATGCGATAAAGCCACGTCGTGAACTTTGCTTCCGCCCGATAGCTCTCCCGGCTCCGGTACACCCGCAGGAAGACTTCCTGCGCCAGTTCTTCGGCCACCGCCTGGTTGTGCACCATCCGGTAAAGAAAGCTGATCATCGGACGGTGGTATCTCTCCACCAGGTAATTGAACCCCGCCTCATCTCCGGCGGCCACGCGCAGCATGATGGCCGCGTCGCTTTTGGGGTCGAGCGCCGCCGAGCCCGGCTGCGCCGCAATCTTTTCCCCCGGTTGCGGCGGAGTTGGAAGGGTCTCCGGCAACGCGCCCATCGCCGGTCTGTCCAGGACGAGTGTCGCCATATCCTCATCGACCCCATCTCCGCCGTTTTGTTGCGTATCCCCGTTGTTTTCATCCGGTGAATTCTGCCCTCCGGAATGGGCGTGGCGGTGGGGCCGTCCGGTGCCGTTGCTGCCCGTCCCTTTGGAGCCGGAAGCGGCTGAAAACGCGTTCCTCGGAGTGGCAGGCGACAGTTCGCCCGGGAAACGCACCCTGATGCCTTCGCCGGGGCCGTCCGGGGTGCCAGAACCGCGGCCCGATGAGCCCTCGGCGGACACAAATCCAAGCCCGAATCCAGGCTCTTCCCCATCGGGAAATGCCGCGCCGCCGCCTTCGGAAACAAGATCGGCCGGGGACCGGAATTGCCTGAATCGAAACATGGTTGTCCGCTCAGCGTGCGCGCCCTGGTGATCGACGATCTCGGCAGCGGCGCCCTGGCCGATCTCGCGCTGCTCGCCGAGGAACCCGCCGCCGGTGACTCGCTGCGTATGGGGGTAGACCTCGTGACCTTCAGCGGCGACAAGCTGCTGGGCAGTCCCCGGGCGGGGATCGTGCTGGGCACGCGGGAGGCTGTCGGGCGACTGCGCACTCATCCGCTGGCGCGCGCCGTGCGCATCGACAAGCTCAACCTGGCGGCCCTCGACGCGCTGCTGCGCCTCTATCTCGACCCGCGGCAGGCGCTCGCCCGCATACCGACCCTGGCGCTGCTCGACCCATCCCCGCGAGACGCTCCTCGAACGCGCCGCCCGGCTGCGCGAGGCCGCCGGCGCCGGCGAGGTGGTCGAGTCGGTCGGCCGCGCGGGCGGCGCGTTGCCGGTCGCCGAGGTGGCGAGCGTCGCGCGCTCGCCCTGACGCCCGAGACCGGGGGCGTCGACGAGCTCGCCGCCCGGCTACGGGCCGGCACGCCGGCGGTCCTCGGTTACGTGCACGAGGGCCGGCTCCTGGATCTGCTCGGCGGTCCGTGACGACGGACTGGCCCCCTGCGCCGGCGGGCGTCCACCGCCCTGGCAGCACGACGGTGGCGAACAGGCGTCATCTCAGAGCCAGGA
>CAWBIG010000010.1:0-37756 GCA_963788435.1 uncultured Acidobacteriota bacterium | reverse complement strand
GATTGCCGACATCAACCTGGACGCGGCCCAGAAGCTGGCCGGCGAGCTGACCGGCGCGGCGCGGGCGGTGCGACTGGATGTGACCAACGCGGAATCGATTGCCGCCGCCCGCGCGCAGGTGGAGCGGCTGGATCTGCTGGTGAACAACGCCGGTATCGGACACGTGGGTTCGATTGCGAAGACCGAGCCGGCCGACTTCGATCGCCTGCTGGACGTGAACGTGCGCGGAGTGTACCTGGTGACGCGGGCGTTTCTTCCGCTGCTGCTCGCCAGCCAGGAGGGCGAGCGGGTGGGCGCCATCGTCAACATTGCATCGGTGGCCGGCCAGGTGGGCATCAAGGAGCGCTTTGCCTATTGCACCACCAAGGGCGCGGTGATTGCCATGACGCGGCAGCTGGCGGTGGAGTATCCCAGGACTTTGCGAGTGAACGCCGTGTGTCCGGGCACCGTGGAAACGCCGTTTGTGGAAGGCTACCTGGACAAATTCCACAAAGAGAACAAGGAAGAGGTACGCGAGCAATTGCGGGCGCGGCAGCCTGTGGGGCGTCTGGGACGGCCGGAAGAAGTCGCGTGGTTGGTGCGCTATCTGGCGTCGGATGAGGCAGCCTTTGTCAGCGGGGCGTGCATGGCGATCGACGGGGGATGGACGGCGGCGTAATGCCGGGATCTTCGTGGTGGATTCTCAGCGCGCTGTTTTTGTCGCTTTCGCCGCAGCGAGCAGCTCGCGATAGAGCGCGATGGTCTGGTCGGCAATCGCGGACCACGCGAAGTGCTCCTCCACGCGCTCGCGGCCGGCCTGGCCGAATTGCCGAGCCTTATCCGGATCGGCAAGCAGGTCGGAGATGCGCTCGGCCAGCGCCTGCGCAAAGGCGTAGGGCTGGGAAGGGAAGCGGGTGACCGGATCCTGATCGAAGGGAACCAGCCAGCCGGTTTCGCCATCCACAACAACTTCAAGAATTCCGCCAGTGGCGCTGGCAACCACTGGCGCGGAGCAAGCCATCGCTTCAAGGTTGATGATGCCGAATGGCTCATAGACCGATGGGCAGCAGAAGACCGCGCAATTCGAATAGAGCTGGATGGTCTCTTCTTTCGTGACCATCTTTTCGATCCAGACGACGCGCGGATTAAAGCCGCGAACCTCGTCGATTTTCCGGCGCAACTCCGCGGCGATCTCCGGTGTGTCCGGCGAGCCCGCGCACAGCACCACCTGCGTTTCGCGCGGCAGGTAGCGAATGGCGTCAACCAGGTGGGTTACGCCCTTTTGCCGGGTGATGCGGCCGACGAAGAGCACGTAAGGAATGGCGGGATCGACGCCGTAGGTGCGCAGCGCCGTGGTGTCTCGCGTCTTCGTGTACTGGTCCGGATCGATGCCGTTGTAGATGACGTGAATGCGCGCGGGGTCCACATCGGGATAGGCGGCCAGGATGTCTTCCCTGGTCCCGCGCGAAACGGCGACGATGGCATCGGCATCGTGGATGGCCGTGGACTCGATCCACGAGCTCATAGCGTAGCCGCTGCCGAGCTGTTCAGCCTTCCACGCGCGCAGCGGTTCCAGGCTGTGGGTGGTCATGACAAACGGGATGCCGAAGAGCTTTTTCGCCAGGAATCCGGCCATCGAAACATACCACGTATGCGTGTGGACGATGTCGATTTGCGCGATCGCAACCATCTGCGCCAGGTTCAGGCTCATGGTTTCGAGAGCAGTTTTGAACTTCTCCTGCGTGCCTTCGCTGATGAGCCGCCAGGGCTCGGCGCCGCGCACGTGCAGGTTGCCATGGTCGGATCGCTGATCGCCCCAGCAATGCACCTCCACTTCGATTTTCTTCGCCAGTTCGCGGCTCAGGTATTCCACATGCACACCGGCTCCGCCGTAGACATAAGGCGGGTATTCGCGCGTCATCAAGCCCACTCGCACAACGGAAACCTCGGAAACAGTTTATGGCATCCAATCGCGCAGGAGGGGAAGATCGCCCTTTAACCGGTGATGTTTTGAGGTTCCCTGCCTTGCTTCCCTTGCTGCCAAACCATTGCGCCATGCTGGCGTTTTTATGAAATGCACCGAGATGTTAACCCAACCGTCTGCGCCCTGTGCAAGGACACAGCCCGAGCTGACGAAATGCCGGCCACATCGTGTTCTGCAGATGAACAAAACGTCATGCGGAGAGGCTTGATTCCGGGCTTTCCAAAACCGCTTTGTCCTCGTCTCTTTACATTGAGATTTACAGAATCCCGGTTCCCAAACTCTCGGCCCCTCCCACTCAACAGAGCCACTATTCTTCTGGAGCATGCGATGTTAGCGAATCCCGCTTGGTCCATCTGCCTCAGGCGCAGTGCGCCCTTTTATGCCGCGCTGCTGGTGTATGCCGGTCTTTTGATGCCGGCATCTGCTCAGGATCCCAGACCTTCCCCCAATGCCGATGCGGCAGCCGCTTCCCCCATCCGGCACGTGATCGTCATCATCGGCGAAAACCGCACATTCGACAACATCTTCGCCACCTACAAGCCCCCCGATGGACAGTCCGTGTGGAACCTGCTTTCCGAGGGCATCGTGAATGCTGACGGGACGCCAGGCCCAAACTACGAGCGCGCCGAGCAGTGGCGGGCTGAGGATAGCGCGGCAGACGGATACCAGAACAGCCCCAGCGCATCCGCGCCCTATGCCGTGCTTCCGATGCCGCGAGCGGGCGGTCTGACCAAACCTTACTTCTCAACCATGGCGGAAGCCAAGGCAGCAGAATCCGGATTGCCCAACGACCAGTACTACGCCTACCTGACCACGGGCGGCACCGGGCTCCCGGCCGGCGCGCCGGACACGCGGACCCCAAACGTGTCCAACCTTCCCCCAGGCCCTTTTCAGATCACGCATGGAATCCCCTACGATTCATATACCGCAAGTCCAACTCATCGCTACTACCAGATGTGGCAGGAGTTGGATTGCAACGTTGTCCGCGCGACGGCCGATAACCCCAGCGGCTGCCGGGCCGACCTCTTCCCCTGGGTTGAGACCACCGTTGGCGGAGGCTCGGATGGCAATCCGCGGCCTAAACCCTTCACGGAGGCGTCAACGGGCGAAGGGGCTGCGGCGATGGGTTTTTACAACATGCAGCAAGGCGATGCGCCTTACCTGAATTACCTGGCAAATCACTATGCCATCAGCGACAACTACCACCAGGCGGGCCTGGGTGGTACCAGTCTGAACCATCTCATGATGGGAATGGGGGATGCCGTATGGTTCAGTGACGGTAAAGGCAATCCCGCTCAGCCGCCGCACAACCAACTTGTCGCGGCTCGAACCGTCCACGCCCGGGTGATCGATGAAATAGAAAACCCCAACGCCATGCCCGGCACCAACAACTGGTATACGCAAGACGGCTACGCTGGAGGAAGCTACAGCGAATGTGCCAGCCCCAATGCGCCCGGCGCCACCGCGATCATCGACTACCTCAACAGCCTGCCGTATCATGTGGACCCCAAGTGCGAGCCCGGACACTTTTACCTGCTGAATAACTACAACCCGGGTTACTTCGGCAACGGTAAGAACGCGTACGCCGATACCAACGATGCCAATACGGTGTTCACGGTGCCACCGATTTCAATGCATTCCATCGCCGACAAATTGATTAAAAGGGGCATTACGTTCAAGTACTACGGCGACCAGTGGAATCTCTATAAGAACGATCCATATCTCAAAAACCCGCTGGATCAGTATTGCAATATCTGTAACTTCATGCAGTTTGAAACTTCCATCATGACCAACCCTGCGCATGTTGCGGCACACATCCAGGACACGACAGACCTCTACAACGACATTCGGAAGGGTGATCTGCCGGCAGTCTCCTGGGTCAAGCCGAGCGGCCTGGTGGATGGCCATCCGGCTTCCTCGAAGCTGGACCTGTTCGAGGGCTTTGTCATGAAAATTGTGGACATGGTGCGGGCCCAACCGAATCTCTGGCAGTCCACCGCTATTTTCATCACCGTGGATGAAGGTGGCGGCTACTACGACTCCGGCTACGTGCAGCCGCTGGATTTCTTCGGAGACGGTACTCGCATCCCGCTGATTGTGGTCTCGCGGTATACACATGCTGGACACATCAGCCACACTTACAGCGACCACGTCTCCATCCTCAAGTTCATTGAGAGGAACTGGCGCCTGCAACCGGTCAGTGAACGCAGCCGCGACAACCTGCCCAACCCCAGGACGGCGCAGGACAATCCATACATTCCGCTGAACAGCCCGGCAATTGGAGACTTGTGGGATTTGTTCGACTTTTCCAGGTGAGCGGAATCACGGCGGCGATCGCAAGCCACTTTGAATGTGGAAACGCAAAAAATGGCCCATGGTAGATGCCTGGGCCATTTCATAAGCTTTTCATGCCGCCCGCGCTGACTCCGCGTACGCCACCAGCACCACCGTAACCACGCCCAGCAGAAGCACGGTTTCCTCCACCAGCGTGCTGCGATTGTGCAGGCGGTTGAAATCGGCAACCTGCGGGTCGGCGCGGTCCTGCGTGTTGATCGCCCCGCCGGCGGCGATGCGGTCGCGTTCCATGGCCGGAATGATGCCCCACTGCGAGTATGCGGTGCACGCAATCATCACCACCAGCAGCACCATCGGCGCCAGAACGGTCTTCGATTTGTAAATGTTCCACGCCGGCGCCAGCGCCAGCAGGATCAGCGCCACCACTCCCGCCACCAAGCCCATGGAGTGAAGAATCCGAAGCGTCTGGCCAACCACCGTTCCCGCCAGATGCGTATCCGGCACGGTCATGAAAGTGACGGCGGCCACCACGGGGAAAAACACTTCCGCGCCCAGCCAAACGATGAGCGCCAGATAGAGCAGGGAGCGAAGCAGCGTCTTCATGGTGGGAAGAATATCAGTCCATGCTTGTATTTCCGGCGAATTGCGTCAGAAGATCTCCGCCAGCTTGGCAAAAGCATCCAGTTCGATCAGCTTCTGTCCCGTAGGCGGCAGGGCAACCTCCGCGTGCTCCAACATCCACGTGTCCTTGTGGAACAGGAACACGGCGTGCAGTCCCGCCTCCAGCGCAGGATTGATATCGCTCTTGGGGCTGTTGCCGATCATCCAGCCGGTGTGCGGCTTCAGCTCGTGCCGCGCGATCACCGCGCGATACGCGGCCGGATCCTTTTCCTTCACAATTTCCACCGCTGAGAAAACCCGGGCCACTCCGGAGCGTGCCAGTTTGTCCGCCTGCTCGGCGTGGTTGCCCTTGGTCATCAGGATGAGCCGGTGCCGCGCGGCCAGGTCGGCCAAAGTCTCGGCCACTTCCGGCAACAACTCGATTTCCTGGTCCGCAATGGCTTGGGACAGCGCGCGAATATGTTTCCGCTTCTGATCCGTCACCGGCTCGGCGCTCAACCGCTCAAAACATGTTTCCAGCGACCGCGCGAAACTCGACAAACCGTAGCCGTGCGACAGAATAGTCTCCCGCTCCACTGCGTTAAGTTGCGCGCGAACCTCGCGCGGCGAATACGCGTGGTGATTCAGAAAGCTGATGAACGCGGCGATGGCGCGTTCAAAGTAAATGTTGTTCTCCCAAAGCGTGTCGTCGGCGTCGATCAGCAGCGTCTGTCCGGGCGCAATCCTGGCCATGATTCGATCGTATCCGAGCCGGCGCCAACCGCCCCAGTGCATTACTTTGGTTGTCGTCCTTTCGATACCCGCGTTTCATCGTTTTTTTGCTTGACTTGGGTTCCGGCACTCGAGAAAGTGGGTTGGGCAAGTCGAATCACTCTAAATATGGAGGTTACGATGAGATTCACCAGGTACAAGCTGCTTTCACTCGCCGCCGCATGCGCCCTGATGGCTTCCACCGCCATGGCGCAGGATGGATTCCAACTTAACAGCACGGAGTTTTCACAAAATGGTACGCCGCCGCTTTCGATGATCCTGAACAACTCAACCAATGGCGTGAACTCCTGCACCGCCAGCGGCGCCTCGGGGCTCGATGAATCGCCGCAGCTCTTTTGGAGCGGCGCGCCTCGGGGCACACGCTCGTTTGTGGTTGTTCTTTATGACACCACCGCGGCGTTTACGCATTGGGGCATGTACAACATTGCCGGGAATGTAAATTATCTGCCGCAGAATGCCGGGGTTGCTGGAAGCAGCTACGGCTCGCAAATCCTGAACGACTTCGAACTCGGCCAGCAATACGACGGTCCGTGTCCTCCGGCCGGATACGCGCCGGAGATTCACCATTACGTCTTCACCGTCTATGCGCTGAGCACCACGCTTGTCCTGCCCGGCAGCGCCAACTTCCCGGCTAATGGCGAGACGCTTTACCATGCCCTCATCGCTGCCGGCGAACAGGGGCAGATCCTGGGCCATGCCAGCCTGACCGCGCTTTACTCATCCACGCCGGGCACCGGTCACACTGACTGAGCGCGATCCCATCCTGCGTAAAAGATGCATGCCGAAGGCCTCCCCGCAACCCGGGAGGCCTTTTGCCTTTCCAATCCGGCACCGGAGCAGCCGGCGAGCGCACCCGCAGTAGTTCGATTCGTGCGAGCGCAAAATGCTACACTCGGCAGTTGATCTCAGAAGGAGACCGTTCAGGATGAAATCCGTAATTCGCTTGATTCCGTTATTCGCCTTTGTAGGTATGATGCTTCCTGCTCATGCAGCCGACTTGTCCGGCGCCTGGAAGGGTGCCTTTGACTTCAATGGCCAAAGCATCCCCGTGTCCATCAACCTGAAGGCCGATGGCGTCACGCTCACCGGAAGCATTGAAGGCCTGCCCACCACCCCTACTGACATCCACGACGGTAAAATCGCCGGCGATACCGTCACGTTCTGGGCCGACACCGATTACGAGGGCCAGACCTACAAGCTGGTCTTTACCGGCAAGACCAGCGGCGACCAGATCGACTTCACCTTCGGCACCGATGACGGCACATTCAGCACCACATTGACTGTAAAGCGCGAAGGCGCGCCCGCGCCGGCAACTGCTCCCGCTTCGCCTTCCGCTGTTCCCGCCGCGCCGGATATCTCCGGCATCTGGAAAGGCGATTTCGAGTTCAACGGCAACAGTCTGCCGGTTACGTTCAACTTCCAGTCCGCCGGCGCTACCATCACCGGCAACGTCGGAGGCATGGGCGCGGCTCCCATTGAGATCCACAACGGCAAGATCGACGGCAACACCGTCACCTTCTGGATCAACACCGACTACCAGGGCCAGACCTACACCCTGAATTACACCGGCAAGATCTCGCCCGGCCAGATCGACTTCACCTTCGGCACCTCCGACGGAAGCTGGGGCGCAACCCTCACCGCGAAAAAATCTCCGCCTCCGCCTTCGATCCCCGAGAATTAGAGGCACTCCGAAAAGATAAGGGGCGGCGCGTCATGCGCCGCCCTTCGCTTCTTCACTCTTTCACTTCTTCACTTCCGCCCAGCTCACTCTCCATTGACAGCGGCTCCCTGCTTCTTCAGCCACTCCTTCAAGTTCCCCTGTTGCAGCCGCCGGAACTCCATGCACCCGTTGATCTGCTCAACCGAGTGCTTCAGCGTCTGGTCGGCCGACGCCACCGGGTGTGCCGCGAAGAACTTCTGCACGTCGTCGCGCGCCGCCTCCGAGCAGAACGCGCCGGTTGAACCCACCAGCGCGCCGCCCATTTCCGGCGTCAGCAGCGCATGTACCTGGTCCCAATGCGATTTCACAAAATCCCACGCCCGCTCCCGCGTGGCGTCAATCTGCAGCGCAATGGCAAATTGAAACGCCGCGTCCTGGTTGCGCACCTTGCTCGTGGTGGCATACTCCAACGAGCGCTCCTCCAGCGCCGGATCCTCAAACTGTGCCAGAAGCCCCAGCGCCGTTGCCGAAAGCTCCGGATTCGCCGACGTCTCGTACACGTGCTGGAGTTTGTCGAATAGCGCCGCATCCCCATTTCGCGCCGCAATCGCCAGCGCCGTCTGCCCCAGCGTGGGATCCACCGACTCCGGCTTGTCCAGGAAACTCTCTGCCAGTTCGTGTGCGTCCTTCAGCACCGCTGGATCCTTGGCGTAGTAGCCCAGCACGCCGAAAAGCTCCGCCCGCAGCTCCTTCTTGTCCGGCGTGTCGCTCGCCTCTGGCGGCCCCAGCTTCGCGTACTCCGCCGAGAGTGTCGTCCGCAGCCAGTTGGCAATCGCTGCTCTTTCCTGCTCCGAGGCTGCCACCCGCTGGTAGATCGCGCCCACTCTGCCCAGTGCCGATCCGATCACCGGCGCGTTGGGGTCCGCCTTCACCGCCGCCACCAGGTTCAGATAGTCTCCCACCGTCGCCTTATCCGCCCGCACCTTGGCCCACTCGTCGCCAATCAGGTTGATGCGCTCCGTGGGCTTCAGCCCCGTCTCCACGTTTACAACCAGCGTCGCGTACTGGTCCGCCGGATAGCTGGAACGGTAATAGCCCACTCCGCCCGCATTGGCAAAGAACAGCCCGCCCGGGGGAACCTTCAGGCTCGTCGCCTCCGGAGTCAGCACTTCGCAGTCCTGCCCGCCGGCGGTCTTGAAGCAAACCGGCAGCGTCCACTTCTGCGCCTCATCCACCTTGATGCTGGGGCTCAGGTAGAACCGCCGCTGCTCCACGCTGACCATTCCGTTCTCCGGCTCGCCAAATGTCAGAAGCGGTACGCCCGGCTCCGCGACCAGGCTGCCCATGATCTTGTCCACAGGCTTGTGGCTCACCGCGGTCTGCGCGTTCCAAAAGTCCTCTGCCGTCGCATTTCCGTATTCGTGCTCCGTCAGGTACTTGTGCACGCCCTGGCGGAACGTCTCTCTGCCTTCGTAGTTCTCCACCATGTTCAGCACCGCACCGGCTTTGCCATAGCTGATGCCGTCGAACATCTGCTCGATCTCGTCGCGCGTGTTCGCCGTCGCCCTGATCGCCCGCGTCGTTGGTTGCGCATCGTAATTCATGGTGCCGTCCAGGCCTTCCGCTTCGTCCTGCGGGATGTTCCACTCCGGATGCATCGCCGCCACCGGCTTGTCTTCCATCCACGTGGCAAAACCCTCGTTCAGCCACGTGTTATCCCACCACTGCATCGTCACCAGGTCGCCGAACCACTGGTGCGCCATCTCGTGCGTAATGTCCTCGGCCGCATTTTTCTTTGCGGCAATCGTCGCCGTCTTTGGATCGATCAGCAGCGCCGTCTCGCGGTAGGTAATGGCGCCAAAGTTCTCCATCGCCCCCGCTTCAAAGTCGGGAATCCCGATCATGTCCAGCTTCTTCAGGGGAAAATGAATGCCGAAATAGTTGTCGTAGTAGTGCAGCGTGAACTTGGCCACGTCCAACGCATACGCCGTCAGATCCATCTTGTCCGGGGTGGCGCACACGCCCAGCTTCACTCCATCCTGCATCGCGTTGATGCACTTGAAATCGCCCACTAGGAACGCCAGCAGATACGTGGACATCTTGGGCGTCTCTTCAAATTTGATAGTGTGCTTGTCCGCGCCCGGCCCCGGCGTGTCGGTGGCAATCTCGGTGTTCGATATCACCGTATCGCCCTTGTCTGCAACCATCGTCAAGGTAAATGTCGCTTTCATCGCCGGCTCGTCAAAGCTGGGAAACGCGCGCCGCGCGTCGGTCGATTCGAACTGGGTCACCGCATAGTCGCGTCGCTTGGTCTTCGAAAGATAGAACCCGCGCAGCTCATTGTTCAGGATGCCCGTATAGCGGATGTGCAGCACCGCGCGTCCCGCCGGAATCTCGTCCGGCACCGTGAACGTGGTCTGTTCCTTCTCCTTGTCGCTGGTCACCGTGGCCGTCTGCGTCTTGCCCGCGGCCGTCACCGTCACGCCCTGGTATTCAATTTCGAGAGAATTCAGCGTGATCGATTTGCTCGCGCTCTTGAGCATCACGTCGATCTTCTCCACGCCCGCGAACGTCGCCGTTTTCAGGTTGGGCGTAAATTTCAAGTCGTAGTGCGTGGGCAATGCATCGTTGCTCAGCCGCTGCGCCCGCGCCTGCTGGAAAACAAACAAGAAAAGACACGACAATGCCGCCGTAAAGCCACAAGCCTTGCGCAGCAGAGAAGCAGAACTGCAGATTCTCATTCGATCCTCGTTCAAGTCAGATTGGTGATTATGCGCACCGGTTGCACCACGCTACAGCTTCCGCGGCACAGCCTCAAATAGTGTAGACGCACCCGCTACGCCCCCGTCGCCGAGTCGTATCGGTTCCCTTTGGACCGGACTGTACAATTGCGAATCGGAAGGAATGAGGGTCTGCCATGAATGCTCCCATGCTCTCGAAACCGCGCGTCTCCACCCTCGCGCCGGCGATCATTCTCTTCTTCCTCGCGCCGCTGGTGGCCGAATACCTGCTCGGGGATCTGCCCATCACACTTCTTCCCGCGCTCATCGTCCTCGCTCCCATGTACGGCGCCGGCGCGCTCCTCATTCGCGAAATCGTCCGCGCCACCGGCCGAAGCTGGCCCTCCATTCTCCTTCTCGGCGGCGCTTACGCCATGCTCGAAGAAGCCTTTACCACCCAATCGCTCTTCAATCCCGATTACCTTCACCTGCACATGGGCCTGCTCAATGCCGGCTACATTCCCGCCCTCGGCATGGGCGCATGGTGGACGCTCTGGATGCTGAATGTCCATCCTGTGTGGAGCATCGCCACGCCCATCGTGCTCGCCGAAGGGCTGTTTCCCGATCGCGCCCAACGCCCATGGCTCTCACCCATCGGCCGCATCATCGTGTGCATTGTCTTTGCTCTCGGGCTGGTTGCGAACACCGTGATCGGCTGGCGTCAAGACCACTTCCTGGCTCGGCCGTTCCAATTCGCCATCGGCGGAGCACTGTTCGCAGTATTCCTGTGCGCCGCGCTCGCCATCCGCCCGCGCCGCCATCGCACTGCCGCAATTCCCGCACCCGGCCCGTGGTTCGCCGGCACCTGCGCTTTCCTCGCCGCATCGGCCGCGCTGCTGGTCAACAAGGACTGGGGCTGGCTGGCATTTTTCGGGCTGCTTGCCGTCGATCTGGTTTTTCTCGCTCTGGCGCTGCGCTGGTCCGCGCGGCCGGGATGGCGTCCAATTCATGTTTTCGCATTAGGCGCAGCCGCGGCCCTCGCTTATGCCTGGCACAGTTTCATCGCGCCGCAAATCGTCGGCAAGCCCGGTTCCTCCGTACTGATTGGCAAAGTGATTTTCGCGCTGGGCGCGCTTCTGATTGTCTGGCTAGGCGCCAGGCGAATTCGCAGGCATCTCGCCGCGCCCTCAACTGAACGCGTGTAACTGTGCACTGTGAACTAAGAACTGACAACTAGTTCCTTGCTCCCTCGTTCCCTTGTTCCCCGGCGCCCTGCTTTTCTGATCCCTGTTCCCTGATCCCTGATCCCTCGCGCAGCGACGCCAGCACCAGCAAACACGCCCCCGTCACCACCGACGAGTCCGCCACGTTGAAGTCCGGCCAGTGATAGCCGAAGATGTGCACCTCAATGAAGTCCGTCACCTCACCGTAGCGCACGCGGTCGTGCACATTGCCCGCCGCGCCGGCCAGGATCAGCGCCAGCGCCACCGTGGTTACGTTAATCTGGCTGCCCAGCCGCACCATCGCGATCACCACCGCAATTCCCGCCAGCGACGCGAAGCACACCAGCGCCCACCGCACCACCTCAGGCCGCGCCGTGTACGCGAACAGAGAAAACGCCATGCCGCCGTTGGTCCAATGCGTAATTCGCAGCACGTGATCCCAAATCGGAATCGCCCCGCCGTACTGGACGTGGTGCGTCACCCAAGTCTTGGTCCAGCGGTCCAGCGCAAACACCGCCGCCGAGATGAGCAGCAGGAAGGGAAGTCTCTTAGGAGCGGGAAAGCTCAAGCCGCGTCCTCCGCTTGCGGAGGATCGATGTGCATCTCACGCAGCGCGCCCTGGCAGCGGTCGCAAACATTCGCCCACACGCCGTAGTTAGAGACATGAGGCATGAAATTCCAGCAGCGCGCGCATTTGTGTCCGCTGGCGGGCCGCACCTGAATGTGTACATCGCTTCCTTCTGGTTGCCAAACTAAACCCGCGCTGGCGTCAACGTTGGCCGAGTCAATCTCCGAAGCGGATACATTGAACAATTCCTTGAGACCCGAACCATACTTCCTGAGAAGAGAGCCCAGCTCATCGTTTGCGGCGATCGAAACGTCCATTCCAATCACAACATCCGCTTCAAGCGCCTTGCCCATCGTCTTGTCCTGCCGCGCCTTTTCAAGCAATTTCAAGACTTCATCTCGAACATGCAGTAGTATCTTCCATTCCTCCAGCAGCTCCGCCGGATTCTCCGAGAACACCTCCTCCGGTCGCGGAAACAGCGCCAAATGCACGCTCTTCTCCCGTCCCTCCACCACCGGCAGATAATCCCAAACTTCATCCGCAGTAAAGCTGAGAATCGGCGCAACCAGCCGCACCAGCGTCTCCGCGATCTTCCACAGCACCGTCTGCGCAGACCTTCTCGCCGCCGAAGTCGGCGCAAACGTGTACATTCGGTCCTTCAGCACGTCCAGATAGAACGAGCTCAGGTCCACAATCGCAAACTCATTCACTGCGTGGTACACGCGATGGAATTCAAATGCGTCGTACCAGCCCAGAATCTTCTCCGTCAGCTCGCGCGTCCGCGCCAGCATGTATCGGTCCAGCGGCAACAGGTCCACATCAGCAACCGCGTCGCGCGCCGGATCGAATCCTTTCAAATTCCCCAGCAGGAACCGGAACGTGTTGCGGATCTTGCGGTAAATCTCCGCGCAGCGCGACATCAGGTTTTCGCTCGCGGCCATGTCTTCGCGGAAGTCCACGCTGGCCACCCACAGCCGCACAATCTCTCCGCCCATGCGCTCGGCAATGTCCACCGGGTCCACGCCGTTGCCCAGCGACTTCGACATCGCCCGCCCCTGCTCATCCAGAGTGAAACCGGCCGTATTGCAGTGCGAGTAGGGCGCCTGTCCTTGCAGCGCCACGCTGGTAAGCAGCGCCGAGTGGAACCATCCCCGGTGCTGGTCGCCGCCTTCGAGATAGAGCACCGGCACGTTTTCACCATGCTGGAAGCGCGCGTAAGGTCCCTTCAGATCCGGGTCCGTCTCGCACACCGCAAACCAGCTCGAGCCGGAGTCGAACCACACATCCAGAATGTCCGTCTCCTTACGGAAGCTCGTCCCGCCGCAGTGCACGCACTTCGCGCCCGCGGGCAACAGCGCCGTCACGTCGCTCGTGTGCCACGCCTCGGCGCCCTCGCGCTCAAACAGGTCCACAATCTTCTTGTTCAGCTCCGCGTCATTGATCGGCTGGTTGCAACCCTCGCACATGAACACGGCAATAGGTACGCCCCAGATGCGCTGCCGGCTGATGCACCAATCCGGCCGCGTCGCCATCATGTTGGTAATCCGTTCCTTGCCCCACGCCGGGTCCCACACCACCTTGTCGATCTCTTCAATCGTCAACTGCCGGAACGTGGTCTCCGATCCGTCCTTCCGCTGAACATTCCTGTCCAGCGAAATGAACCACTGCTCGGTCGCGCGAAAGATCACCGGATTGTGGCAGCGCCAGCAGTGCGGATAGCTATGCTCCAGGTTGCCGGCGGCCATCAGCGCGCCCCGCTCGTGCAGCAAGGCAACAATCACCGGATTGGCCTTCCACACCGTCAGCCCGTCGTAGGGCGGCGGCGTAGCCATCGGCCATGCCGTCTCGTCCACGTGCAGCCGGCCCTCCGCGTCCACCCGCGTCTTCACTTCGATCCCGTACTTCTGCCCGGTGTAAAAATCGTCCGCGCCATGCGAAGGCGCCGTGTGAACCGCGCCTGTGCCCGTATCCGCCGTCACGTAAGTGCCCAGCACGCCCAGGATCGACCGCTCCAGGAATGGGTGCTGGAACGTCGTCCGCTCCAGCTTCGCTCCCTTGAACCGGGCAACCTCTCTCGCGCCTTCGAGCTTGCACATCTCGATCACCTGCGCGGCCAGCTCCGCCGCCACAATGTAAACCGGACCCATTGCGGGTGCCCCATCCTTGCCGCCGCTGTTTGCGGCAAGAGTGGGGTCGGTCTCCAGCGCCACGTACTCAAAATCCGGATGAAACGCCACCGCCATCGAAGCCGGAATCGTCCACGGCGTCGTTGTCCAGATGATCGTGTAGACCTCGTACCGCCGGTCTCCAGACCGGCTGTCGTGCGGGTCTCCAGACCCGCGCACCTCCCGCCCCCCCAGCGCCGCGTTCAGCTCCGCAGGGTCCGACGTCATCCGGTAGCGCACATAGATCGATGGGCTGGTGTGCTGCTCGTACTCGATTTCCGCGTCCGCCAGCGCGGTTTTGTCGTGCGTGCACCAGTACACCGGCCGTAACCCGCGGTAAACAAATCCCTTCTCCAGGAACCCGTAAAACGCCTCCAGGGTCCGCGCCTCGTACGCCCGGCTCATGGTTTTGTACGGCGTCGCCCACCGCCCAAACACCCCGATCCGCTCAAATTGCGCCGTCTGCAAGTCAACAAACTTCTGCGCGTACTCCCGGCATGCATCCAACACTTGAGTGGCCGGCATCTCCAGCTTCTTGCGGCCCAGTTGCTCGTCCACCTTGATCTCGATGGGCAGCCCGTGGCAGTCATAGCCCGGGACGTAGGGAGCGTCGAATCCGGCCATCGTCCTGGACTTCACGACAAAGTCCTTCAGGCCCTTGTTCAGCGCGTGCCCCAGGTGAATGGGCCCGTTGGCATAAGGAGGACCGTCGTGGAGAATGTACGAGGGCCGGCCCTTGCCCGCCTTCCTCAGCTCGTCATACAGGCCCATCTGGGCCCAGCGAGCCAGGCGAAGTGGTTCATTTTGAGGCAGGTTGGCCTTCATCGGGAAAGCCGTTTGCGGCAGGTTCAGGGTCGCCTTCAATTCCGGCGCTGCGGGCATCGCTTCTCCATCGTTCCTGGTCGGGCGTTCCCCTCCAGTGTAACCGGCAAACAGGCAACTTTTTTCCGGTAACAACTGATCTCACTTGCCGTCTATTGTGTATGGAAGACAGCGCGGCCGCCGAATATGAGATTCTGGAGCTAGGTCACCCTATGAGTTCGCCCGTTGACCCAACGGCTACCTCGGCTCCTTCCGGCGCCCGATCAGGCAGGACAGAATTCGATCCGTTCCGTCATAATGAAGTATTGGACCCAGGCGACCCCACCCTCCGGTCCCGGGAAGGAATGGGCTTGAGCGCCACCACCCAAGACAGCAACACCACTATGACCCAGTCTGCCACCTCAGCGTCAGCCGCCCTGCCCACCATCGAGGGCCACGAGCTCGATTCGTTTCTCGGTAAGGCCTTCGACGAAAAACCCCTCTGGACGCAACTCTACGAGAGCATCCGCGATGTTTTCTTTCCGCCCAAGCTCCCACCGCTCGAGCTCACCTCCACGCCTATCCCGGTCATCGACCGCATGGCGTTCAAGACCAACCCCTGGGCCGTAGGCTCTGCCACCTTCATCAACGGGGCAATCCTGGCCATCATCCTGATCATCGGCGCCCGCCAAGTCATCAAAGCAATCGAAAAACCCAAGCTCGACGCCACCAACATCGACGTGGGCACGTACATGGCTCCCAAGCAGGCCAACCTCGCCGGTGGCGGTGGTGGCGGCGGCTCGCATGACATTGTGGAGGCAACCAAGGGCAAACTGCCACCGCGCATGAAGGATCCCATTGTGCCGCCCATGGTGCCCATCCTCGACCACCCCAAGCTGGCCTTTACTCCCGCCATCAACGTTCAGGACAACATCAAGCTCCCCGATAATCCTCAGCTGCAGAACTTCGGCGTCCACAGCGGGCAGAACGTGGTCCTCTCCAACGGACAGGGTTCCGGCGGCGGCATGGGCACCGGCTCCGGCGGCGGCATCGGCTCCGGCACCGGCAATGGTTACGGCCCCGGTTACGGCGGCAACACCGGCGGCGGCGTCTACCGCGTCGGCGGCGGCATCTCCGCCCCCATCGCTCTCATCACTCCTGAAGCCGAGTTCTCTGACGAGGCCCGCCGCGCCAAGTACCAGGGCGTGGTCCTCATCTCCCTTATCGTGGACGCCCAGGGCAATCCCCAGAACCCGCGCGTGGTCCGTCCGCTGGGCATGGGGCTGGACGAAAAAGCGATGGAAGCCGTCCGCAAGTACAAGTTCAAGCCGGCCATGAAGGACGGGCACATCCCCGTCCCCGTCATGATTACCGTCGAGGTCAATTTCCGCCTCTACTGATCTCCCCATATCTCTGAAAATTGGGTGCCCCATCCTAACCGCGTTTTTTGCGGTTAGGGTGAGACCGCGCCGGCCCGTCCCCCTGAAACCTGGCTCATAGGTTTATAAAGGACTGTCCACTCGTACGCCAGAAAGGCAGTCCCTCTATGAACCGTCGCCTCGCTTTCTTCCTGGTTCTCGTCTCCACACTCCTTGTTTCCGCTTCCGCCTTTGCCCAGATCCCGGGCATTTCCACGCCCAGGCGATATGCCTGGTCCGACAAATCGCTCTCGCCCGATCAACGCGCCGACATGGTCATCCAGCAGATGACCCTCGACGAAAAAATCCAGCTCCTCCACGGCCCCGGCTGGTTCAGCATCATCGGCCCACGGCCTGAATCCGGCCCGCTCACTCGCGCCATCGCCACTCTCGGGTTTATTCCAGGCATTCCGCGCCTCGGCATTCCCGATCTTCAGATGACCGACTCCAACCAGGGCATCTCCGGCGCCGGTGCTGGCGGCCGCTACGCCACCGCGTTTCCCTCCGGCGAATCCATGGCCTCGGCATGGGACCCCGCGCTCTCCTTTCAGATTGGCACTCAGATCGGCCACGAGATGCGTGCCATGGGCTTCAACATGTCGCTCGGCTCCGGCATCAACATGATCCGTGAGCCGCGCGACGGTCGCACCTTCGAGTACAAGGGCGAGGACCCGCTGCTCGCCGGCACCCTGGCCGGCTCCGAGCTCAAAGCCGAAAAGGCCCTGCACCTCATCACCGACCAGAAGCACTACGCCGTCAACGATCAGGACGCCGGCCGCATCGTCGTCAATTCAGTCATTTCCCCGCGTGCCATGCGCGAAAGCGACCTGCTCGCCTTCAAAATCGCGCTCCGCGACTCCGGCGCCGGCGCAGTCATGTGCTCTTACAACAAGATCAACGGCGTCTACGCCTGCGAAAATCCCTACACCCTCGGCGTGCTCAAAAAGGATTGGGGTTTCAAAGGCTTCGTTGTCTCCGACTGGGGCGGAACCCAAAGCACGGTGGCCGCGGCCATGGCCGGCCTCGATATCGAGATGCCCGGGAACGACTCCTTCGGCGCGCCGCTCAAGAAAGCTGTCGAAGACGGCCAGGTTCCCATCGACCGCCTCAATGACATGGTGCATCGCATCCTGCGCACTGAGTTCGACTCCGGCATTGTCGACGATCCGCCGCAGCCCGAGTCTCCCAACGTCATGGAGGGCTTCCGAATCGCCCAGAAAACCGAAGAGCGCGGCGCGGTTCTCCTCAAGAACCAGGGCGCCGTCCTGCCGCTCAACGCCGCTTCCATCAAGTCCATCGCCGTCATTGGCGGCCACGCCGACGTTGGCGTCATGTCGGGCGGAGGCTCGTCGCAGGTCTCGCCCGCTGGCGGCAACCCCGTTCCCCCTCCCCCGGAGCTGATGCGGAATCCCCTCGAAAGCTTCGCGCTCCTCGCCATTTATTTCCGCTCCGCGCCCCTCAAGGGAATTCAAGCCATGGCGCCGCACGCCGACGTCCAGTTCGATCCCGGAACCGATCCCGCCTCAGCTGCCGCCCTCGCCAAAAAATCGCAGGTGGCCATCGTCTTCGTCACCCAGCACGAATCCGAAGGCATGGATCTCGCCAATCTCTCCCTGCCCGACAATCAGGACGCACTCGTTGAAGCCGTCGCCGCAGTCAATCCTCACACCATCGTCGTGCTCGAAAACGGCGGCGCCGTCCTCATGCCCTGGATCGACCAGGTCCCGGCTGTCCTCGAGGCGTGGTATCCCGGCATTCGCGGAGGGGAAGCCATCGCCAACATCCTCTTCGGCGACGTGAACCCCTCCGGCCATCTCCCGCTGACATTCCCCAGGAGCGAAGCCGATCTGCCTCATCCCATCCATCTCGCCCCGCAAAAGGCCGACGCCGAGCACCCCGTGCCCAAGCTCGCCGGCGCACCCGGAATCATCGGAATGCTGATGGGCATCGGCCCCGACTTCGATAGGAACTACGATGAAGGCCTGAAGGTCGGCTACAAGTGGTACGACGCGGAGCACAAGCCCGTCCTGTTCCCCTTCGGATTCGGCCTCTCTTACACCACCTTCGCCTACTCCGGCCTTTCCGTCACGCCAGGCGAAACCACCACCGTCACCTTCACGGTGAAAAACACCGGCAAGCGCGCTGGGATGGAAACGGCCCAGGTCTACGCCAGTCTGCCTGAAGCGGCAGCCGAGCCGCCCAATCGCCTCGTGGGCTGGACCAAGGTCGATCTGGCTCCCGGCGAATCGAAACAAGTCTCGGTTCCAGTCAGTCACGAAATGCTTTCCATCTTCGACGAAGCCTCCGACTCCTGGAAGCAGGTCCCCGGTAGCTACGTCCTCCACGTCGGCAGTTCTTCCCGCGACCTGCCGCTGGAAAAAACAGTCACCTACTGAGCTGCGCCAAATACCGAGCAGTTTTACCAACTGAGCTGTATCAACAACTGATCTGTATCGCCAACCAGGCTGTGCTCCGTTCATCGTTCGCCGCGGCGAACGATGAGCGGGCGTGCTCTTGTAGCGCCGGCCTCCCGGCCGGCTGTAGCGGGGGCCTCCGGGCCCCCGCCGCCGCCGTGTCATTTACGGCAGCGGCAGTTCGCCGTCCAGTTCCATGGCCACAAGCTCTTGCCGCAGATGTTCTACGGTTGTAAACTCAATCGCCTTCAAACCCAGCCCCCTCCCCGTCTCCACGTTTACGCGCCTGTCGTCCACAAAAAGCGTCTCCTCGGGCAGCGCTCCCAGCCGTTCCAGCGTGTACAGGTAAATCGCCGGATCGGGCTTGGCCATCCCAAGCTGAAAACTCCACACCAGCACGTCGAAGTCCCCAATCCACGCAAAAGCGCCCAGAACGCTTTCCAGCACCGAATCGCCCATGTTCGACAGGATTGCCGTGCGCAGCCCGCGCGCCTTCAGCTGCTGCTGCCACTTCACCATCGCGGGATTCTCAGTGGTCCACATGCGCGCGTCCAGCCGGTTCAGTTCAGCCAGGTCGCCGGCCGTGAGCGCAAGCCCGCTCTCCCGCGCAAACTTCTCCCAGAACGTAACCCCGCTCAGCCTGCCCTCGTCGTACGCGTGCCGATCGGCCCAGTAAAGCGTCTCGAACCGCTCCGCATTCAGCCCCGTGATGCGCACCATCGCGTCGTGCGCCTCCGCATTCGGCTGTCCCGTCAATACCATCCCATAATCGAAAATCACCGCCCGCAGTCCCAATCGTCCTCCCGCTCCCTCGATGTGCACTTCTTCCATTCTGGCATTGCGGATCGCCGCGGTTTGCCGCGAGTGCCCGGCGCTACCATGGAAGATCATGCGCTTTGCTCAACGCACAGCCTGGAACACGGAGGAGACGGAACTGGCCCGCGCCCATCGCGCGCGCCTCCAGGCCGGCCTACCCCTCGCCGACCTCACCGCCTCCAATCCCACCCGCTGCGGCTTCCACTACGACCCGGATCTCCTGGCTTCTCTGGCAAACCCAGCGGTGCTCGACTACGATCCGCAGCCCCGCGGCTTGCTGAGCGCGCGCCAGGCCGTTTGCGCCTACTACGCCGATCACGGCGCCGCAATCTCTCCCCAGCAGGTCATCCTGACCACCAGCACCAGCGAGGCGTACAGCTTTCTGTTCCGCCTGCTCTGCGACCCGCGGAGCGAGATCCTGGTGCCTCAGCCCGGCTATCCGCTGTTCGACTTCCTCGCCACCCTCGACGACGTCCGCCTCAAGCCCGCGCCGCTGGTTTACGACTACGGCTGGCAGATCGATCCCGAAGGATTTCGCCGCGCCATCACGCCCCAGACTCGCGCCATCGTCCTGGTTCATCCCAACAACCCAACCGGGCATTTCACCAAGGCGTGGGAGGGCAGGGAACTTGCCCGCCTGTGCCGCGAGCATGACCTGTCGCTGATCGTCGACGAGGTGTTCCTGGATTACCCGGCTCCAGCTGTGCCCCATCCATCGGCAGCTTTATCGCCGATGGGTGGGAACATCGAAGCTGGCCAGGCGCGGATTCCCTCTTTTGCGTCCATACCGGAAGACATTCCCGTCTTCGTGGTCAGCGGGCTGAGCAAGATCGCCGGCCTGCCGCAGATGAAGGCCGCCTGGATCGTCGCCGCAGGGGCGAGTCCGCAACGCCCAGCCGCGCTAGACCGCCTTGAAGTCATCGCCGACACGTTCCTCTCCATGAACGCTCCTGTGCAACTAGCATTGCCTGCGTGGCTCGCCCGCCGCCATGGAATTCAGCGCCAGATGCAGGAGCGGGTTTGGGCCAACCTTGCAGAGCTGGACCGCCAGCTCGCGTCTCTGGGGGAAGTGCGGCGGCTCGAGCATGAGGGTGGCTGGTACGCCGTGCTGCGCATTCCCGCTCTGCGGCCGGATGAAGACACCGTCCGCCTGTTGCTCGACCGCGGCGTCTGGGTCCATCCTGGCTACTTTTTTGGATTGCCTGACTCCGGTTGGCTGGTCCTGAGCCTGCTCGCGCCTGTATGTGAATTTCAAACGGGTATGGAGGCGCTGATTAACTTTTTGGGAACGAATCAGGAAGCTAACAAATCCGAGGCTGCAGCTCAACTTTAACTTCAGGTTGTAACAAGTAAGTAATTGATATTAAAGCATCGCTCACCATCTGCCACGCAGAAAGGGATTGCTTTCCCGCTCCGCGCCGATCGTGGTCTCTTCGCCGTGTCCCGGGATCACCCGCGTCTCATCCGGCAACGCCAGCAGGCGGCCTTTGATCGAATCGATAATCTGCCGGCTGTCGCCGCCGGGCAGATCGGTGCGTCCAATGCTGCCGGCAAACAGCGTGTCTCCGGCGAGTAGCAATTTCATCGGGGCGAAATGCAGGCAAACAGATCCCTGCGTATGCCCGGGCGTATGCAGCACCTCGGCCGGATAGCGTTCCAGCCCCACCTTTTGCCCTTCCTCCAGGCTCGCGTCCGGCGGCGCAACTTCCGGCGTTTGCACTCCAACCCACGCCGCCTGCACGTTCATCATCTTCAGCAGCGGCAGGTCCTGTTCGTTCAGCAGTATGGGCGCGCCGGTCAGCCGCTTCAGCTTCAGCGCGCCGCCCACGTGATCGATATGCCCATGGGTGATGAGAATCTGCGTCAGTTTGAGGCGCAGCTCCTGGAGCCGTTTCTGGATCCGGGCGATGTCGTCGCCGGGATCGATGACGATGGCTTCGCCGGCCTGCTCGTCGCCGAGGATGGTGCAGTTGCATTGCAGCGGGCCGACGGGAAATGTCTCCAGGATCATGCTTCGATTTTAGAAGCGTCAACAGGACCCGTGATTTGCGGCCGTTGCGCAACCAACGGAGATCGGCTCCTCAACCGGAACGCGCGGCTTGCGAAAGGTGAGGGCGTAGAACCGGTTTTTTCCCCCAATCCGGATGATCTTGACCTGAACGTCCTCCATGGCATCGGGAACCAGGTCGACGGGAACGGACACGGCCTTTTCGCGATCCTTGTAGAACTCGCGGGTGTAGGGAATGTTCTCGTACGCCTCTTTCACGTGCTCTTCGGTCTCGTCGGCGATGAGCAGGAGGGTGCCCGGTTTGGCCACTCGAATCATCTCGCGGATGGCGGCGGCCCGGTCTGTGAAGAAGTTGATGCCGCCCACGTGAAAGACCACGTCGAAGCTGGAGTCGGCGAAGGGGAGGGCCTCGGCGTTGCCGATGAACAGGTCGGCGGGGAGGCTCCAGCGGCGGAGATTTTCCTGGCAGCGCAGCAGCATTCCGCGGGAGATATCGAGGCCGAAGCGGTGAATCGAGTGCGGGAGATATTTGAAGTTCAGGCCGGTTCCGACGGAAGTTTCGAGCACCTTGTCGCCGGGCTTGACCTCAAGCAGGCCCATGTAGCTCATCACGTAAGAGTCGCGGTCGATGCCGCCGAGCGCCATGAGGACGCGTTGGGAATCGTCGTAGAAGCCGCCGATGTTGTCGTAGAAGTGGCTGTATTTGCGGTTTTGCCCGATCAAGTCCGTCTGGTTGATGAAGACCGGCATGTCATCGCGGATGGGGAATTGTTCTCCGGTTGTCGATTCGAGATGGAGGCTGGGGCCTTCGCCGGCCACGCGAACTGGAGCGCCGGTTGCGGTGCTGCGGAGCAGGGCGATGGTGTCCGCGCGCTGGTTCCAGGGTCGCGGCCGCGGGGCAAAGGGCCGGAGCAGTCCGCGAAGACGGAAGTTGCGGTCCCATAAGCAAACGAGGATGGCAGCAAACCAGGCCAGGCCGAAGGCACGAAGCGCGGAGGAGGCGGTCAAAGTCTCAACGGGCATGAAGACGGCAAGCGATGAGCGAAATGCGCCGGCACTGAGCGGCGCCAACCAGTGCGGGACGGCCCAGGCGAGGGCCAAACTAGCCAATGGAAACGGCAAGGTCCAGGCGATTCCGTTGAGACGATTGCCAGCCAGCCGGTGCACCATAAATGGAATCACGCTGACAACGGCCGCTGCCAGAAGGAGTAGCGCGCCCATGCCGGAATGCGCTCCCAGCATCCGCCAATGATGCAAAGCAGCGGGAATGAATCCGATCGCCAGAATCCATAAGAAACCGGCACGGATGCGCTGCGTGCCGATGAACCAGACGCCCATGATGGGGCCGGTCCAGGCGCCCATCGGGCCCCAGAAGAAACCGCACACAAAAGTGGCGAAGACCAGCCACCCAAATCCCTGTCGAATCTTCAATTCAGCTTGCGTCACGGGGTGCCTTTCCAGAATGGGATGGGGGAAGATGGGTTAGTGCAGGTCGAGTGGTTGTGGGGCCGTCTGGGCGTTCAGCTTCTTCCAATGCGGCCAGAGCGTCTTTGCCCCATTGGAGCGCAGCGCGAGTCATAGCCATGCCCAGGCGGAGAGTGAGCATCCAGTACTTCAGCCCCGGTTCGGGGGCATTCATTACCGGCGCGAGGGCCTCAATCTGTTCCATGGCACGCAGCGACTGGAGATTGCGCCGCTCCAGCTCGCGGATATGTTCGATGGCCACGCTGGGATCAGCTTCTGCGCCGAAGAAGAGCTTGAGCAGGAATTCGTTTCGCGGGGGATCGTTCTGGAAGGGCGCGGCGAGCCATTCGCGAAGGACGGTGCGGCCGGCGGCGGTAATGCGGTAGGCCTGGCGCCGCTGTTTGCCGGGTTCGCCGCCTGGCTCAATCAGGCCGGCGACGGACAACTGCTTCAAAGCCGGGTAAATCTGCCCGTAGCTCTCGCCCCAGAAGTAGCCCACGCTGGTTTCGATCGCCTGGCGGATATCGTAGCCGGAGCGGTCGTTGCCCACGGCGAGCATGCCGAGGACGACGTAGGCAGTGCGGGAGAGTTCCATATAGCTGGAAGATATATCTTGCAGATATATTTGTCAAGCGAATCCTTGATCGCCGGTCAACCGGGGGTCCTGGAAAGAAACTGACGGCCGGTCACCGGGCCAGTCATAAATCAGCCTGATTGCGCCCCAACAAACTGCCGATAAGACGATTGAACTTCGCCCGATAGCGTGCCGGTCATCACGGACGATTGGCCGCATTCCGTCCGACTATCGGGTTCCAAGGAGTTATTGGATGGAGCTCCGGCGGCGGCTGTGTGCGTTTGTTTTAGGGGTGGGAGCCGCCCTGGGTCCGTCTGCTTTCATGGCGAATGCTTCTCCGCCGCGCCAAATTTCCCTAATGAACGCGCGCGCCGTCCATAGCCTGCCTCCGGACCTAGCCAGAGGCGAGTATCCAGTTCACTTTCGCGCAGTGCTGACTTACTACGACCCGTACATCGATCCCAGACGCGGGGCGATTTTCGTATGTGACCAATCAGGCTGCGTGTTTGTTTCCATCCCCCACCGGCCGATTCTGGCTCTTCATAGCGGGGATCTGGTGGACATCAAGGGTGTGACCGGCCCGGGAGACTATGCGTCCATTGTGGAGGCCATCGAAATCCGCGTGGCCGGAAAATCCAGGCTACCCACGCCTCTCAGGGTCAACAGCGAAGACCTGTTTTCCGGAAGGTACGACTGCGATTGGATCGAGGTGCAGGGCCTGGTTCGCGCCGTGCATTACGGGGCAGGCACGGTGGCATTCGAGATTGAGTCCAATGGGCGTTCATTTCCTGCCGCTTCTGTGGTGGAACCCGGAGTGAATTACGAATCGCTGGTCGATTCGCAGGTACGACTGACCGCCAATACCTCTCCGGTTTTCAACTCGCGCCGCCAGATGGTGGGCGTGCATGCTTTTTTCCCTTCGCTTCGCCAGATTCGCGTTGTGCGCGCCGCACCTGACGATCCGTTCCAATTGCCGGCGATTCGGATCCCCGACTTGTTTAGTGTTTCGGGGGGCTCGAACCTGGCTGGCCCGAGTCTTTCCCATCGAGTACATCTGGAAGGCGCGCTGACTCTGGATTGGCCCGGCCGAATGATCTGCATTCAGTCCGGAGCGGACGCCCTGTGCATGGAAACACGCCAGAGGACCAGCTTGCCGTTGGGTACGCAGGTGGCGGTGGTGGGCTTCCCCTCGGTGGACGCGTTCAAGCCGACCCTGGAGGAGGCGAGCTTTCGCGCCTCGCACGGCGGCGCGGCACTGCCCGATTTGCCGGTGCGGATTAGCGCGAACCAGGAAATGAATGACAGTCTCGATGGCCGGCTTATCCAGATCGATGCGGAACTGATTGGACAGGATCTTTCCTCCACGGAACCGAAAGTGATGCTGAGCGCGGGCGGTGTTCTGATTCCCGCCATGATCTCCAAAGAGGCATTGGCGGAACGGCCGCATGCGTGGAGGAACGGGAGCGTATTGCGCGTGACCGGCATCTGCAGCGTTCAGGTGGATGCATGGAGCATCAGCCTGGGAAATGGCAGGGTGCAGCCCGAGTCAGCCCGCATCCTCTTGCGGTCGGCCGATGACATTGCGGTTCTTCATGCCCCGTCCTGGTGGACACCCGAACACGCACTGGTGAGCTTTGTGGTTGTCTGCCTGATCGTACTGGGCGCGTTCGCATGGATCATCGTTTTGCGCCACAGCGTGAAGCAGCGTACCTCAGAGCTGTACGAGAGCAAAGAGCGGCTCCGGTACCTTTCCGAACATGACGCGCTTACCGGCCTGCCCAATCGCGTTCTACTGAACGAACGGCTGCGAATGGCGCTGGAGACAGCCGATCGGAACGGAACGCATCTGGGCGTGCTGATGACGGATTTGGACGGGTTCAAGGCGGTCAACGATGAGCTGGGTCATGCCGCGGGCGATCGGTTGCTCTGCGAAATGGCGCGGCGCCTGAGCGAATGTCTTCGGCTGACTGATACGGTGGCTCGGATTGGCGGCGATGAGTTTCTTGTTCTTCTCACCGACCTGCACGATCCCTCCGAGGCCGAGGTTATCGCCGCCAAGATGGCAGCCGCCGCCGCAGGCCCATTTCCCATCAACCAGATGAACGTGGAGATCACCTTGAGCATTGGCGTGGTGATCTATCCCGAGGCGGGAACCGATGCTGCAACGCTGATGCGGCATGCGGATGAAGCCATGTACGCGGCAAAGAGCGAGGGCAAAAACGGCCATAGGTGTTTCGGTACGATCGGCGCAGGCCAACAGGCAGAAAGCCTGCCCAGCGTGGGGCCCCTTGCGCATGCCCATGCCCGGGATAGCTCAGGATCCCAGAAAAAGCCCACGCTGGTTTCGATAGCTTTGCGGAAGGCGTAGCCGGAGCGATCGCCGCAGCTCTTATTGCCGACGGCGACATTGGCGCGGCGTGAGGCTCATTCGCAGCCGCATGCTTTCCCTTCCGCTTCGCGCCTGCGAGTAGCGGCTCCCGCAGGATCGGTCAGGATATCGAGCCACAGCGGATGAGTTTCGGTCTCGGCCTCGTAGTTATCGTGCCAGTTCCACCACCTATACGGCGGGGTCTGCGGGTAGCCCTCGGGCGAGTTCTCCCAGCTCTCCTGCCGGCCGAGCGCGGTCATATCCAGGTAACTCCAGGTGGAACCCAACGCCTCGTCACCGCGGCTGTTGATGAAGTATGTGCGGTACACCTTGTCGCCGTCGTGGATGAAAGCATTGTGGCCGTGCCACTGGTCCACGCCAAAGTCCACGTCGAAGCTGTCAGTCATGGTGTACCAGGGCATCTGCCATCCCATTCGCGCCTTCAGGCGCGCGATGTCCTCTTGCGGCGCGCGCGAGACCCATGCGAGGGTGGTGTCGCGAGCGTTCAGATGGGCCAGGTGTGCCACCTGGTCGGCGCCCAGGGAGCAACCGCGACAGGCGTGGTCAGGCCAGCCAAACACGCCGGGCTCAAAAAAGGCGCGATAGACAATCAACTGACGGCGGCCCTCGAACAAATCCAGCAGGCTTACCCTGCCCTTGGGCCCGTCGAATTCGTACCTCTTCTCTATCTCCATCCACGGCATTCGCCGGCGTTCAGCGGCCAGCGCGTCACGAGAGCGGGTCAGGGCCTTCTCTTTCACGAGCAACTGCTGGCGCGCAGCCTCCCACTCCTGCTGCGACACAATCGACGGCGTGCTCATCGCGAGATGCTCTTTAGTTACGGTGTCGTGCGTTGTCGTCATTGTCGTTTCCTCCATGCGTAGGATATTGGCCCTTGGGGTTCGACCAGGACATGACCGCGGGGTGTTTCGGGAGGCGCGAATTCGGCCTCTGGCGGAGTGCCAGCGAGGAACTGAGTGTATCAAAAGTTAGTCCGCGCAGGCGAAACGCGCCCCGAATGACGAACGGCAGGCCGAAGCCTGCCGTTGGATGCCAAACCGCGAAACGATCCTACTTGCCCGACTTGGCTGGAGCCTGCTGCGAGGTGGTGCCGGAAAGCACTGACTTGACGTGAGTGCCGCTGCCGCGCACGTAAAGTACGGTCAGGCTCAGCGATGTGACCATGAAGATGATTGCCGACCAGGTGGTTAGACGGGTGAGAAGGTTGGCTGCGGCGCGCGGCCCGAACGCTGTCTGCGAGCCCTGCCCTCCGAATGCGCCGGCCAGGTCAGCCGAGCGGCCCTGCTGGATCAAAACTACGCATATGAGGAACAGGCACACAATCACGTGTACCGTCACGATGAAATAGAACAGAATCTGCATCTTCAACACTACTTTCCGGCCACTCGGGCGCGGGAATCTTGGTGCGGAGGAGGGGACTTGAACCCCTATGCCTTGCGGCGCAAGCACCTCAAGCTTGTGCGTCTGCCAATTTCGCCACCTCCGCAAGGTGAACCTCTAAAAGTATAGCAGAGGGCAACATCAAGCCAAGGGCACGTAGGTTGTAGAACTTACGGCTTTGCATCGGCCATTTTACGGCGCAGCCGCGCTTCGGCATCGTCGCTCCAATACTTGCAGTTAAGACGGACAAACACCGAGGAATACGGGACGGTCATTGTGGTTTTGAGGACCAGGACACGCATGGTGCGGCCGGCCTCGTCAACGCGTCCGATCAACTGCTCGTGAGGGAGGGATTCGACCGGAATTCCGGCCAGAAGCTTGCCAATGGCGGCACGATAAGCGGTCACTCCGGGCGCATCGGATTCCGGGACTAAGGGTAACTCCGCATCCATCAGAATGTCGGGCCGGACGTGAATCGAGCGGTGGATTGCGTCCAGAACAAAACGGGTCACTTCAACCTGGTCGGCGCCGGTCTCGATGGTCTCAACGCCCGCCGAGGCCTGCAGCGGGTAAGCAGAATCGACGATGAGGATCCAGTTGCGGTGACCCATGAGCGGCAGGGCCTGTTCGACCTTGTTGCGCCATGAGGTCTGTGCCGTGGCCGGAGCAACGGCAAACAAAAGGAGTGCGAACAAGACATACCAGTGAGTGACTGCACGGCGCATGGAGCTTTCCTCCCATCGAAATCAAGCGCGGGTCGCATCCTATGGTACTCGCGAGGTCAGGACGCAGGGGCGCGTTCCGGTTCGGACACGACAAATTGCTCATCCTGGCCGGCGGGGTTCTGCAACAACCAGAATTGAAACCCATCCACAATCGCCATCAGCGCGGCCTGGTTCAAGTCGCTCGAGACGCCGGCCGTCACCCAGGGCTCGTGCCCCGCAGCCTGGAAGCTCACCGTCACCCGCACATGCGCGGCCGAGTCGTGCGCGGAAACGTCCAGCGCGGTCACGCTGAAGCGGCCCAGGTGCATCCGCTTCAGCGCCGGATGCCATTTTTCCAATTCCTTGCGCATCGCCCGCGTCAGCGCATCCACTGGCCCGGCGCCCTCGGCGCGCGTGGTCACAATGGTTCCGTTGCCCAGCCCCAACGACATGAACGCCTGCACAAAGCGCGTGCCGGCCTCGTCGGACTCGTCCATCACCCGCCACGTGCGCACCGTAAAGAACTCCGGCAGCGTCCGCAACACGCGCATGCACGCCAGCCGGAAGGACTCTTCACTGGCCGTGAACCCGCCGCCCTCCACCATTGCTTGGTTTGTGTCCAGCAGCTCCTGCGCCTGCGCCGCGTTCAGACCAACGCCCAGCGTTTCGGAGAGCATCATCACGTTGGCGCGGCCCGACTGCGCATTCACGCCGATGGCCGGCGACGCACCCACCCGCGCCGGATCGCACCACAAATACGCGCCGGGATTCTTGCGCTCGCTCGATCCATGCATGCCCGCCCACGTGCCGAATGCGCCCGGTCCCGCAATAGGCGCGCCGTGGGGCACATCGAGCGAGAAGGCGTCGTAGGCCGCGTGCGCCAGGCCAACCAGCCCCTTCAGCGACTCCTCCGGCACAAACTCCGCTTCGCCGCGAAGCTGCATCCCGCCCACTACAGTGGTCAGGTTCACATTGCCGCAGCGCTCGCCCGTGCCTACCAGCGTTCCCTGGATCTGCACCGCGCCGGCCAGCACCGCCGCGCGCGCATTGGCCACGCCCAGGCCGCGGTCGGTGTGCCCATGGAAGCCGAACCGCGCCTGCGGAAAGTCGCGCACCATTCGCGCGATGGTTGCGCTCACCTCTTCCGGGCTGGCACCGCCGGTGGTGTCGCACAGCACAATGCGACTCACGCGCTGCTCCGCGCATTGCCGCACCAGGCTGTGGAGATATTCAAGTGTCCGTCGCGCGTAGTCCGCATCGCACGCCGCGCCCATCTCGCGCCGTCCGCAGGCTGCGTCCAGGGCGTGCTCGAGGTCCACCATCACTTCCATGCCTTCATCCTGAAGGTACGCGATGGTGTCGCGCGCCATGGCCAGGTTCTCTTCCGGCGTAGTTTCGAGTGACCGCTCCACATCCAGCAGCCGCGACTTCACCACCACCACGGCCACCGGCACCCTCCGTTTGCGCTCCACCATAAAACGCGCATCGGGCCAGTCTGCCACGCGCGTTCCGCGCCCGCGCGTGCGGCCGAAGAGGGCCAGCTTCATCGCCCCGGTCTCAACGTCCTCCGCCGCTTTTGTCAGTTGCTCCACAAACTGGTAAGCGCCCGCAAAGCCGATCTCCGCATAGTGCACGCCGAACGCGCCCATGCGCTGCAGCAGCTTCAGCGCATTGGGGACTGATATCTCCAGGTTCGGCTGCTGCATGCCGTCGCGAAGACTGGTGTCGAATAGCTCCACCTGTGGCGTGCCCTGATTGCTCATTGCCCCCTGCCTCCCATATCCATCAGTCTGCCCATCCATCGCGCCAGCTCGCGTTCGTCGTCGGAACCCGCAGTCTCCGTCGCGCGCACGTTGCGTCTCTCCCGCTCGGCCCGGTTCTGGCTAAGCTTGAACTTGCCCTCGATGCGCGCAACGGGAATACGGAATCCCATGATGCCGGCCAGCATGGCGCGCTGGAATCCTCCCGGCATCGCGCGCCAGCGGTCGCCATAGGCCGGCTCGTGCTGCGCGATAAGCTCCTCAACCAGCCGTCGCTTTTCGTCTTCGTTTTCCAGCAGCTCCAGCGTGCCGTACGCGTGAATCGCAATGTAATTCCAAGTGGGAACTGACAGCTCTTCCACGTAATTGCGCGGCGAGACGTAGGCGTGCGGCCCGGGGAACACGATCAGCGTCTCGCGTCCAGCCAATTCCTCCCAATGCTTGTTGGCGCGGGCAAAGTGGCCCTCCAGCAGCCCATGCTCGCCCTCGTCCTTCACCGACAAGGGCAAATGCGTCGCCGTGGCCCCGTTGGCCGCGCCCACCGGCCCAAACAGGATGGCGAACGAGTAGCGCCGCATCGCCTCCAGCAGCACCGCGCGGTCTTCCACGCGATTGAATTTTGGAATGTACATGCCGTTCTTTCCCCTGAAAATGTGAAAAGCCACCAGCCGCTGGTGCGGGTGGTGGCCTGTGTTGCTTTTGCTGCTCTCGATCCCTTATGTCAGGCTCATCTTCCCGCACTCGTTGTCGCCGCTAATTCGAATGGCGGGAAGGATCGCAACTCCGCTCTTCATCGCAAACAAGATCGCATTGGCGCGGATAAGCTGCATGATCGTTAAAGGAAGTAGACCAGAGAACCGTGCGCGCGTCAAGAATTCCGTCGATCCGGCCAACTGAATCCCGACGCACGCTTTGGAGCTTGAGATGACTATCCGCGCTTCAGCGCCCGCTTCAGCACCGTCTCCAGCGCCGCCTTCTGCTCAGCGAACTCTTCCGGTGTGATTGTCCCGGAGATCTTCTCGCTTTCGAGCGAGAACAGCTCTTCCTTCAGAGCATTCAGCAGCGCGGAACTCTTTGCCGCCGGCGTGGCTGGAGTAGCATGCGCATTCGCAACAGGGATAGCCTGCGGCACAGCCACAGCGCCCGGTACTCCCGCCGCAACCGCAACCGGAGTTGGCGGACGACGCAGCAGAAATGCCGCGGCTGCGGCCAGCAGCAGAGCCAGCCCACCCAGAATCCACCATTTGTACTTGCTCAGCGGGTCGGGAGTGTTGATGGGCTCGCCGATGCCGCCGCCCGGTCCTTGCTGCGGGGCCTGTTGTTGCGCGCCTGGCTCCTGCTGTTGCTGCTCGCGCGGCATGGAGCCCGTGCCGGAAATGGTAAAGTCCGCTGCCTTGTCCGGCAGCACATTCTTCAGCAGGTAAGTGTTGAGCGAAGGATCCTGCGGGATGGATTGAAACGATGCGCCGGAACCCGGCGTGAAGCTCATGCTCTTGGGCAGTTCCACCGCCAGGTTGTCCACGGGTGTAAGAATGCTTGGCTTGATGGTGTACTTGCCGGAGTAAGGCACGTGGAACCCAATCTGGAATTCGGTGGATTTTCCGTCCTGGTCCGGCTCAATGGGCACGTTGAACGCGTAGTGTCCTTTGCCCAGTTCCTTGGGCACCGCCATCGTGGGCAGGCCGCTGGGGCGCGTGGCCTGCGCTCCGTCGAACACCGCATCCGTCGGCAGCGCAAATTCAAATGTGCTGTTGCTGAACTCCGTCAACTTGGGCGAGCTGGCGTTGTGCACCACCCAGGAGATGCTCACTGAAAGTTGATCGTTCTGCGTTTCCACCTGGTAAATCTCAGCCTCCACGGAGATGCCGTTCACCTTGGCGGCCGCGTCGTACACGCCGATATCGCCCGGTCCCGCGCCCTGCGGAGCGGCGATGAAGTATCCCGCGCCCTCGTGCGTCGCGCGAATCAGGTACGGCCCCGCGCCCGGCTCATTCAGCGTGTACCGGCCACCGCCATCGGTGGTCGCGGTGGCAACTGCTGCCATTCCCGCCTGCACGTCGACGAGTTCCACCTTGTCGCCCGCTGAAGGCTTGCCGGTGGTCTTGTTGGTCACAGTGCCGGACACGCTGGCTGCATGCGCCGCGGCGCCGGAAAGAAGTAAGCAGAGTGCAGCTAGAAAGAAAGCAAATTTTGTCGATCTCATGGTTTCCTTGGTTTCCGATTCCTGTATTTCTTCCTTAAAAGGCCGTCATCCTGAGCGGAGGTCGCCGCGGCGACCGGGGGACCTGAATTTCGGGTTCCAGCTCCGCTAACTCCGGTAGCTCCGCTAAATCCGCTGTTTCACGCCCTCGGCAAATGTTCAATCTCGGCCAGCAGCCGCGCCGTCTCATTTTCCAGCTGCGCCTGTTGCGCGCGATAATCCTCTTCCGGATACTTCCCGGCGCGGTACTCAAAACTCAAATCGCGCAGGTTCTCATAGAGCTGCTCTTTGCGCTCCAGCAGAAACTCCAGCTGCGACTTCTCCGTCTGGTCAGCCCCGTGTTCCGGCCAAAAGGTGTAAAGAAACAGCGCAATCAGCAGCAGGCAGCCGGCCAGCAGGCCCTCGGTTTCGCTCATGGCTCAATAACCTCCGTCGCCGCCGGTCTCCCGGCGAATTTTTTCCCGCATCGCGTCCATCTCGGGAGTGCTGGCGGTTTCGCCGGCGTATGCCAGCTTGCTCCTGGCGCTGCCCCAGCGCCGCACCAGAAGTATGGTTCCCAGCAGCGCCGCCAGAAACACGGCCAACGGCGCAATCCACGCCACCAGGTCGAAGCCGTGCTTGGGCGGCGCGGAAAGCACCACCACGCCATACTCCGACACAAACTGGTCCAGGATCTGCTGGTCGCTCTTTCCGGCGTTGATCCCGGTGGTTAGCTCGGCCAGCTCCTTATCGCGATCGGGACAGCCATAGTGATCGCACTCGCCCAGCAGTTGCGAGCAGCCGCAGGTGCACATCAGGCGATGACTCAATCCGTTAATGCGCGTCCCGCTGCCCGACGACGCGCCCAGGCTGAAGCACACGGCCACCGCAAGCAACAGCGCCTGCGCGCCCTTGATCCAGAAAGTGACTCCGTACCGCCGGTCTCCAGACCGGCTGTCGTGCGGGTCTCCAGACCCGCATCCTCTCTCAGGCCGCAGGAATCTCATGACCGGCCTCCCGCAACAACCTCCGGCGCCACTCTATCCGCGGCCGCCTTTGACGCCGCAGTAGAGGGCTGGATGCTCGGAATCAGCGCGATGAATGTCCCCAGCACTATCAGCACGACCCCAATCCACAGCCAGCTAACCAGCGGGTTCAGGAATGCCTTGATGATCGGCTGCCCGGTATCGGGATTCGTGCCTTCAAACACCACGTACAAGTCCCACTCCGGCGTGGAGTGGATCGCGACCATCGTCTGCGGCTGATTGCTGGCGTGATACAACCGCCGCTCCGGCGTGATCTGGAATTCCTTCTTGTCGCCCTTGTACACGTCGAGTATTGCGAAGGACGAATCATAGTTCGCATTCGAGTCGTCGCTGGCCCCGATCTCCTGCAACGTGTACGGTCCAATGGCGAGCTTGCTGTTGAGCGCCATCTCTTCTTCCTGGCTGCGATTGAACGCCGCCCCGCATAGGCCGATCACCACCAGCACCACGCCAATATGGATAATGTAGCCGCCGTAGCGCCGCGTGTTGCGCCGCGTCAGCAGCACCATGGCGGCGAACAGGTTCTTGCCGGTCTGCCGCGCAATCACGCCTCCGCCGCGCAGGAACTCTGAGGTGATCGCAGCAAACACCGCTGCGCCCACCCCGAATCCCACCAGCGCATAAAATGCTCCGCGGTCAAATGCGCCTTCATGCCACGGCCGGTCGCCGGCGATGTACGCCACAATCACCGTGGCCCACAGCGCAATCACGGGAACAATAAAATTCCGCTTGATTGCCTTCAGCGAGGTCGATCGCCACGGCAGCAGCGGGCCCACACCGGTAAGGAACAGCAGGAACAGCCCCACCGGAATCGCTACCGTGTTGTACCACGGCGCGCCCACCGTCACCTTGGTGCCCTGCACATACTCGCTGATGATGGGGAACAGCGTTCCCCACAGGATCACGAAGCACGCCGTCAGCAGCAGCAAGTTGTTGAACAGGAAGCTCGATTCGCGGCTAACCAGCGATTCAATCGAGTGCTCGGTCTTCAGATGGCTGCGCTGCAGCACGTAAGTAAAAATGCACACCGCCAGCACGATCAGCATGAAGACGTAAAACCACATGCCGATGGACGACTGCGCGAACGCGTGCACACTGCTCACCAGCCCCGCCCTCGTCAGCAGCGTGCCCAGCAGCGTCAGCAGGAACGTGGAAAAAATCAGCCACACGTTCCAGCTCTTCATCATTCCCTTTTTCTCCTGCATCATCACTGAGTGCAGAAAGGCCGTGCCCGTCAGCCACGGCATAAAGCTGGCATTCTCCACCGGGTCCCAGCCCCAGTAGCCGCCCCAGCCCAGCACCGCGTAAGCCCAGTGCATGCCCAGGAAAATCCCGCAGGTCAGGAACAGCCACGTCACCATGGTCCAGCTGCGCGTAATCTTGATCCACTTCTCGCCCGGATAGCGCATCATCAGCGCGCCCAACCCAAAGGCAAACGGCACCGAAAACCCCACGTAGCCCAGGTACAGCATCGGCGGATGGATCACCATCTCGGGATATTGGAGCAGCGGATTCAGCCCATTGCCGTCCGCCGGAATGGCGCCCTTCAGCAACGAAAACGGCGGCGCGGCAAAGACCAGGACGGCAAGGAAGAATACCTGAATGCCCGCCAGAATGGTTCCGGCATACGCGTAGAGCTTCACATCGGTCCTGTGCAGCAGGCGCAGCACGAATCCGTACGCGCCCAGCAGCCACGCCCACAACAGCAGCGAACCCTCCTGCCCGCTCCACAGCGCCGAAAACTTGTACGCGCCCGGCAAGGCGCGGTTTGAGTGCTCCAGGATGTAGGTAATGGAAAAGTCGTTGGTGAAAACGGAATAGATGAGGGCGAATGCAGCCGCGGAAACAGCGATGAATCCGGCGATTCCCGCGCGCCGCGCCGTCTCCGCCAATCGCTCCGGGGGAACGCGTGCCGGCTGTCCGGTAGCCAGCATCCGCAGCGCCACCGCTCCCGCAAACAGGTTGTACGCGGCCAGAGCCAGCGCCATCAGAAGGGCAAAACTGCCGAGTGTTGCCATTTGAGCTCCAGAGGAAACGTCGCGGGCCAATTAAACCAGGGAATCAGCCCAGCAGGTTCATTCTTTATTATCTTAGGCTTTCTGCATGTGATTTGCCTCACACCATCGGTGGAGGCGTGAAATCACGGCATACAGACGACCGTGCAATTAGTGTTTGGCGTGGACAACATGAGCGCCAAGGTGCCCGGGCGCGAGTCTTTGAACGGCGCCGCCGAACCGGGACGCGATCTCCTCAAAACCGATATCTTCGATCGCGCTGAATCCGTGCCGGCGAAGAAACGCCGCCATCCCCTCCGGTTCGAAACGGGTGGCCGAACGTTCCCCCATTTTTTCCAGCTGTTCGGCCCGCGCCTTTTCCAGTTTCCTTAGCTCTTCTGAGAATCCCTCCGGAGGTTCCATGTAGTCGAACACCACTTCCGAGTTCGGGATGGACGAAATGTAGTCCAGATTGCGGCCGATAGCGTCCTCGGTCAGATAGGGCACAACCCCAAGCCAGGTGAAAAACGCGGGTGAGTTTTGCTGGAAACCTCGGGCGGCAAGCTCTTCCCCCACATCGTCCTGCTCGAAATTGACGGGCACCAGAATGAGCCAGGCCGGCAGTGCGATTTCAGCTTCCCTCAGGCGCTCGCGTTTCCCTGCCTGCGTCGCGGGGTGGTCCACCTCATAGATCTCCAGACCGTCATGGGGATTGCGCAGGGCGAAAGTGTCGAGTCCGGCGCCCAGGACGACGATCTGCTGAACCCCCCTTTCCACGGCTCTTGAAAGAGCATCTTCCGCAATCCGGCTTCGCGCGGCGGTGAATAGACGTCCGATGCTGGCCAACGGGTGTTGGTTCGCAAATTGAACCACGTCCTTTTCGTCTTCACGCAGAATCTTCATTGCAAATGGGTCATAGAGGATTGAGCCACGATCGAACACCTGGTGTGCTGCTCGTTGCCGGGCGACCATTAGTGCTGTGCGGCTGGATTCATCAGGCTTCATGTTCAAGGTCTCCGTTTCCACTGATTATCTTGGCAATCCAGCCTTCAACCCAGGCTGGCTCCCGCTTTCGCCCCTTTCTCGCGCCTTGACCGCGTCCAGCCAGGACGTTACGCCCCAGCCAGACCCACGCTGCTACTCTGGCAACAATGGCTACTCCTGCGATTCACACCGCTCGTGGGAACGGGGCAGGCACAGGAATGTTCGGCCGCCAAGCCCGGTCGCAGTACGCGGCCATGGCTCAAATGCGCTGGCGGCTCTTTATCAATGGCCTTCGCTCGATTCACGGCCTGCTCGATCTGGGCGCCACCGGGATTGCGTGGACATTCTATGCCATCCTGGGGCTCGGTTTGGGTACCGGCCTTTGGGCTGCCGCTTACTCCATTGCAGCCCACGCTTCATGGCAGTACTTGCCCATCCTGTTCTGGGCCGTGAGCTCGATCTGGTTGACGTTACCGGTGGCCATCGCCTCGTTTCAAGAACAGTCCGATCTGGGAATCCTGCTCCGTTTTCCCGTGCATTTCGGGTCCTACTTTCTCCTCCATTTGATCTCCGGCTTGATGGAAGCCTCAACCCTTGTCGGCCTGCTCTGCTGCTTGGGCGTATGGCTTGGAATCGTCATGGCGCGGCCCGATTTGTATTTGTGGACGACGCTCTCGCTGTCGGTTTTCGCGCTCTTCAACATTCAGTTGGTCCGCGCTGTCTTTGCCTGGATCGAACGCTGGCTGGCGCAGCGAAAGACGCGGGAGATTCTGGGCGCGGCATGCATGCTCCTATTCGTGAGCCTTTTGCTTCTCAATTCAATGTTCAATCAGAGGCGGAATGAAGGCTCCAGGAACCAAAAAGATGAGGCAGCCTCCTTACGCCAGGTACTGGACAAATATTCGCCGCTGGTGAAGGCCGGAACCCGGGTGCAGCAATGGCTCCCACCCGGGCTCGGTGCTCGCGTTTTAGAGCAGGCCGTGGAGCAAAAACCTGGGCCGGGGCTTGCGTCTCTGGCTTTGCTCGGGCTTTGGGCGGTTCTTGCCGGAGGCGCATTGGCAGGCCGTCTCAAGGCCCGCTATCGGGGACAGAATTTGAGCTGGGCGCCGAGCCGCGACCAACCCATCGAAATCGGCGGCGGGTGGACCTTGGGTGGCTCTCACCCCGTTGCCGCAATTGTCGAGAAAGAGTTGCGCAGCCTCATGCGTACGGTGCCGTTACTCTGGGGCATCAGTCTACCCTTGCTGTTCGTGCTGGTAATTGCAGGCATGTTTCAGCACAACTCCTCCACTGGCACCAAGTCGTTTCCCTACGCGTTTCCTTTGTGCGTCACCTACGCGCTTCTTGGATTTACGGGATTCATGGAGTTGATTTTGTCGACCAAGGCGGGAGGGAAGGTGTTTTCCATGCCGAAGAGGATGGCGATTTTTTTGGGCGTCATGGGGTGCTCCTTAAGATTTGGGAATGCTGTTTGCTGTTCGTCGTTCGCCTCTCGCTATTCGCCGTTCGCGGGATGGACCCGCTACGCTGTGCTTGCTGCCGGCAAGAAGCAGATTCCTCGCTTCGCTCGGAATTGACAATTCTAGAAGCCAGACTGACAACTGCAAAGAGCCTTGCGAACCGCGAACGACGAACAGCGGATTCTACAGCGGTCTAGAAATACTTTTGAGCCATTCTTTGCCACAACGGCCAGTCGTGTTTGCTGTTGTCGCCGTAGATGTCGAGCCAGTGCGGGATGCTTTTTGCGTGCAGCATTCCTGACATTTTAACGTTGGCGTCGAGGCACATGTCCCAGTCGGCTGAGCCGAGGACGATCTTCATCTGGCGGAGACGGCCGAA
>CAWBIG010000009.1:0-3249 GCA_963788435.1 uncultured Acidobacteriota bacterium | reverse complement strand
CAAGCCGCTTTGATGAGCCACCGCCACGATCCCCGACCCCGAAGGATCGAATCGAATTGAAGGAATCGCTCCGTTCTCAGTCGACGCAACCCAGGGCTGCATACCATTGGTGACCAGCGAGAACGTATTACCGCCGTCTGTGCTGCGCAAAACTCCACAGAGCGGCTCGAGATTGACCTCAGACATTCCCACCAAAACGACGCTGGGATTTGCCGGGTCAACGGCCAAGCTGATGGGAGAACCGCAGTCGGCCGGGACGCCCAGGGTGCTGGTTGTCCAGGTCTTTCCACCGTTCGTTGTAAACTGCAACGAACCTGCCTGGTAGATCGCACCCGTTCCGACGAATATTTTGTTGCTATTCGTCGGATCCACGACCACCATAACTGGTTGGGCGGTCGGCCAGGATGATTGAGGAGTCCAATCAACGCCCCAGTCGGTGCTCTTAAATACGCCGTTCGCTGCCGCTAAGTACACTGTTGAGGGGTTCTTGGTGTCCGTCGCAAGAAGTTCGCCTGTTCCGCTTAGGTCGGTCCACTCACTGGCTGGAAGGTTAGCCACGGCAGTGAATGTATGCCCACCATCCTTCGAGTATTGGAAACCAGCATCACGATCGAAGATGTACGCGTATTGTGGGTTACCCGGGTTGAAGGCGATGTACCCGCTTTCACCACCGTATGACTGCTGCCATGATGCCCCGCCATTGAAGCTGGCGAAGGAGCCTGGTTGATCCTGTACCCTGGCAATTAAGGTTGACCCGCTCACGTCGAACGAGGTCGAGGACGAGGTCGTAAGGTTGCCATTCAGGCTTTGCCAGGTTGTTGCGCCATTTGGCAGGGAGAAGAGCCCGGAATCGCCGCCAAGAATCAGGTTTCCCGTAGCCCCTCCAGCATCGGGCACAACCAGGCGCGAGTTCCAATTGGCTCCAGGGATCGGGGCCCACGTGCTTCCGCCGTCGGACGACTGGTAGGCGCTCCCGTTGCCGAGATTGTCGCCAGCAGCATAGAGCACAGAAGAGACAGGGTCAAAAAACACAGTTTGCGGAGCAAATCCAGTGACATCAAATTGACCGTTGACCACAGGCTGCCAGGTACTGCCCCCATTTGCGGTGACGTAGAGGGAGGGGAGCAGGTAATTGTCCCACTCAACGACAAAGGCCTTGTTCGGATTTGTGGGATTGACTGCCACGGACCACACAGTCGTATTATTGGAAACTCCTGCCGGCAATGAAGAGACCCACCCTGCTGAAGAATTCAGCTTGATTAATACCTGGCCGTACCATAGCCCTGCGTAAATCGCCCCTCCTTCCGATGAGAGCGAGGACACATTGCCCTGGGTGGATGCTGAAATCGGTTCAGTGATCGTCCAAGTGGCGCCGTCGTCGGTCGACTCAGCAATTCCTTTGGCGGTCCCAGCGTAAATCGTTCCTCCAACCTGCAGAATGTCGGTGGAATTTCCGAACGACCCTGCCAGGCTCCAGTGTGCTCCGGCGTCTGCACTGCGGAAGATTCCCGTAGTGTGAGTGCTGGCGAGGATCACGCTCGGATTGCTCTGGTCCAGCCAGAGTTCGTCGACGGCGGGATCCGTCAACCCAGTGTCGATCTGGGTCCACGTGTTGCCGCCGTCCACCGTCTTATAGATGCCCGGTTCAGTGTAGGTGCCTCGTGCTGAGCCGCCCCCGGTGTACATCACCAGGGGATTCTTATTGTCGATCGCGAGAGTCTGTGATTTGCCCGCCCAAAGGAGGCCTCCGATCGGAACAGCGGAGGGGCCGACTGGCTGCCATAGTGTCGACAGAGTTGCATACGAAACTGTCACGGTGGCAGCACCATTCACCGCTACTGTGACTGGGCTCCCGCTGATCGTCGGCACGAAGACCGTATTCGCGACCGAGTTCGACGACACGATCGTAGCGGTCAACGTGTATGTGCCAGGCGAGACCGTAAGGGGCGTCGTTTGAGTCAGCTGTTGCGAGAATCCTGCTGGGCCGGCGACCGCGACACTAGCACTGACTCCTGTAGGAAGGCCTCCGATATTAACCGTAATCACACCAGTCGGTGCGTTTACTGCAAAATTCGACGAATTGGAAGATCCGCCGCCGGGCGCGGGACTTGTGACTACGACGGGAAAGGAGCCGGTTGTGGCTTGGTCACTGGCGCTCAACAATATCGTAAGCTGGCCCGAATTCACGAATGTCGCCGTATGCGCGACGCCGTCATAAGTCACGGTCGAACTCGACAGGAAGTTTGTGCCATTGATTGTCAGTGTCTGCGCTGCAGCTCCTGCAGTCGCGGACGCGGGAGAGAGCTTGTTGATCGCAGGTACCGGATTGTTCACAGCGAAGTTGACCGAATTGGAAGGACCACCGCCGGGCGCGGGACTTGTGACTGCGACGGGATAGGAGCCGGCTGTGGCTTGGTCGCTGGCGTTCAACAATATCGTAAGCTGGCCCGAATTCACGAACGTCGCCGTTTGCGCGACGCCGTTGTAGGTCACGGTCGAACTCGACAGGAAGTTTGAGCCATTGATTGTCAGTGTCTGCGCTGCGGCTCCTGCAGTCGTTGATGGGGGGGCGAGCGTGGCGATGCTTGGTACGGGATTCGAAGGCGGGGTCCGAGAAGTTGAAGTGGATCCCCCACCGCCGCAGCCGCTGAATTGAATCGCCAGTGCAAGCGCCACGCCCGCGATTAGTAGCAGCCCTCTGAGTTGAGAATTCGAACCACAATTAGACACGAATCCATCCTCTCGACCGGGCAGATGTGACGCTCTATCTTGCCTATGCGCTTAGAGACTAGACGGGCCCGAATTCAAGGTCTAGTTGCCTTTCACAGCTGGCTGTTTAGAGGGGGGATTCCGGTTCAGTTGTCCCGCCACAAGAGAATAGGCCGCAAGTAGCCGGCACGCAACCCCCTTTTGAATTCACTTCCGCTCAAGATGACAATGCGGTCGAGGCTGGGGACATGGAATCCCGCTCTAGCGACACGAACAAGAAAGCCGCAAGGAGGGGGCGCCTGGCTTTTCGCGAATACTACACGATTCAGGTCCCGATTTCGCAAGTCGTGTCCGAATGACCGTTATATCGGAACTTTGGCGGTTCTTCGCCTTTCCAGGGCTGGCCCCTGGGCGACCACGTTGAGCAGGCGGCTCGAAACTTCCCAAATAGTGCGGCTACAATACCACGGTCCAGCGGTGCCTTCACTGCAAACTCCCTCTGAACGCGGCGAAGTGGGACAAAGACGGACCCGAGGAGCA
>CAWBIG010000008.1:0-3151 GCA_963788435.1 uncultured Acidobacteriota bacterium | reverse complement strand
GTTGGAAGGAGCTCAGTTCCACGACGACACGATCCACTTTCGATCCGGAGGCAACCAGATCAATCAACGGGTTGCCGATATTGCCGCCAACAAAGGTATTGAAGCCGCATCCTCTGAAAATCTCACCGGTCAGGCTGGTTGTGGTGGTTTTACCATTGGTGCCGGTGATGGCGGCCGATGGACGTTAATAAAAGCGGCTCGCCAGTTCGATCTCGCTGATAATCTGGCGCTTCCGGTCGCGCGCCAACTTGAGCGGTTCGATCTCCATCGGCACGCCGGGACTAACCACGATCAGGTCAGCTGGATGACAGCCTTTGCCGGCGGCGGAGGCGGCGGTGTGAGTCGCGGCTGAAAAAGGGGAGACAATAATTGCTGGCGGGGTTCGGAAGTGACCGCCGATGGAGTGAGTTTTCCTTGGCTAGCGATGGGCGCGAGACCGGCGAAACAAGGATGCGAATTACGATTCGCGTGGGGCTGGTGGTGGCTTGCGCGGTGCTGTTGGTGGTGGCGGGGAGCGTTTCAATGCGGCGGCCGTTGAAGCCTTATCCGGCGCCGGATTTTACGTTGCGGGATTTGCACGGGACGCCGGTGCGGCTGTCTGATTTCAGGGGGAAGGCAGTGGTGCTGAATTTCTGGGCGACGTGGTGCGCGCCGTGCCGGGTGGAAATTCCCTGGTTTGTGGAGTTGGAAAAGGAATACGGGGCGCAGGGACTGGTGGTGATCGGCGTGGATATGGACGAGGGCGGAGCGGCGGCGATTGAGCCGTTTGTGAGGAAAGAGGGGATGGACTATCCGGTGCTGGTGGACGATGGCCGCGCCAGCGCCGCCTACGGAGCGACGGAAGTGCTGCCGACTACGTACTACATTGGGCGGGATGGAAGGGTGGTTGCGTGCGTGAGGGGATTGGCGAGCAAGGGCGAGGTGGAACGCAACATTGAGGAGATTCTGGCACGGCCATGACGGCGGCAGGCGGGGATGGACGGGCCGCGGGATTGGCGGGGCTATCGGGGAACGGCGGCGTCATTCTGGACGGGGGGTTGGCTTTCCGCGCTTTCGGCGGCAACCGTTCGCGCAGTGTCGCTCGCTCCTGCGGCGGCCGGTAGATCCATGCGGATGCCGAATGCGTCGAGGGTGTCCTTGAGGGTGATGACGCCTTGGAGATGGTTGACGTCGCCGCGGCCGACTACGGGGAGAACATCGACATGGGCTGCACCCATGTGCGCCAACGCCTGATCGAGTCCCTGGTCGGCGTGGGCGTGGGGAAAGGGGCTCGAGTCGAGGAGGTCGGCCAGAGGCCTGGAGCTATCGCCGTGGGCGCAGGCGCGTTCGAGCGCGGCCAGGCTGAGGACGCCAACCACGTCGCGCCCCTCCATAACCGGCCAGGCATGCAACGCGCTGAGATGCACGCGCTCCAGAGCGCTGGCCGCCGACAGGTGCGCAGGCAGGAGCTCAGGGGCAACGGTCATGGCGCGGCCCACCATAAACTGGCGACGCCGCTCGCGCGATTCCAGGGTAGGGAGATGGATTCCGTCCTGGGTGGCGAGGGCAATGTAAATGGGTTCGCGCTGCAGCCGCGAGGAAATGAAGAAGCTGACCAGATTGGCGATCATCAAGGGGACAATGACGGTGTAGTCCCGCGTGGTTTCCAGAATCATCATCACTGAAGTCATGGGAGCGCGCACGATGCCAGCGAACATGGCGCCCATTCCTACCAGGGCGTAAGCGCCGGGATTGGCGGTATAGGCGGGCAGCCAATGGTGAGCGATGCTTCCCACCGCACCCCCCAGCATGGCGCCAAGAAACAAGCTGGGACCGAAGATGCCGCCGGCGTTTCCGGAGCCGTAGCTGACGGTGGTTCCGAGCAGCTTGAGCACCACTAAAAGGACCATGAGCTTGAGAGGCAAGGAGGAGTTCAACGCCTGTCCCACATACCCGTAGCCCACGCCGAGGACCTGGGGCACCCACCAACCCATCAATCCCACGCACAAGCCGCCGGCCACGGGCTGGAACCACAGCGTTTTTCGGGGCAAGCGGAGGAACATTTTGCGAATGCGGAGAAGGAGCCTGGTGAAGGCAACGGAGACCAGGCCGCCGGCAATGCCGAGCACCGCGTAGATGGCGAATTCCAGGGGATGGACCAAGCGGTATTGGGGGACGCTGAACAAGGGGTTATTGCCCAGGATGAGGCGGAGCACGACCCAGGAGGATGCGGATGCAAGCACCACCGGACCAAGCACGGGAGCGTGCAGATCGCCCATCACCTCTTCCAGGGCAAACAGCACCGCGGCCAGGGGAGTGTTGAAGGCGGCGGCAATGGCCGCCGCCGCTCCAGCCGGGATGAGTTGCTTTACTTTTTCCTGGCTGAGTCCGAGCCGCCTGCCCAGCACCGATGCAATGCCGCCGCCCACCTGGACGGCGGGACCCTCGCGGCCGAGGGGAATGCCGCTGGCCAGGGTAACGGCAGTGCAGAAGAATTTGCCCAGGACTGTGGCCAGGGTGATGACGCCTCCACGGGCGAACAGGGCGGCCTTGGTTTGGGGCACACCGCTTCCGCGGGCATCGGGAAAGTAGCGATAGAGAAGATACCCGATACCCAGCGAGCCTGCGACAGGAATGAACACGCGACGCCAGGCCGCGCTGCCCACGGGATACATGCGTATTCCCAGGCGCTCCGTGAGGACAATGAAGGCGACCACGACGAGGCCCGTGAGGGCGCCGATGGCGAGCGAAAGGAGAAGCAGGATCCGGTCCTCGCGCTCCTCAACGTCATAGGCTTGAAAGAGATGCAGAATGCCCCATCTGCCCCGAGGGGTGTTTGCAGAGCCCTGAGCTACCGGCGGCAAAGTCCCACCCGATGGCAATTTCCCGGCGCTCCCCGGCAACTCAATTGCCCACCGTCAGTACAGGACACTGGGCTTGACAGATGACGTCGTGAAACGTGGCGTGGGGAAGATGGGTAAAGGCGCGCGCAAATTGGGTGGGATGCGAACCCATTACGATCAAGTCGGCGCGTTGGCTTTCGGCGACCTTCAGGATCTGGTCCCATGGCGCGCCCGCCGCAACAATGAACTCGGTTTGGACGGACGGGGTAATATGGGGGGAGAGCAGGCGCGCCAAGCCTGCGGGAGTCATGTCGCCCTGGGATTGAAAC
>CAWBIG010000007.1:0-13938 GCA_963788435.1 uncultured Acidobacteriota bacterium | reverse complement strand
ATGGAGGGCCAAACAACCTGTCAATATGGAACAAACCGCGGCCATTCCGGCTTTGTAAGCGAGTTCATCTGCTATTGCTCCCCGAATACTCCCAATGGTCTTGTTTGCAATGAGCATATCCCGATCCTTCAATTGCCTACCCGTGGCGTGAAAACAGCGATGCCGAGAAATGCAACTTGGCGACCTTGATACAGGAGCAAAGCTCAGCGATCCCTAATGGGCTGTTTCTAAATAAGTTCTGGCGCGTAGTTGCGTGTACGGCCAAGATTGGTCATGTTGGTTTAGGGGGAGCGGGGCTGGAGCGTCGCCTGGCAGGCGGCATTCTTCATCTGAGAAGCGTCGGATCGTGGAGTTGATGTTTCAACCGGGTGCGAGCGTTGCGCAGATAGCGCAAGTTCGTGGATTGAACGCAAATCAAGTTTTCAAGTGGCGTTGAGCGTTCGAACGTGGCGAACTGTGGTTGCTGCTGCAAGACGTTCTGAACCTGTGCATTCAGCCCATTGAGGTCGGGTAGCGAGCGTCATTGCTGACGTTCCCTCCCCTAAGAACCGGACATGAAAGTTCCCTTCATCCGGCTCAAGCCATGTGTAAGCCCTCCGGAGGAGAGTGCCGCGTCCAAATCAGCCATCCCCGGATATCCTGCGCGCATCGTATTTTCCACCCGGGATTCCTGGGGCATTCCCACAGTCACAGTTGCTGAACAGTATGCTTTCAATCAAGTCTGATTCTATCGTTGCAGTCGAAGGGATCCTTGTCTTCGTTCTCGTCGGTTGCAGCACTTTTCACATTAATGGGAACAGCTCGCTTCCGTCGGTGAGCATCACTGCCAGTCCCACCTCGATCAGTCCCGGCGGCAGCGCCATGCTTACCGTTTCCGCCAGCAATGCGAGCCAGGTGACAGTGGCCGGCAGCGACGGCAGCTCCTACTCGATCGGCGCCAGCGGCGGCACGCAAAAAGTGAGCCCCTCATCGACCACGACCTACACGGCCACCGCAATTAGCACGGACATAAGGGCCTCCGCCCGAATCTCGGTCACCGTGGAAAGTGTCTCTGCTGCCACTCCAACTGTCGCGATTTTTGCAACCCCCACCACCATCCCCGCGGGCAGCTCGTCCACACTGAACATCACCTCAACCAACGCCAGCGCGGTCACGGTGACAGGAACCGATGGCAGCTCCTACGCACTCTCTCCAACCGGCGGCACGCAAAGGGTCAGCCCATCGCAGACCACCACCTACACGGCCACCGTCACAGGAGCCGGTGGATCTGCCAAGGATTCCGTCACTCTCGCCGTTACTCCTGCGCCCGCAGTAGCCATTTCGGCGAATCCGGCCACCATCCAGTCCGGAAGCTCGTCCATACTGACGGTCACTGCAAACAACACTACGCAAGTCACAGTGACAGGAACCGATGGCAGCTCCTACGCACTCTCTCCAACCGGCGGCACGCAAAGGGTCAGCCCATCACAGACCACCACCTACACGGCCGCCGTCACCGGAGCCGGTGGCGATGCCAAGAATTCCTTCACTCTCACCGTTACTCCTGCACCCGCGCCTGCGGTAGCCATTTCGGCAAATCCGGCCACCATCCAGTCCGGAAGCTCGTCCATACTAACGGTCACTGCGAATAACACTACGCAAGTCACGGTGGCAGGAACCGATGGCAGCTCCTACGCACTCTCGCCAACCGGCGGCACGCAAAGGGTCAGCCCATCGCAGACGACCACCTACACGGCTACAGTCACGGGAGCCGGAGGCACCGCCAGCGCAGCGGCAACGGTTATAACTGCCACCCCGGCCACTCTCTCCGTCGCCGTCGACCCGGCCATGGTTGTCACCGGCGCCACCTCCAGCCTGACTGTTACGGCAGCCAACGCCACTGCGGTCACGGTGACCGGAACCGACGGGACTTTCTTTATGATGTCGCCCACCGGCGGTACGCAGACTCTGACGCCTTCTCAGGACACAACCTATACGGCCACGGCCTTCGGCCCTTTGGGCGAAGTAACTAGTACGGCTTTGGTCGAGGTGACTCCCCGCGGCGGCGTATACGCCATCCAGCACATCATCTTCACGATGCAGGAGAATCACAGCTTCGATCAATACTTTGGCGCGCTACGCGACTACTGGGCCAAGAATGGCTACCCGGACGAATCTTTTGACGGTCTGCCGCAGTTCAATCCAGTGAGTGGCGTCGCGCCGTTGTACGGCCCCCCGCCAACCAACCCGGGCTGCGATCCCAATTCGCCGCCGCCGGCGAAATGTGTTTTTGACCCGGACAATCCGGTGACGTCCTCCCATTATCAGAGCGTGTGCACAACGAACCCCGTTCCCGGTTGGGACGAATACCATATCGACTGGGACTATAACGATCCGCTGGGACTAAAACCGGCTGCGCTGAATGGATTCGCACATACGGCCGCATCTGATGTGGACATAAACGGAGCGCAGGCGATGGGCTACTACGACGGAGACGACATGAATTACTACTACTTCATGGCATCGAACTTTGCCACGTCAGACCGGTGGTTCCAGTCCGCGATGGCGCGCACGAACCCCAATCGCTATTACCTTATCGCGGCGACTTCGCAGGGATACGCCTACCCCACTGGGACTGACAGCGGGGACCAGAAACTGCTGACCGCGCCAACCATTTTTCAGGAACTCCAGGAAGCGGGCATTTCCTGGAAGATCTACGTGAACACGGACGAGAGTTCATGTTCCGGTCCGCCGTACGATCCCGCTTGTCTGGTTTCATTGAGCTACATAAAATCCTTTGCTTGGGGGAAGACGTTCGCGGCGGAATACCCTCAAAACATCGCGCCCATATCCCAGTTCTTTACCGATGCGCAAAACGGGACGCTGCCCCAAGTGGCGGAGATCGAGCCGCCATTCCATGTGCCAGACGACGAGCATCCTGGGGACGGACACAATCCGCAAAACGGCGCGTGGTACGAGTCCACGCTTGTCAATGGGCTGATGCAGAGCCCCTCATGGAAGGATTCGGTGTTCATTCTCACCTACGATGAGGCAGGGGGGTTCTATGACCATGTCTCGCCGCAGCCGGAGCCGAGTCCAGACGGCATCAAGCCTTTGGATCTGGAGTACCCGCAGATATGCTCAACGGACACAGGGCCGACCTGCGATTTTGTCTACACCGGCTACCGCATACCGCTGCTTGTCGTTTCGCCGTTCGCGAAGGAGCACTACGTTTCCCATACTGTGGCCGACTTCACGGCAATCCTTAAGCTCATTGAAACCCGATTCAACCTGCCGCCATTAACCAAACGCGATGCCGCACAAATGGACATGACGGAATTCTTCGATTTCAATAATCCCCCTTGGTTGACGCCACCCACTCCGCCGGCACAGAACACGAACGGGGTATGCAACACCAGCATCGTTCCATGAAAGACCATTGTCAGAGCAACCGGGGGTGAAGAGCAGCGTAAGTATTACGCGCGGATAACAACAGGCGAGGGTTCCGTTGCGACCCGGCAGACTCAGGGCGTCGCATTCGGGCCATTCATCCCAGCTGGGCTAGGAGACAGTCCTTTTCTGTCCGCTCCTCTTGGACTTCGATGCATCCTCACCCCATTGCTTCCCGTTACCTCGCCCCGCGTGCCTATATAGGGGAACGGGTTGGGCATTACGGCGAAAGTCGCTTTGGAATCTTGTACGGGCTCTGCCTTCGGACTGGCAGCCCGGATCGGCTTTAGAACGGTTCTCAGCCTCCGTTCCCGTCCGCACCGACCCCTGAATCGCTTTGTCAAGTCGCAGATTTCATCGCCGATATCTATATATCGAGAGAATTTTGCGCATGACCAAGTCGACCGCAAACACGCCTGCGCCATCGCTCCCGCAGTATTGCGTGCTGGTATACGGCGGGGCGGGGACCGCCGCGAGCTATCGGGCGACGAGACACCAGTAGTAGTTGCCCTGTTCGACGAGCATTCTGTATCCATTCTGGTTAATCCAATGTGGAAGGCGATCCTTCCCCGGATCGAATGAGCCTACTTCGAAGAACTGCTCCTCGACTGGAAGGAGCAAGCCGCTTCCCAGTCATCGGCTCTCTTTCGGCAACTGTGTTCGCTCAGCGTCGGACCGTTGATCACAGCTCGCGATGGATCTGATCCTCCTTCTGATCCAATGCTTCGCCAGCTCATCCATGGTTTTCAGGCGGACTGATCCTCAGCTCAGGGAAGCGACATGGCCGCCCTTCTTTGCTGCCAGCAATGGGAGCCAACGAATCATGTTTCGTCTGCGGGGCGAAGATCTGCTGTCGCATGGCTCTCCAAACCGGTGCCCACATCAACGCCACCGCTTCATTCGTATCGGATCGCGTAGCCATTTATTTAGCCATCTGTAACGGCTAACTAACTCCGCGGCAGTTCAGCAATCCGCTTCAATTCCGGCAGCACATCCCCCAGCGCAACCGGCGCAGCCGCCCGCGTTCCCAGCCCGAAATACAGCTTGCGATACAGCGCATAAAGCTGCTCGTACACCGCTGCCGATTTCGCATCAGGCTCAACCACCGCGTGCCCCAGGCACATCGCGTCCTGCGCCTCTTCCACAGTCTTGAAGGCGCCCGCCGCCAGCGCCGCGAAGATCCCCGACCCCAGGCTTGTCGGCGTGCCCGACGGAACCAGCACTGGCTTGTTCAACACATTCGCGTACACCTGGTTCAGCACCGGGTTGTTCTGCGGAACACCTCCGCCGTTGATCACGCGATCCACCCGCACCCCGTGTTCCGCCATGCGCTCCAGAATGATCCGCGTGTGGAATGCAGTGCCCTCGATCGCCGCGAACAACTCGTCCTGCGCGGTGTGCATTAGGTTCCAGCCCAGCGTCACTCCGCCCAGCTCCGAATTCACCAGCACCGTCCGGTCGCCATTGTCCCAGCTCATCCGCAGCAATCCGGTCTGGCCCGCGCGATACGCCTCCAGCCCTTTTGACAGCTCGGCCACTTTCATCCCTGCGCGCCGCGCGATTGCCTCAAAAATATCTCCCGTGGCCGACAAACCGGCTTCAATTCCCGTGTACAGCGGATGCACACTGCCCGGCACCACCCCGCACACTCCGGGCACAAGCTCTGTCTCCCTGGCCATCGCCATGATGCACGTGGACGTGCCCACCACGTTCACCACGTCGCCCTCGCGGCAGCCCGCCCCCAGCGCGTCCCAATGCGCATCGAATGCGCCCACCGGAATCGGTATCCCCGCGCGCAATCCCAGCACGCCGGCCCACTGCGCGCACAAGTACCCCGCAATCGCATCGGATCTCCGGTAGTCGCCGTCCAGCTTCTCGCGTATCCCGTCAAAAAGCGGGTCCAGTTTTGAGAGAAACTCCTGCGCTGGCAGCCCGCCCCATTTCGGGTTCCACATCCACTTGTGGCCCATGGCGCACACGCTGCGCTTCACCTTCTTCGGCTCCGTGATTCCGCACAGCGTGGCCGCCACCATGTCGCAGTGCTCGAACGCCGAGGCAAACCGCCCGCGCTTCTCCGGGTTATTCCGCAGCCAGTGCAGCAGCTTGGCAAATCCCCACTCGTGCGAGTACACGCCTCCGCACCAGTCGATTGCCTCCAGCTTCTCTCGGTGCGCCAGCTCCGTGATCTGCTGCGCTTCCTTTTTGGCGCGGTGATCGCACCATAGGTAGTAGTCGTCCAGCGGCTCCATCCGCGCGTCCACGGGCACCACGCTCGATCCGGTGGTGTCCAGCGCAATCGAATCCACCTGCTCGCCGCCGATTCCAGCCCCTGACACAGCCTTCCGCGTCGCCGCCGCAAGCGCCCGCATCTGGTCCGCATGCGCCTGCGTTGCGTAGTCCGGATCGTCATGCTTTCGCTGCAACGGGTACTCTTCTACCGCCGAACCCAGACGCCCTCGCTGCGTGTCCAGAATCGAGACCCGCACACTCAACGTCCCAAAATCTACACCCGCCACAATCGCCATCGTTCGCAGTCCTCGGCCGCGGAACTCTGGCCGTTCGCACTCGCGAGCAGCTCGGGAAAACGTTTCCGCGGAAAGAAAACTATACCAGCATTGCAGCTCCTGCGACGCTCTCTCGCGTTATCTTTCCCCAGCCCGCTCAGCGCCTTTCGCCAGACTGTTGTAGAGCCATCCGAAGATCGCGCCGCCCAGCAGCCCGTCCACAACCGCGTAGAGCGTCACCATCGCGACTTGGGCAATGGTCCGCGTCGCGTGATACCCCGGATACCACGAGGAAAGGAATTCGAGAAAATGCCCCCCGTAGGCTCCGTGTACCAGATTCACCAGGGCGACCAGCAGCACTGCCGCCCCCCACAGGATCGCGCACGACATGGCCAAAGCTTTGACGTCGAACCTCATGCATTCACCTCGCTTTCGCCGTACGCATCAGACTAGGCCCCCGGAGACCGCCGCGCAAGATAAACGCCGTATTGCAAACGCGCCCTACTTCACGCTCAACACGCCATCCGCTTCCACCACCAGATCATCCCCGTCAATCTGGACCGAAACAATCTTCAGCCGCTCCAGCGTCACCTTGTAGCCGGAGCTCGCTGTCGATCCCTCAAGCGCCTTCCGCAGCAGTTCCGCCGCATTCACCTTCATGTTCGTCGGAACTGTGTGGCTCAGAAACGGCGTAAGCAGAAAGTTCAACTCCCGCTGCTCGATCACATGCTCCAGCCGCGCATCATGGAAGCCCACTGTTTCCCCGTTGCCATCCGGAGCCAGGGACACCTCTGACGTTGGCGTTAGCGAAATCCCCAGGCACGCCCCGTGTACAGGCTTGCCAATCCGCGCGTGGGTTCTCACCCGCACCAGGATCCGGCCGTTTTTGAAGCTCATCTGGGGATCCTCAACATACACAAAGCAAGCACTTTGTGTCGTTCCCTTCAGGTAGAAACGGCCGTCAGGCGCGCTGAAGAGTTGCTGGCGCAGCGTCCGCTCCAGCGCCTCGCGGCTCACCCGCAATTCCACCGCCCCGGTACGTAAGCTGCCTAGCGCCAGGGCCAGCACCACTCCAAGTGCAGCAAACTTCCACTTTTTCCACATGGGGATATGCTCCCTCCTTTGCCCGTTCCGTGCCAGATTCACCGCCGGACCACTCGCGGTAAAATCAACATAAATTATTGAAAATAAATATGATATATTAAAATCAGAGCTTCGGACAAATCTCCCATTTGCCGCAACTTTGTGTCATTTTGCTATTGATTTTTGAAGAAAAAACCCTTAAAATAACACAAGTGATTGAGCCTCGGGACCTTTCAGAGCGACCCCCCTACGCACTTCCCAGGCCGTTTGCAGCAAATTTACCCACATCTGAAGGACAAAAAATGGCAAAGCGTCGTGGAAATCCGAATTGGGGCAAGCCGGAGCCCATTGGCCCCGTTGTGCCCACAGTGACCTCCTTTGAACAGATCGTCAAGGAGTTCAAGCTCACCCCGGACCAATACATCCGATCGACCCGTCTCCGTGAGTGGGCTCGTCGCAACAAAAATTCCAAGTACATCCCTGAGGCCCTCCTTGAAGCATGGGGCTTTGAGATCGAGTCGACGTTGTAGGCCTTCTTCCGTCCACTTTGCAAAGGCGCTGCCTTCGGGCGGCGCTTTTGTTGTTTATGCCTCCAAAATCCCGTGCCCCTTCCCTGCGCCTTTTTTCTGGCGCAAGGGTGGGCGCCCACGATTCTGACGCCGGGGATGCCGTCGGCCAACCACCAGGTCCCCATCCTTTGCCCACTCCCCGCGCCTTCGGCGACAATAAATGCAGCCGCATGCCTCAGCTCTCCACGCCCGAGCCCCCGTTCACCGACGTACCCCACGCCCTGGACGAAATTCGCGCCGGCCGCATGGTCGTCGTCGTCGATGACCAGGATCGTGAGAACGAAGGCGACCTTACCCTTGCCGCCGAGTTCGTCACTCCTGAGGCCATCAACTTTATGGCCCGCTATGGCCGCGGCCTCATCTGCCTCTCCCTCACCGAGGAGCGCGCCGACCACCTGCGCCTCTTCCCCATGACGCAACAGAATTCCTCCCGCTTCGGCACCGCCTTCACTGAAACCATTGAGGCGCGCGAAGGCGTCACCACCGGCATCTCCGCCGCCGATCGCGCCCACACCATCCGCGTCGCCATCGATCCAAAATCCACCGCCGCCGACCTCGCCCGACCCGGCCACATCTTTCCCCTGCGCGCCCGCCGCGGCGGCGTCCTCGTCCGCGCCGGACAAACCGAGGCCTCTGTCGACCTCGCGCGCATGGCCGGCCTCACTCCGGCAGGAGTGATCTGCGAAATCATGCGCGACGACGGCGAGATGGCGCGCATCCCCGACCTCATCCCCTTCTGCCGCGAGCACGGCTTGCGTATCCTCACCGTCGCCGAACTCATCCGTTACCGCCTCCGTCACGAGCGCTATATCGTGCGCGCCGGAGAGTCCCGCATCCACACCCGTTATGGCGAATTCCGCATGATCGCTTACGAGTCCGAGGTCAACGGCGGGGAAAGCCACCTCGCCCTCGTCCGCGGAGACCTGTGCCCCGGCGGCTGCCCGGCTTTCATCGGGGGCTCTGCCGGCCTGCCCGGCTCCCCGGACTTCCGTCCGCCCTGTCCCCATCCCGTCCTCGTCCGCGTCCACACCCGCTGCACCGCCGGCGACATCTTCGGCGCCGACTGCCACTGCCGCGAGATACTCGACCACTCCATGCGCATGATCGCCGAGGAAGGATGCGGCGCCCTGCTCTATCTGCACAACACCTCCCGCGGCTTCGCCATCGACCACGCACCGCTCGCATCGGAATCCGTTCACGCCGCCTTCGCCCCCGGTGGCGTGGTTGCGCCCGGCGATGTCGATCCCGCGCAGCCCGGCCGCCTCATCCTCCATGGCGAGCTTCGCGCCCGCGAGGCCGCCCAGGATCGCTCTGGCCGCATCCTCCGCGCCATCGGCCTCGGCGGCCAGATCCTCTCCGATCTCGGCATCCAACGCATCCGCCTCCTCTCCAACACCCCCATGCACATCCCCGCGTTAGAGGGTTTCGGGTTAGAAATCGTAGAGCAGGTCCCCATCCCCATCGAAGAGTGCACCCGCGCCCTCTAGGCGACTCACCCGAGCCTCGTCCACCGCAATCCTGTAGTGCCGGCTTCCCAGCCGGCAGTCGCGCGGACTACCACGTCCGCGCCGCGGTGCGCTCCTCATCAACTCCATCAGGGTGTACAGGAAATCTCAGAATTTGGTCGACGCTTGCCGTACGGCTTGAATCATGTCCGCCTTCAAATGCGGATTCGTCGAAATGACAACGATGAGCGACAAGATCGCATTGTGAATCAGCACGTTGATTGTGATCTTGTGGGTCGAAACGATGACCCTGTTCTGCTCTCCAAGGCCGGAAACGGATTCGATGGTGTCGGTCGCGTAATCCTTATGCAGAGTCGCCGTATAGGCCTTTGCCATGGTTCCTGCCGGAGCTCCATCCACGGCCACCAGATTGATATTCACGTTGGCGCTGCTCCCGGGCGCGGTGGACGAGAAAATGCACGCGAAATTGGCATCGAGGGGCGGTTTGACCGGCGCACCCAGGATGGCCGAGGCTTGCTGCTGGGTCAGCAGGGTACAGGCTTTGGGCGGAGTTGCGGCGTAGGCGGAAACGGAGGTGAGGAGCAAAACGGCGGAAACCAGGGTGCGCATAGGTTGCCCTTCAGGAGGCGATAGGAAGCAGACCTCACTATACTTTGGCCAACACGCCGAGCGGGAAGCGAAGCGCAAACAGGGCCACCTTTGCCGGATTTGTGACTCCGCTTGGATGCCCCATCCCATCGCCGCTTTTTGGCGAAAGGGTGGGAAGACAATGGAGCCCCGAATCGCTCGGCACCGGGAACCATTCCGTTCCGTCCCGCGTACAATTCACCAGAGGAAGCTCCTATGCCATCCCTGCGCGCATCCACCATCGCCCTCGCCGTCATCTCCTTCGCCGTGCTGCCACTGTCGGCCCGCGCCGACGCCGACTGGCAGAAATCCTATCCCGTCTCTGCCAAACCCTCCCTCACCTTTTCCACCGGCGATACCTCCGCCGACGTCCGCTCCTGCGGCGATTGCCATGAGATCCGCATCCGCGTCCAGTGGAATGAGCGCCGCGCCTCCGACTACAACCTGACCGAGTTCCAGTCCGGCAACACCGTCAACTTCCAGCTCCATGAGAAGTCCAGCTTCGGCTTCCATATCGAATTCGGCAACCATCATGGCCCGCATGTCTCCATCGAAACTCCCACCGCTCTCGATCTGGAAGCTCGCACCGCCGACGGAGCGCTCAGCGTCTCCGGCGTTCAGGGCGACCTCCAGCTCCACACCAGCGACGGCGCCATGGACGCCTTCGACGTGGGCGGCTCCATTCGCATCACTGCCAGCGACGGCTCCATCCACGTTCGCAACGCCACCGGCAACCTCGAGTCGCACTCCTCCGATGGCAGCGTCCACATTGATGGCCGCTTTACCGGCGTCCAGGTGCGCACCTCCGACGGCAGCCTCGAGCTCAACCTGAACGATGGCTCGCAGCTCACCACCGCCTCCAGCGTCGAAGCTTCTGACGGCCGCGTGGTCATTCGCGTGCCGAAGAATCTCGCCGCCGATCTCGATATCCACACCGGCGACGGCCACTTCAACTGTGATCTGCCTCTGGTGATGAATGGCTACGACTCCCACGGCGATGGCCACCAGATCCGCGGCCGCCTCAACGCCGGCGGTCCGCCATTCACCATCCACACCCACGACGGCAACGTAACCATCACCTCGCTTTAAGGCCCTCCACCCAAACGGGTGTCATTCCGAAGCCCCCGCACGCATGGGGCCCCGTCGCGGCTTTTTGCGATGAGGTCAGCGGGGCGAGGGATCCGCAGTTGCCTTTCGCCCGCACCCAACCGTCGCCGGTCAAGACCGCGGCCCAGGTGCCAGGCCGTGGGCCAAACCACTGCCAGTCGGAGTGATAAGCCACGAGTCGGCGGACAGATACGCTTCATGATCTAGACTTCTTCGCAGGACACCTGCGAGCCATGAAACGTAACCGCGCCTTCTTAGCCCTGACCCTCTTCTGTCTCACCGTCGCCTTTGCTCAAACTCAGGATCCCTATCTCGCCAACAATCGCCCCCCTGACGACCGCTTCAAAGCTGACATCCTCGTCGTCGTGGCCCATCCCGATGACGAAGGAATGGCCGCGGCTTACATCGCCCGCGCCATCGACCAGGGCATGCGCGTCGCCATCGTCTGGACCACGAATGGCAACGGCGGCCAAAACGAAGTCGGTCCGGAGCAGGGACCGGCCATGGGCGACATTCGCGAAGTGGAAGGCATGCAGGCGGCCGCGTCGCTAGGCGTTAAGCTCATGTGGAACCTGGGCGGCCCGGACACGCCCACGCAGAACCCGCTCAACTCGCTGGCCACCTGCGATCACGCACGCTGCCTCGAGCGCATCGTCCGCCTGGTCCGGCTCACAAGGCCGGAGGTGATCCTCACCTGGCTTCCGGCGCCTGTCACAGGCGAAAATCACGGCGACCACCAGGCCGCCGCGATAATGGCCACTGAGGCGTTCGACATGGCCGGCGACCCCACTGGCTTTCCTGAGCAGGTAACGCCCGCCTCAGAACCAGGCCAGAACGCCAACCATCTCGCCGGCCTGCGCCCCTGGCAGCCGCAGAAGCTCTACTTCTTCTCCAACGCCAACGACAACGGATTTCTCGATGGCCGCGGCCCCAGCTATGACTCAACGGACGTCTCGCCAACGCGCCACATGGCCTACGGTGAGATTGCCGCGCGTGCCTTCGCCATCCAGGAAACCCAGGGCGGCCGCGCCGTAAGAGACCAGCTCGATCGCCGCGCGCAGGACCCGGTGCAGCGGCCGCTGCCCTTCATGAAACCCACACAGTTTCTTCTCGGCAAGTCGCTCGTGTCCGCGGCCATCACCGATGACGTGCTCGCTGGAACCGATCCCGCGGGCATCCCGTTCCAGCCGTCGCCTGGCTATCAACCCATGCCGGTTACCGTGCCGACGCTGCTCGTCGGCGGCGTCTGGAATTATTACCGCGAATTCTGGCGAGCCCACGGACTGGGCGTATTTGCCGGCCTGGTCCCCATAGAGTTAACCGTCGCGGCCGGCGATCATTTCTCGCTGCCGCTCATCATCGAGAATCCCACCGCCGCTTCCATCAACGTCACTTTTACCGTCGATTCGGACTCCCATTTCTTCGTCGCGACAATTGCGCCGCTTACCGTTCTTCCGCATAGTCGCGCGTTCACTCGCATGCGCGCGCAGGCTCCGCCGATCTTTGCCTCGGGATGGCAGCAGTTCAAGGTGACCGCGCAGAGCGGTGGCAAAACCATCGGCTCGGTCCCGCTTCGCGTCGAGATGGGCGACTGGGCCCTGCCGCAATAAGGAGGGAATTAGCTCCGCTAACTCCGCTAGCTCCGCTTCGCTCTCTCATGTTGTACGCTCGAATCAGTCTCGCTTGATCAGGACCTCATCTTGCCTCGCACATCTTCCAGCTCGCCGCGTCCCTTCCAGCATCCGCGCGCCGCTGCGCCGCTTCACTGCGACGGCGTCTCGCTTGAATCCCTCGCCAGCGAGTACGGAACGCCGCTCTACGTTTACTCCTCCGAAGCCATCCTGGAGCGCCTCAAGCTCTTTCATGACGCGCTCGCCGGCCGCGATCACCTCGTCTGCTATGCCGTAAAGGCAAATTCGTCGCTGGCGATTCTCAAGCTGCTAGCAGCCCACGGCGCCGGCTTCGACATTGTCTCCGGCGGCGAGCTCGACCGTGTCCTTGCCGCAGCGCCCGAAGCCCCCAGCGAAGTTGCAGCCCGAGTAGTCTTCTCCGGCGTAGGCAAAACGCAACCCGAGATCGACCACGCGCTCCAAGCCGGCATTCTTGAATTCAACGTGGAGAGCGAAGCCGAGCTCGATCTGCTCGCCGCGCGCGCCGCAAAGCTCAACCACAAGGCTCGCTTCGCCCTGCGCGTGAATCCTGACGTTTTCGCCGAAACCCATCCCTACATCTCCACCGGCCTGCGCGGGCACAAATTCGGAATCGACATTCGCCGCGCCGCAGCGCTCTACCGCCGCGCCGCAAAACACAAATGGCTCGAAGCTCACGGCATCAGCGTCCACATCGGCTCGCAGATCCGCTCCGCAGAGCCCTTCGGCGCCGCGCTCGAGCGCGTCCACAAACTAGTCCGCCAGCTTGCACGAGATGGCATCGTAATCCGCTCCATTGACGCCGGCGGAGGCCTCGGCATCGACTACTCCGGCAAATCATCGGATCCCGCCGCCCGCGTTTGCGACTACGTCGCCGCCATCACCCGCGCGCTCTCGGGCTTTGAAGGCCGCCTGCTCCTCGAGCCCGGCCGCTTCCTCGTTGCCCAGGCCGGCGCGCTGGTCACGCGCGTGCTCAATGTGAAGCAGAACGGCCGCAAGACTTTCGTCATCGTCGATGCCGCCATGAACGACCTCATTCGCCCCGCGCTCTACCAGGCGCATCACGAGATCGTTCCCGTGCGCCCGCGCCCGGGCCGCGCCAGGATGGTCGATGTGGTTGGCCCGGTCTGCGAAACCGGCGACTTCTTCGCCCGCGACCGCAAGCTTGCCCCCGTCCAGCCCGGCGACCTCATCGCCCTGCTCGACGCTGGCGCCTATGGAATGGTCCAGGCCAGCAACTACAACACGCGTCTGAAGCCGGCCGAAGTGCTGGTTGAAGGCAACCACGCTCGCTTAATTCGCCGCCGCGAAACCATCGCGGACCTGTTGGCGATAGAAATGCCTTAGCGCAAGTGACAACTGACAACTGTGAACTCCCACCTGTGGACTGCTTCACGAATTCCGATCACAGCCATCGCATGATTTTGTAACCTGAAACTCCCCCCTGCGCCGCTTCGTCCCTTTATCGTTATCACCGGAGGATTTTCATGATGTTTTCCGTTTC
>CAWBIG010000006.1:0-4529 GCA_963788435.1 uncultured Acidobacteriota bacterium | reverse complement strand
GACGGTCCGCCGGGATGGGATGCAGCTTGCTGAAATTGCCGCAAGCATATTGAAAGAAATCCGTGCACGGGTCGGCGTTCTTGTCGATGAAGGCTGGGTCCAGGCCCATTAACCTCGCCGGTTTTTGGGCTGCCGCGCCACCGTTCTGGGCGTGCACCGTGCAAGCCAGCGCCGCCACGCATGCCAGCACCGCCGCAATCTGCTTCGCATTCTTCATCTGTCTGCTCCATCTCGTTCAAAAGAGGTTGGGCAAGAAAGGGGACTGATCCATTGCACAAGGACACCGTTTGTTCAGCTCCCATACTCCTGCGCAAGACCTGGGCCAGTTTACATTGTTGGACCTCAGTTTCCCGCCGGGGACTCTCAAGGATTTCTCATCTTCGTTGTTGAATGGCGGTGGGCACCGTGCTCCATCAACAGGTCATCCCTGTCCGGAGCCTGCTGAATGGCCGCATTACTTCAAGTTCCGTCTCTGCCATCACGGGACACCGTGCCGCTGTTGGAGTCCACCACCACCCGATTGGCCGCGCTGGCTCGCGGGTTCCAACGCGACCTGGCCCGCAATCCCCGCAACGCGCGCGCGCTGATCGGACTCGCCCTGGTGGCGCTGACTGGGCGTCAAAAGGAGACTGCTATTCGCCTGGCGCACGCCGCCGTCGCTGCCGCTCCCAACCTGCCGGCCGCCCACGTGGCGTTCGGCCAGGCTCTGCGGGCCGGCGGCCACTTGGAATCGGCGAAGGATGCCTTTGAGACGGCCCTGCGGCTGGATCCCGCCGATCCCCTGAGTCTGCTCGGACTGGCGGAACTCGAGCTTGCAGCCGGCCGCATCCAAAAGGCGGATTCGCGATATCGCATCGCCCTTGGCCTCCATCCGGGCCTGGTGCCGGCGCTGCTCGGATTGGGCCACGCGCTGGGCTGCGCCGGTTGTTTCGATAAGGCTCTTCCGCTGTTTCAGAATGTGATTGCCTTGCGCCCGGGAATGGCGGAAGCGCATTTCGCCGCCGCATTCGCGCTCGCCCGGTTAAAGCGCAATCTCGAAGCGGAATCCGCTTTCCGGCGCGCCATCGCGCTCCGGCCCGCTTTCGCTGCGGCGTGGGTTAACCTGGGCTGTCTGCTGCGCCAGCAAGGACGCATGCTGCAGGCCGAACGCGCCCTTCGCCATGCGGTTCGTCTGCGCCCGGACCTCATCTCCGCCTGGCTCAACCTGGCCCTGCTGGCTCGCGACGCAGGCCTCCTGGACCGCGCCGCTTCTCATCTGCGCTGCGCCTTCTCGCTCGATCCCACTCGGCCCGAAACCCATCTGGCCTGGGCTCGCCTCTGTCTGGCGCGGCGCGACTTTGCCGGCGCCCGCGAATGGCTTCGCTGGGCCTTTGCCCGCGCCCCGCGCGATGAGGAAGCCCATAACACACTCGGCATTCTGCTCCACAACGAGGGCCGCTTTGCCGAAGCCGTGCCCGCCTTCGTGCGCGCCGAACGTCTGGGCAGCCTGCCCGCCACCTCCAACCGCGGAAATTCACTGCTCGATATGGGCCGGATGGAGGAGGCGCTGGCGGCGCACCAGTCGGCCGTGGACCGCGAGCCCGACCATGCCGGCGCACGCTACAATCTCGCCCTCACCCAGCTCCGCATGGGCCACTGGCGCGAGGGCTGGCGCAATTACGAAGCCCGTTGGCATTTCCGCGAGGTTCACCGCCGGCCGCGAATCTTTCCCATTCCTCGCTGGCAAGGCAAACCGCTGGACGGCCAACGCGTTCTCCTCCACGCCGAGCAGGGTCTTGGCGACACCATCCAGTTTTCCCGCTACGCCGCCATGGTGGCCGCCCGCGGCGGCCGGCCCATCCTTCAAGTCCAGGCTGCGGTCGCGAGGCTGCTCGCCTCCCTTGCTGTTGTCCGCTCCGGTCTTGCGGAAGTCACGCGCTGGATCATCCAGTCGCCCCCATGCGACCTCGAGTGCCCGCTTATGAGCCTTCCAGACATCTTCGCCACGACCCGCGAAACCGTCCCCTGGCCCGGCGCTTATCTCGCGCCCGTCGAACATGAAGAGTCCAATTCCGCCTCGTTGTCCCTTTTCCCTTGTCCCTTTGTCCCTGGTCCCTGCCTCCTCGATCCCTTGGTCCCTCGGTCCCTCGTTCCCGGCCTTCCCGTTCCCTGCTTGTCGGCATCGCCTGGGCCGGCAATCCGCGCTACAAAACCGACGCGCAGCGGTCGGTGCGCCTCAAAGACCTGCTACCGCTGCTCCAAACTCCCGGCATCACCTGGATCTCTCTGCAAAAAGGGCCCGCTGCGAACCAGATCTCCGAACTGTCGTGCGGTATGGCCGTCGTCGATGCTTCCAGCGGTGACCGCGACCTGGCAGATACCGCCTCCACCATTGCGCGCCTCGATGCCGTCGTCACCACGGACACGTCGATTGCCCATCTTGCCGGGGCAATGGGCAAGCCCGTCTTCATCCTCCTGCCCTGCCTGGCAGACTGGCGTTGGATGGAGGACTCCCTGACCACGCCCTGGTACCCGACCGCGCGCCTGTTCCGCCAGCCGGAGCGTGGCGACTGGCGCAGTGTCCTGGCCGAGGCCGCCAGAGCTGTGAGCGCTCTGAAGTTCTCCTGACCTGGTCGGCAGAGCCCGATCTGCACGAAAATAAAAACGGCGATGTCTTATGGAATGATGGCGTTACGCCCCACAAATGCACACATTTGCGCGCCTTGGCTGCCGGGATTTCCGGAGTTTGTTCGGGCTGGATTGCCAATTGGCATTTGCGGGCTCCCTTGCGGCGTAAACGACTACGCCCGCCGGGTGGCGGGCGTAGATCAACTCACAATTACACTCTAGCCGGGATTCCTGGGGAAAGCTGTGATTGCGGATACAGGAGCGCAGCCGAACTGGCGGAGTCAGCGTCGCGGGCGAGCCGGGGAGGAAGGTGGCAGGAGAGCCTGCGAGGTTACCTTTGGTGGGGAGGGGGTCGCCTTAAACCGGCGTTTAGTTGGGGCAATGTACTGTTGTGTGGTACCAGAGTGGTATTGGCGGAGTGAGCGGAGTTCGGGTGGTTACCTTTGGGCAGGGGGGGAGGCGGATTCCGGCCCCGGACCATTTGCCGATTGGAGAGGGATACACGGGAAGAAAGGTGACGCGCCGGCTTTTCTCTTGAGTACCTCCACCGCGGCGAACGAGGAACCTCCATCCCAGCATCGGAGACCTGACGCCGGGATCCCTGAACTGGGGCGCGCAGCGCCCGGCCGCTTCCCTGTTGCTTTCCCAAATGAGATGTGCCATGCTTCTATGGGTAACCAAAAGGAATGGACGGCATGAAGCAGAAAGCCGACGTGCAACAGGGAACGCTAGCCCTGATGGTGCTGAAAACCCTTCACGTGCTCGGGTCGCAGCATGGCTACGGCATCGCCCGCCGCATTGAGCAGATCAGCGGCGACCTGCTCGCCGTCAACCAGGGCACTCTCTATCCCGTTTTGCTCCGCCTGGAGCAGGAGGGCGCGATCGCCTCCGACTGGGGGGCTTCAGAAAACAACCGCCGCGCGCGCTTTTATCGCCTTACCAGCGCCGGCCAGAAGCTTCTCGAAGCCGAGAAGCGGGAGTGGGACCAGACCGCCGCGATTATCGCGCGGTTTTTTGAAGTAAAAGCGGAGGACCTGGCATGAAAGCACTGAATCGAATGTTCACGCGCCTGCGCAAAGTCTTCGCCAGTGGCTCCAGTGATGCGCGGCTGCGCGAGGAATTGGAATCCCATATTGCGTTCCAGACCGAAGAGAACCTCCGCGCAGGCATGGCTCCGGGGGAAGCTCGCCGGCAGGCGCGGCTCAAGCTCGGCCCGGTTGAACCGGTACGGGAGCAGTATCAAACGGAGCGCCGTCTGCCGTTTTTCGAGATCGCCATGCAGGATTGCCGCTACGCATTGCGGCAGTTGCGCAAGGCGCCTGGGTTTACGTTGGGCACCCTGCTTACGCTGGCGCTGGGCATCGGAGCGAATGCGGCAATTTTTACGCTGGTGAATTCGCTGATGCTGCGGAAGCTGCCGGTGGCCGATCCCAAGACGCTGGTATGGCTGGGCGACAGCAACGACTGCTGCGTGGGCATTGGATCGGGAAGAACGGCGATTACGCGCTGTTCTCAACCGATAGCTACGAGTACCTGAAGAAGAGCTTGCCGGAATTTGACGAGCTGGCGGCGATGCAGGCGGGATTCGAGTACCGGCCGGTGTACGGCGCGCCGGGACGGAACCGGCTGAGACGCCGCGATCGGTGATGCGGACGAATTCGTATCGGGCAATTATTTCAGCACGTTCGGCCTGGCGGCGCGGGCCGGCAGACTGCTCATCGGATCGCGACGACGTGGCGGGAGCGCCGCTGACCGCGGTGATGAGCTACGAGACGTGGAAGACGAGGTATAACCTCGATGCCGCGATGGTGGGCAGCACGTTCCGGATCAACACGCAGCCGGTGACGGTGGTGGGGATTGCTCCGGAGGGATTCTTTGGAGACCGGCTGACGCGCAATCCGCCGGAGTTTTACCTGCCGATC
>CAWBIG010000005.1:0-11393 GCA_963788435.1 uncultured Acidobacteriota bacterium | reverse complement strand
CAGGGAACGCGAGGAGGGCAAGGAAGAGATTCAACCGCGCGAGTGAGCCCACCTCCACCGCCACAAAAGTGCCCCAGCCCACCAAGGAAATAACTCCACCCGCCAGTTCCCAGCGCCAGCCACTCAAGATGCCCGCCACCATCAAGCCCAGGGCCACAAAACCGATCTGCACGCCCGCTGGTTGAGTGAACACATTGGGCATGCCCTCGCCAACCGCCAGGCACCCGAGGAGAATGGCTAGGAGCGTTCCCAACGTCCGCCCCGTCCAACGGCAAATGCCGGCCGGCAGAGTCAGGTTTGCTTTCATGTGGGAATCTTACCATCAACCACCCTGCAGGGGTGAATTGATAAATTGAATCCGGCCATTGAGTGGATGAATGGACCGCTGACGATTGGCCGCCAGGCAGCATGACGTTTTTCCATTCATTGGTGAGGAGGGAAAGGATGCTACCGTGATACCTTAATATTCCCGCCCTTCAATTCCACCATGCCGTTCAGCAGGTTGAGTCCGGTACCGGTGGGCTGACAGCCCAGCACGGTCAGGTTCCAGGTGCGGCCTGCGTCGGTAAAGACATAGGCGTCGCCGATCACACGCTCGTCAGCCCGCCAGCCCGGCGTGGTCACCTGGAAGAGTTCCTGATGCCCTCATCGCCAAGCACCTCGGATTCCAGATACCCACCAACACCGTCGATGCCGGCGATGGAGAAATCTTCGTTGGTGATGAGCGGTTCCGCTGCCGCCTGACCCGCGGCGCGGAGTCTCAAGTGAAAATCGGCGGGCAGCTTGAAATCGAAATCAAGGTCGCCCCGCAAGTAGAAGTAATTCGAGCAGGCCCTCTCTAACCCGGTCGCCGGCGAAGGATTCCTCGTTGTTGACGAGATGGCGTGGGCCTGCATTCGCCGTGAGACTGAAGGCGGCTGGTGCGCCAATCGGAGCGCCAGTAGCCCGGCATAGGCCAAAGAGATAAATTCAGATAGCTGATCGGAGTGTCTTGGCTCGTGGTCGCGCTCTGAGTAATGGTATCGCGAAAGTGCTTGTAGTCGACCCCCAGGGTCAGGGATTGATTCGCTGCCGCCTCGCTGACGAATGGATAACCTAGCCTCACGCCCGTGATCTCGCCGATGCCCAGTACGCCGAGGGTGCCTATCGCGGCTACATTGCTGTTGGAATTGATGTATTGAAGCGCACGGCTGCAGGCCGACATCCAGCGGATGAAAGACATAGTTCGCCAGGGCAATGAGACGGCAAGTATGGGGCGAGCAGTATCTGAATAACTTCTACCGGACGATGGGATCGAAGTACCCAGACAGAATCGTGGTGGGTGGCGCGTGGGCGAGCTTTGACGACAGCAAGGCCTCATGGGGCCTGAACCGGCATATTGCGGCGCGCTGCGGGCAAACGTTCAAAGATACATTCAACGAGTGGCGGAAGGTGTTTTCGCAGGATAATGCGCCGCCGTTCGTGCTGGTGGAAACATGGAACGATCACGAAGAGGGTACGGCGATCGAGGATGGGATCCCAAACTGTGGCAAGCCGGCTGAGAATCCGATTCTGCAAGCGGCGAGATAGTGAGGCCGGCGGAGTTATGCAACGAAAAGCAGATTCCCAGCGGGAACGACAGAAGGAAAAGCAAAAACCAAGCAAATGCGTCCTTCGTTTCGCTAAGTAAATTCCGGCAAGGAACGATCCGGATGGGTGCAGCCCGGCGCCCACTCATCGCGATACAGCAGCGATGAATGGGGCACAGCTAACTCTACTAACTCCGTTTGTGTTACGCCGCGCGCGTGATTTTGTCGGGCGTGCTGTCAGCGGAAATGGCGTAAGCCTCCGGCATCGTGCCATAGCCACCGGGCATGGCGATCATGCCGAGCTGGCTGGGGATCATGATCTGGGCGCGATGGACGTGGCTGATGAGCGACAGGGGACGGTTGCGAACCTCGTCGTAGACGCGGCCTATGTACTCGCCAAGAATGCCGATGGACAGCAACAGCAGGCCGCCCATGAAGAACACGGAAGCGGCGATTCCAAATGCCGCCGCGCCGATGGCGCCGACGGGAAGGAACATGCAGATGGCAAGGATGGTGGCGATCGCCGAGGAAAACGCCAGCAGGCCGAAGCTGAGGCGCAGGGGCTTGTAACTGAAGCTGGTGATGGCGTCCATCGCATACTTGATGCGGCTGATGAAGGAGAGCTTGCCTTCGCCGCCGGCGCGGTCGTTACGATCGTAGTAGACGATGGCATTCTTGTAACCCACCCACGCGCGCAGGCCGGGGAGATAACGATTCTTCTCGCGCATGGCGAGAACGGAGTCGAGCGCCTTGCGATCCATGAGGCTGAAGATGCCCGCGTTGAGGGGAATGGGGTAATCGCTGAGCGTGCCCAGGAGACGATAGAACATGGGGAAAAGCATCGCCAGCAGCTTGCGGCTCTCCTGGCGGCTGCGGCGCACGCCCACCACAACCTCGGCACCATTACGCCAGGAGTCGATGAGCTGGGGAATGACCTCGGGAGGATCCTGGAAATCGCCGTCCATGAGGATGACAGCGCGGCCGCGGGCGGTTTGCAAGCCGGCGGAGATTGCGCCCATGTGGCCCCAGTTGCGCGACAACTCCACAACCACCACGTGGGAATCTTCGCTCTGAAGGCCTTTCAAAAGCTCGAGGGAGGAATCCGTGGAACCATCATTGATGTAAACCACCTCCCAATCGTCCACGATGCCTTTGAGCGCGCCCGAGACTGCTTCATGAAATCGGACGATAAGTTCTTCTTCGTTGTAAATGGGGACCACAACAGAGACCATAACTTTCGATTCTCCTATTAATCTTTTTACGTACTACTTTCTTGTCGTTCTATCTTGCAGGCCCGGTTAATAACTGGATGCGCCGCGGCAGAGCTATTTGGAGGAAGCCTGAAAAACCCGCACGCGCCAGCGGACTTCAGTCGGTGTGAGAACCACCAGGTAACGCTGGGTGACGGGCTGGCTGGCGATCACTTTGTCACCGTCGCGCACCTGGACGTTGTACTGGACGGTGTCCGTAAGCTCCACGGACAGGCCCTCGGGCGAATAAAAGACGATCTGCACGTCGTGGGAGCGGTCCTCGTACGACGTTCTCAAGCTGAGCGTGGCCTGTTGCCGGATGGTCTCGGCCAGCTTATCCCTGGCCCCGCCTACAAAACTGTGATCGAGCAGTTCGGGGCGATTCTGTTCCAGGGCGGCACGCAGGCTCATCCATGCTTCGATGTAGTTATTGATCACTGCGGTTGCTGTCTGGTCTGCAAGTTGGCGGGGACCCACAAGATGGGACGGCTCAACGCGCACGCCGGGCTGGGCGCCGAGGAGCGGAGCGGCGGCCAGGCAGACGGAGATCAGCAACGTGGTACGGAACATGGACTTATCTCTCCCAGTGGATCTGGTTCCCGAGCACTACGCCGCTGGCAACGCTGATGTTGGCGCCAGGATTGGCGGGCATGTCCACCTTGGCGATGCCGCGCTTGAGGGGCACGTCGACGGTGGATTCGCCGGCCTGGGAATTCTCAGTGAAGGTGACAATGGTGCCGTCGGGAACCGGATTGCCGCTGCAGTCGCGCACGGGATCGGTTTCGAGCTCGATTTTGTTGCCATCGGCCTTGGCGTTCATTTTCAGACTGCACGGATCGCCTGCGACCTGTCCGATCACGCGCGTGGTGGAGATGTCGCCGGCGCGAGCCACGAAGTTCGCCGAGCCCTCTTTTGTGGATGAGTCCATTGCCACCCAGGCCCAGCCGTCCTGGCTGGTGACGGTGCGTGATTGCTGAGTAGCGCCTGGAGTGGTGAGGTCAAACGACACCGGCGTGGGCGCGGTGACCAGATTCTTATAGGCGTCGAAGACGTAGACTGCGCCGGTGATGCCGTCCTTCACGTCGACCGGGAGCCGCGACGGACGGGCGAGGAAAGTCATCTTGGCAGGCTCGCCGGGCACGACCTCGAAAGACGCGGGCTCGGCGGAAAGGCCGGAAAGCATGGCGAAGTAATGACCGGCGTTATAGAGGGTGCCGGCGGCAATCGAAACCGGCTGGCCAAGAGTGATGTTGCGCTTGAGGACCTGACCGAGGCCGACGACGACCAGCGTCGCGGTCCCGCTGCCGAAGGTCTGAATGGTGAAGGCGCTGCCGGCGTCCACGGTCTTGGGCACGTCAATGCTCTGCGCCGCAACCAGCGGCGCGGCGGCAACCATGGCGAGCAGGGATGAGAATGCCAGCCTCATGCGGCGCCGCCCATGCTGAAGGTGGAAACTACCGTGCGCTGGCTGCTGATTTTGCGCGCCAGATCCTCCGGGATGTGGATGTTGAAGGGGACCGGCGTCTGCGGCAGCAGCGCGCGATCGACGTATTGATCGGCCACCCAGACCAGATTGCCGGATTTGTCGTAGAAGGTGCCGAGGACGTGCGCCACATTCGCGATCTGGCCGCTTTGGTTCACCACTTCACCGGTGAGCGAGGCGTCGGGCGCCGGATCGATCTTCTCGTTCTGGATCTCGATCACAGGATCCGCCGATGCCGGAACGAGGGTGGAGAACGGGTTCATGCGCACTGCCGCAACCTGCGACAGAGTTACGTCAGGAAAGCGAATCAGGAACGGCGTGACTGCTTTGGGCAGCAGCAGGTGCTGGATCATATCGAAGCTGCCCTCGGTGGCGAAGGGCTTCTGGTTGTGGTTCAAAAGGGTCGCGTCAACTGAGACGTATGCCGGCACCACATCTTCATTCAACAACTCGCCGAGAATCACCAGCCCCTCGGCGCGCTGGACCGGGTGCATGTCAAGGATGCGCACGTGCGGAGCTTCCACGTCCTGAGCACCCCAGTCGTCCCCGGCGCCGCGGTAGATCACGTCCCAGCGCAAATAGTTCACCGGGATGACCTGCGGCGGCAGGATCGGCGTCTTCACGATTGGCCACTCCACCTGCCAGTTGCTGCCGTTGCGGACCAGGTGCACATCGCGGCTGGTCACTGCATCGCCCACCACGGTGGCCCAGTGAAGACGCAGCCGGTAATCGGCGTCGTTGTCGGTCTCGTGCAGCGGCTGCATATCCACTTTCGAGATGGTGGCGTAGGTGCGCAGGTTCTGGTAATGGCCGGTCAGATCGCCAACAAACTCCGCCTGGGTAAACTCGGCTTTGTTGGCCAGGCTGTTGTAGGCCTTCGGGAAATTCCTGGAACGGATTTCGTCGCCCAAATTCTGGAGCGCGGCCCGCGGCGTCTCCGAAGAGTTCACCATGTGGTCGCCGCCCGCGTAATGCAAAGCGGACGGTCCCGGCCATTTTGTGCCGATGAAGATCAGCGCGATGGTAGCAGCGCCAAGGAAGAGAGCCAGTATGTGTCCTTTCCTCACGACGCCAACCTCCCGTGAACCAGGGTTTCTTCAGCAGGGTACGGTTCTTCCGCGGCGAGTACTTCGCGGCGGCGTTCTGGAATCAACAGAACCAGGATGGCAAGAATGCTGCTGCCGAAGGGAAAAATGCCCCACATCAGGCCTTGCCAGTGCGGCGGCATCTGCGGCGCATTCACAGGCTGGAAGGGGGGAATACCGTCCTTGGCCCAGACGACGATGGTGTTATCTTCCAGCGAATCGACCGGCCGCCATCCGGCAAAGGCCAGCAGCGGATCGTAAAACTGATCGCGCACCAGCACCCACTTGAGGCCATAATGATCGGCGTGGTTCAGCATCGCGCGCAGAGAGTCCAGACCGGCTTCCCCGAAACCCTTGGCGTTGGTCAGTTCTCCGGCGCCATACTTTGTGAGCTCGGGCAACATGCGGCCGGAGTTCCACTCGCCGTCTTCGCTGGGCGCGTCCGTTTCCATCGCCAGGCGGGCAATCTTGTTTCCAAATCCGAGAGTGATGTAGCTGTACTTGTCGTGTCCGTCGCGATTGAGCCACGCGGCAACGGAGTCCATCTTGACGTTTTCCCCTTCGGCAGGAAGATAGGTCATCCAGCTTACGCCCAGCGCGCAGGATATGGAGGCCAGGATGGCAAGGCCTGCCACCGCGCGCAATCTGTAGCGATCAATCAGTTCGGAGGCCAGCAGGCCCACAAAGGGAAGCGCCAGCAATGTGGCCCAGTAGCTGAAGCGCTCCATGGTCAGAACTTCAAAGGCGCGGCCCAGCAGCCATTGTCCCACCGGTGTTGTTCCGCCCAAACCGATGAGGAAGCAAATCCAGAAGCCGAAAAGCAGCGGGCGCAGGCGCGTGACTTCCGATCCGCGCAGAAAGATGAACGGAAACGCCAGGATCACAGCGCCGTAGGGAACGATGAAGTAGTTCATTCCCCACAGGGGGTTCAAGAGGTAGTTGGCGCGGCTGGGATGCGGAATGGGCGTTTGCGTGACCGGGTAACGGAACAACGCAATCCAGAACGGCAGCAGCACTACTACGATGGCCGCGATCGTGATGACTGCAATGACCGCGGTGCGCAGTACGATACCCGAGCTGGAGACACGCTCGCCATCATTGCGCTCAAGGAATGCCAGGGCGATCACCGGGACGGCGAAGAAGAAGGAGCCGAACAGCAGGGTGGCATGGTGCGCCGCGGCCGCTGCGGCGAACAGCACCACGGCTTTCAGGAATGCGCGCCAGCGGGAAAAGCGGATCCATTCATGCAAGAAGGGCAGCGCGTTGAGGTAGATGGGAGCGGCTGCGGTGGTGCCAAGCTGGCCGGCGGCATAGACCAGAAAACACTCCGCGCCGAGGAAGACGCTGGCCAGTGCGGCAAAAGATGCCGCCCGCGGATTCACCCACAACAAAGAGAAGCGATAGACTCCCACCGCCAGCAGCATTATGGCGATGAGCTGTACCGCCATGTAGGCCATATCGAGGCCGAATACATGGGAAAGAACAGCCACCCACTGCTGCGGCAATGGCGGATACGTGGTCTGCGAGAACCCGGCGTACCATTTTGTGTTCCACGGATCGAACCAATGGTGCAGGTAGTGGGACGCGAAGAAGATGTGGAAATTGGTGTCGTAGGACTTGAAGGGATTATAATCCAGGACCATGATCGCGGTTTGGTGGTTGGCGAACAAAGCTTCGGCAAGGGACTGGTGCAAACGGTGTCCGGCTTGAGCGAGAACACTGGCTTGGCGCTGACAACGGCGCGGTACTACACCCCGAGCGGTCGTTTAATTCAGCGCGATTACAAGGACACGTCGTTGTACGATTACCTGTATAACCACAAAAATCCCCCGCCCACCGAGGTCAAGTTGACCGACAGCGGACGCCAGGTGACCGGTGGCGGAGGCATCACGCCGGATGTGACAGTAGTGCCGAACAAGCTCGATCCGTTCCAGGAACAACTGCTGCGCCACAACGTATTCTTCGCGTACCAGGGTGGGGTGGGTGAGTTCACCACGTATTTCCTCGGCACGAAACCTGAGGTGACCAAGGATTTCGCCGCCGACGATCATGTGATGAAGCTGTTTACGGACTACCTCGACAAGCAAAAGATTAAATATACCGACGCCGACATTGCCGCGAATCTTCCGTGGATCAAGCGCGAGATCAAAAAAGAAGCCTTCATTTCCGTGTTTGGCCTGACCGAAGGCTACAAGGTCGATCTGGAAGACGACGCGCAGCTTCAGAAGGCCGTCGAATCGCTGCCGCAGGCTCGAGCTCTCTACGAAAATGCCCGAAAGATTATCGCGCAGCGCACCGCAGGCTCGGACACACAACAGCAATAACGCCAGGGAACTTTATCTGCTCGTAAGTTCGGGGTGCGGTGTGTTTGGATTCCTCGCCCTGCCCTGTTAAAATTCAAACAGTTCGGTGGGCGGCTAGCTCAGCTGGGAGAGCGCATCGTTCGCAACGGGATTTTTCGCTCTCAAGACAAATGAGTTAGCCGCTAACTCTTTTCTTTACTTTGCACGGTCAGGCACCAATGGGCACGCCTGGGCACCGAACGGCAACCCAAACCGACACATAAACCGGCACACCTGTTTCGCCGACTTCCCTGCTCCCTTCCTGTAGCAACATCCTCAAGATTCCGAACCGAACCTGTCGAATTCGCTTAATTTTGTTTCTCTTTCGTGCCTAATATGCGTATCACGCCGAGCAATTGCTTGTGGCTCCAGACGTCATGCTCCAGCGGGGCGATGTTCAGGTCGCCGACGATCACCGATCGCTCCAGCCCGGTGCGCGCCGCGAACCAGTTGCGGGTCTCGGCGATGAAGTCGAGCTTGTGGCCGTATTTCGACGTTCTGCGTCGCGGTCGGGGATGTCGCCGCCGGCCGGGACGTAGAAGTTATGCAGCTCGACCGGGCCGCCCTTGGCGTCCACCGTCACCGCGATGTGCCGGCAGTCGCCCTTGGCGCACCAGTCGGGCGCGAGATCGTGCAGCGCGATCGGCCGGCGCGAGAAGATCGCCACGCCGTTGTAGCCCTTCATCCCGCGGAACACGGCATGCGGATAGCCGAGCTTGCCGGGCGCGTCGGTGGGGAACAGCTCGTCCACCACCTTGGTCTCCTGCAGGCAGATCACGTCGGGATCGAGCGCCGCGACCAGTTCCTTCAGCAGGCCCAGCCGCAGCCGCACCGAGTTGATGTTCCAGGTGGCGACCCGCAGGCGTCTCGCCGTCATCGCCATCAGACGATGCGGGTGCGCACCGTGCCGACACCCTCCACCACGCCTTCCAGCAGGTCGCCGCGCTGCACCGCCGCCACGCCCTCCGGCGTGCCGGTGAAAATCAGGTCGCCGGGCGCCAGCCGCACCAGGCGCGACAGGTAGGCGATCGTCTCGGGGATGTCCCAGATCATCTTCGACAGGTCGGAGGTCTGGCGCACCGCGCCGTTCACCTTCAGCTCGATCAGCCCCTGCGCCGGGTGGCCGATCTTCGCCGCCGGGACCATCAGGCCGATCGGCGCGGAGTGCGTCGAAGCCCTTGCCCATGTCCCAGGGCTTTCCTTCCTTCTTCGCCTGCGTTCTGGAGGTCGCGCCGGGTCATGTCGAGGCCGGCGGCATAGCCCCAGACATGGCGCAGCGCGTCGGCCTCCTGCGATGTCGGCGCCGCCTTCACCGAGCGCGACGACCAGTTCCATCTCGTGATGCAGGCTGTTCGACTGCGGCGGATAGGGCATGTCGGCGCCGTCGATCAGCAGCGCGTCGGCCGGCTTCATGAAGAAGAACGGCGGCTCGCGATCGGGGTCGCTGCCCATCTCGCGCGCATGCTCGGCGTAGTTGCGGCCGACGCAGAAGACGCGCCGCACCGGGAACGCGCCGCCGCCGGCAACCGGCACCGAGGAAATCGCGGGAGGAGGGATGACGAAGTCGGCCATGCCGGAGATCCTGCTGCATGAGGGAGGCGCGAGCTTAGCCGCCGTCCCGCGCAAGGGAAAGTGAAGTCGGGGGCACATGACCCTATGCACCGCATCATGCTTCCAGCCGCCGGCGTCCACCGTGCGGCGGGCCGAACCAGCGAGATGCCGGCGCCACAGAGGCATCGCCTTACGAGATGGCACACATCACTATTAACCGTTTTTCCTGATCGGGCCGGCACGCCAACTTGCCCCAGGTTCACCACGGAAACCGACACATGAGCGCCAATAGCCAACCGACAACCTCTGGCACCTTGTGCCTGTCGCCACGTTCGACCGGCACCACCGTCGCGCTCGGCGGCATGCTGGCGCTCGCCGCGGGCATGGGGATCGGGCGCTTTGTCTACACACCCATCCTGCCCGACATGGCGGCGGCGCTCGGCCTGAGCAAATCCGCCGCCGGGCTGATCGCCTCAGCCAACTTCGCCGGCTACCTGGCGGGCGCCCTGCTTGCGGCGCTGCCGCAACTGCCAGGCGGACGCCGGGCCTGGTTCCTGGGCGGCCTCGCCGCCAGCGCCGCGACGACTGCCGCAATGGCGCTGGCCGATGCCATGCTGCCGTTCCTTGCGCTGCGCTTTATCGGCGGCGTGGCGAGCGCATTCGTCCTGGTGCTCGGCTCGGCGCTTGTGCTTGACGCGCTTGCCATGCTGCATCGGCCGGGCCGCGCGGCCCTGCACTTCGCCGGTGTCGGAGTTGGTATCGCCATCTCGTCGGTGCTGGTGGACGTCCTGCACGCGGCCGACGCGGATTGGCGCTCGCTGTGGCTGGCGTCGGGAGCAGTGGCGGCGCTGGCCGTGCCGCTGGCGGTGTGGCTGGTGCCGGATGCAGCCGACAGCCCGGCCATCCGCCCGGGCACGCGCGCACGAGAGCACCTTCCCCGCGGGTTGGGCGCGCTGACGCTGTGCCACGGCCTGTTCGGCTTCGGCTACGTGGTGACGGCGACGTTCCTGGTTGCGGCGGTGCGCGCCGCCCCGCAGGCCCGCGCGATGGAGACGGTGGTCTGGCTGGTGGTTGGCCTCGCCGCAGCACCGTCCACCGCGGCTTGGAGCAGGTTCGCCGCCCGCACCAGTCCGTTGCACGCCTATGGACTGGCGTGCCTGCTGGAGGCGATCGGCGTTGCCGCCGGAGGCCTGTGGTCCAGTGCAGGCGCCGCTTTGCTGGCCGCGATCTTGCTGGGCGGCACGTTCATGGGGATCACCGCACTGGGCTTCGCTGCCGCGCGCGCGATGGCCCCAGCGCACCAGCGCCGCTCCTTCGCACTGATCACCGCGGGTTTCGGCCTGGGCCAGATCGCCGGGCCGAGCGTCGCCGGGTTCCTGCTCGACCGCACCAGCAGCTTCGCCGCGCCCTCCTTGATCGCCGCCGCGGCGGTGGCGATCGCCGCGGTCATCGCCATGCAGATGGCGCGCGCCGGGCTGGCGTGATGGTTGCCGTGATGGGGATGCGATGGCCGATGCGGCGTCCTGGTTATTGAACCGGCCGGAAGGCTATGAGCGGCAGTTCGGCAACGGCCCGACGCCGGGCAGGCTCGGAGCCGTCGTATCGCCAGCCTAGCAGTTTGCTCAACACGCTTCGGACGATGGGCGCGAGCAGTCGGCTTCGGCGTTCATAGCTGGCGAGCACCGGCACCGCTTCATCCACCGGAAGGACACGGTGGGCGGCGGTGAAATGTTGGGAACCGACGACGATCTGGTAGCCCGGGGTTGCCTGGATGTTGCGAAGCCAGTCCGCGTTGGGTCCGAAGCCACTCATCACGACGAACTCCGAGGGGTGCTTGCGGACCTCCATGATTTCCAGGACGGTGTAGCGCTTGAGGCCGGTGCGCCGCCCGTTATGGATCAGCAGCAGGAACCGGTGTCCAAGCACCCACCCGCACTTGCAACGATACAACCAGACGGGTGCCCGGAGCGCGCGACGTAGCATTGCGTTCATGCGGGGTGTGGACATGATGTGCGATCCTGCAGTTAACGCGGCATACGGTATGTGCACGCATGAGCGCTGGACAAGGAACAGAGACGTGACATTCGTGCAGCAGCCGGATCTCCGGAAACCAT
>CAWBIG010000004.1:0-8709 GCA_963788435.1 uncultured Acidobacteriota bacterium | reverse complement strand
GATGGGAATCTTATGGGGGTTTGTGATTCAATGCATCCAAGCGCAATCGTCCCCTGAAGAAAACCGGGCCATCCTTACGGGCTAACCGGAGTGGCGATTCGCCATACTTCCCTTTGCGAGGCCGCAATGCACACAAGAAGGATCTGGATCGCGATACTCATCGCGTGCGTATTTACAGCCGTATGCAAGGTTGGCAGCAGCCAGGCGACGACGTCTCTGAGCGGGCGGGTGACGGACCAGAGCGGTGCCGTGGTGGCGGGCGCTAAGGTGACGGCAACCTCCGCAACCACAAGCGCGGCGCGCACCGCCACCACCAACAACAACGGAGAGTACCAGTTCTCGCAGCTTGCGCCGGGCAAGTACAACCTGACGGTGACGGCGGCGGGTTTCGAAAAGGTGGAAAAAACGGGGATGGACCTGCTGGTGGGACAGCCGGCCTCAATGAATGTGAGCCTGGGCGTAGCATCGGTCACGTCAACGGTGACGGTGACGGAGGCGGAGCCGGTGATGAACACCACGGACGCCACCCTGGGCAACGCGTTCGACGCGGAGCAGGTGGAGCAGTTGCCGATTGAAGGGCGGAATGTGCCCGACCTGTTGAGCCTGCAGCCGGGCGTGACGTTCCTGGGGCGGACCGACGACCAGAACGGCACCAACGCAGCGGGAAACAACGACAGCGACTCGCGCTCGGGCTCGGTGAATGGAGGACGCAGCGATCAGTCGAATATCACCCTGGATGGCGTAGACGTGAACGACATCAACAACGGCTATGCGTTTACCAGCGTGCTGCGCGTGACCCAGGACTCAGTGGCGGAGTTCCGGGTGACGACGAGCAACCCCAACGCGGACGAGGGCCGGTCGTCGGGCGCGCAGGTGGCGTTGGTCACTCGCAGCGGAACCAACCAGTATCACGGAGCGGCGTATGAGTACAACCGGAGCAATTTTCTGGAGGCCAACGACTTCTTCAACAAGCAGCAGCAGTTGGCGGCAGGCGAGGCGAACAAGCCTCCCAAGCTGATCCGGAATGTGTTTGGCGTGGCCCTGGGCGGCCCAGTAAAGAAAGACCGCGTATTTCTGTTCATGAACTACGAAGGGCGGCGCGACGATGAGGGCGTGAGCGTGAACGCGGGAACGGTGCCGACGGCGGCCTTCCGCGGAGGCAACCTGCAGTACCAGTACGCGAAAGGCTCCGGCGCCGACTCGATATATGAGCTGACGCCCGCAGACATCAAGGGGATGGATCCCCAGGGGATCGGCGACAGCCAGGCGATGCTTTCGCTGCTGAACCAGTACCCGATGCCCAACGATCCGACGCAGGGCGACGGAGTGAACGTGCAGGGATACCGGTTCCCGTACACGCTGACGCGGAGCTACAACACCTACATTGCGCGGCTGGACTGGGTGTTGAATGCGAAGAACACGTTATTCTGGCGCGGCAACCTGCAAAACGACGACGAGCCTACTGCGCCGGCGTTTCCGGGCCAGCCCCCGGCAACCTCCACGTTGACCAACAACAAGGGGTTTGCCGCTGGGTACACAGAAATTCTGACGCCCAACCTGGTGAATACCCTTCGCTACGGACTGACCCGGCAGGGAGTGGACACGGCCGGGACCTCAGACCAGGCGCACGTGTACATTTCAGCGGTGGCGCAACCGGAGGCATTCACGCGGTCCACTTCAGTGATTGTGCCGGTGCAGAACATTGTGGACGACGTGTCGTGGACCAGGCACACGCATAATCTCCAATTTGGCGACAATCTGCGCCTGATTGACGACAAAAATACCACCAACGCCAATTCCTTCCCAGATGGGCAGATGAACCAGGGATGGCTGTCGAACGGATCGACGATCGCCAACAGCGGAGGGCCATTCGATCCGCCGGTGTATGGGTATCCAACGGTGGACTTTTCTAATTTCGGCAATGAGTACAACGCGGCGCTGATGGCGCTGGTGGGAATCATCCCGGAGGCGGATGCGGTCTACAACTACAACAAGCAGGGAACGCCGCTGGCGGTGGGCGCGCCGGTTACGCGCGACTACGGATGGAAGGAGAACGAGGTCTACGGTCAGGACTCCTGGCGCGCCACTCCCAACCTGACCCTGACGGCGGGACTGCGGTGGGCTTATCTGCAGTCGCCGGCGGAGAAGACGGGAACCCAGGTGGGGGCATGTACGCTGACCGCCTCAGGATGCACGCCGTTCGCGCTGAGCGCTTACTACAAGGGAAGCGAGCAGCAGGCGGCGAAGGGCGGGGCGGCCAACGCGGTGGGAGATTTCTCCTTCGACCTGAATGGGCGCTACAACCATCGCGCGGATTTCTGGACGCCGGACAAGGTGGACCTGGGCCCGCGGCTGGCCATCGCCTATTCGCCTGCGCCGGACAGCGGCGCATGGAAACGGTTGCTGGGACAGGGAAAGACCAGCATCCGCGCGGGTTACTCGCTGGTTTTCGACCATTTCGGCGCGGCCACGGTGAACACATTCAATGAGAACGGTTCTTATGGGCTGTCGACCGACCTGTCGAACCCGCCGGGGACGGCGGACGTGGGAACGGCGCCGCGGTTCACCGGCATTACCAACGTGCCCACGCAACTTTTGCCGGCTGCGCCGCCGGGAGGGTTTCCGGCCACGCCTTCGGCGAACCAGTTCGCTATCAGCTGGGGGCTGGACTCGGCCATCAAGACGCCGTACTCTCATTTGCTGGACTTCTCGATTGCGCGGGAGCTGAACCAGGGCTCGTCGCTCGAAGTATCGTACGTGGGCCGGCTTGCCCACCGCCTGCTGGCGCAGGAAGACGTGGCCATGCCCATCAACCTGCAATTGGGTGGGAGCAGCTACTTTGCGGCGGCGCGGGCACTTGCTTTGGACTCGCGCGCGGGAGTGCCGGTGAGTTCGGTGCAGCCGATTCCGTTCATCGAGCAGGTTTGGGGCGCTCTGGATGGTGTTGACCTGGGGATGGGCGCGGGGAAGGTTTCAGCCACCCAGAACGTCTACCAGCTCTTCGCGCAGAATATCTACAACGAGACTTACGCGCTCTATGAGCTGGACGTGCCCGACGTGCTGAGCGGCGCCGGGATCAACCCCAACCAGACCTATCCGTCGTATCGCTTCTATCACGACCAATACTCGGCGCTGTACACATGGCGGTCCATCGGTTACTCCAATTACAACGCGCTTGAGGTGGTCTATAAGCAGCGCATCGGGGACCTGCAAGCCGACCTGAACTACACCTACTCGAAATCCATGGATATCGTGTCGCAGGCGGAGCGGCTGAACACGTCCGCGGGCGTCAATTACGCGCAGATCCTGAACAGTTGGGCGCCGAACCAGCTTTACGGCGTATCCGACTTTGACGCCACCCACCAGATCAACGCGAATTATGTGTATCTGCTGCCGTTCGGGCAGGGAAAGAAGCTGTTCTCCTCGCCGGGCAGGCTGGCGAACGAGCTGATTGGCGGCTGGGAGTCGACCGGGATTGTGCGCTGGAACTCAGGATTCCCGTTCATGATGGACAACGGCGCGTATTACCCCACCAACTGGGACATTGAAGGATGGGCGACGCTGGCTTCGAAGATCCCGTCGCATGCTGCCGCGCGCGGCCACCTGACGCAGCGGTTCGCAGACCCGCAGACGGTGTTCAACAGCTTTGAACACGCGTTGCCGGGAGACAGCGGGACGCGCAACCCGATGCGCGGCGACGGCTACTTCGACTGGGACACGGGCCTGGACAAGACGTTCAAGATAACCGAGCGGACCAACGTGCAGTTGCGCTGGGAGATGTTCAACTTGAGCAACAGCGTCCGGTTTGACTCGCACTCAATTTCGTCGACGCTCGACAATCCGCAGAATTTTGGCCAGGCGACGGCGCTGTTAACGAACAAGCGGCTGGCGCAGTTCTCGGCGCGGGTGGAGTTCTAAGGCAGCGGAGTCAGCGGAGCTAGACTGGCGGGCGGCGGAAGCCGCCCGCCTGCTTTTTGGGCTGGCCAGACGGACAGGCGAGGCTGGCGAAGTCAGGGCGCGTGAGCGCCGTGTGAGGTAGATCACCTGAAGGGCGCAGCGGCCGGGCGTAGGATTGGCTTGAAATGCATGAGCTGTCGATAACTTCCAGCGTGGTGGATGCGGTGACGGAGTCGCTGCGCGCTTACCCCGGCGCGCGAGTGTTGGAAGTCCGGCTGCGCGTGGGGGCGCTCTCGGCGGTGGTAGAGGATTCGCTGCAGTTCTGCTGGGGGATTGCCACCGAGGGGACGGAGCTGGCCGGGTCGCGGCTGGTGGTGAATTCGGTTCCGGTGGTGGTGCATTGCGAAGCGTGCGGCGCGGATGGTGAATTGGCGAGTTTGCAGGATTTCCGCTGCCCAGGCTGCGGCGAGCCAGCAAGCGATGTGCGCGGCGGGCGGGAGTTGGAGATTGAGGCCGTCGAGATCGAGGACGAGCCGGAGGAAGTAAAGCGATGACGACGCGGATTGTGGAGTTGCGGCAGGGAATCCTGAAGAAGAACGACGAGCTGGCGCGGGAGCTGCGCGGTCGGTTTGAGGCGGCGGGCGTGCTGGTGCTCAACCTGGTTTCGAGCCCGGGGACGGGGAAGACGGAGTTCTTGCAGAGGACGCTCAGTGAGCTGCGGGCGCGCGGGGCGCGTGCGGCGGCACTGGTGGGGGATCTCGAGACCGATAACGATGCGCGGCGGCTGGCCGCGAGCGGCGCGCCGGTGCGGCAGATCAACACCCATGGAATCTGTCATTTAGAGGCGGAGATGGTGGGCAAACATCTCGACGGATGGGAGCTGGGCGCGCTGGATTACCTGTTCATTGAGAATGTCGGCAACCTGGTTTGCCCATCGAGCTACGACCTGGGCGAGCGCATCCGGGTGGCGCTGCTGAGCGTGACCGAGGGCGAGGACAAGCCGCTGAAATACCCCACCATGTTCAACTCGGCCGACGCGGTGGTGATTACGAAAATGGATATCGCGGGGGCGGTGGGGTTTGACCGCGATGCGGCGCACCGGAACCTCCGCGCGGTCCGAACGGGAATCCGGATCTTCGAAACATCGGCGAAGACGGGCGCGGGGATGGAAGAGTGGCTGGGGTGGCTTGTGGAGGCACGTGACCGGGCGGCGCGATAGACGTCAGGAGCCCAGGTGTGCTAAAGTAGTAATAGGTAACACCTAGGAGCACCACCAATGCCATCATCCTCTACAACCAGCCTCAAACTCGATTTTGAGCTCAAGGAGCGTGTGCAACGGCTGGCGCAGTCGCGGCGGCGTTCGGCACACTGGATTCTGCGCGAAGCCGTGGAGCAGTACGTGGGGCGCGAGGAAAAGCGCGAGCAGTTCCGGGCTGCTGCGCTGGCGGCCTGGAACGACTACCAGGCAACCGGCCTACACGCAACCGCCGAGGAAGCCGACGCCTGGCTGGCCAAACTCGAATCGGGTGAGGACTCCGAGGCCCCTGAATGCCACGCTTGAGATGGACAAGCGAGAGTCTGCGGGACGTATCGAGGCTGCACGATTTTCTGGGGTCAAAGAGCCGTGAGGCGGCAAAGCGTGCCGTCAAGGCGATCCGGCAGGGCGTCAAATTGCTCGCCAGAATTCCAGAGATGGGTCGTCCGGTGGAGGAGCTGCCCGAGGAATTTCGCGAGTGGGTAATCGAATTCGGCAGCGGGGCTTATGTGGCGCTCTACCATTACGACAGCGAGGAAGTGGTGATTCTGGCTTTGCGGCATGGGCGGGAGGCGGGGTACTGATTCAATTGGGGCAGCGCAATTAGCGGCGCTAGAATACCGGCCATGGCGATGAAAAAGGCGAAACGCTACGAAGACGGCACGGCCGCGGTGGAGGCGTACCTGGCGCGCGTTCCGCAGCCGCATCGGACAACCCTCGAAAAAGTACGGGCGATGATTCGCGCAGCAGCCCCGGCCGAAGCCGAGGAGTGCATCAGCTACGGGATGCCCTCGTTCCGTTACAAGGGCGCGCTGGTGGGGTACGCGGCGTTCAAGAAGCATTGCAGCTTCTTCCCCATGGGCTCGGCGATACTGGACGAGTTTGCGGACGACGTTGCGGTATACCGAACTGCGAAAGGTACGCTGCAATTTGCGCCGGACAAACCGTTGCCCACCGCTCTTGTAAAGAAACTGGTGAAGGCGCGGTTGCGGCAGAATGAGGCAAAGGCCAGGCAGAGCTAGCCCCGGTTTGGCATTGGACAGGAGAGCACGGGCCGGCCAAATTTTGATGGCGGACCTCGACGGGGCTCAAATATACTGCGCGCGGGAAATCCCCGCACTGCACGGCGCTTTCCTGGACCTATTCCCCAGCTCGTCCAAAGGAAATTCTGATCCGGTGCGCCGATGACGTCGCAATCGCGCCGTCGCGGCATGTGCAAGGGCTCCCGGAAAGAGGAAAGACATGAAAGCTTTTGGCATGATGTGCTGTGCGGCGGTACTGGCCTATACCTTCGCCGGTTGCAATACGCCTCCCCCGCCACCCCCCGATACTCACGACGCCGATGTGAGGGCAATCAGCGATAACGAAGACCAGTGGAACAAGGACTATGTGGCAAAGGATGTGGATAAGATCTCCGCGCACTACGCCGATGACGTGGTGCTGATGATTCCGGGAGCGCCGGTGATGCAGGGGAAACAGGCCGTCCATGATGGGTTGCAGGAGATGTTGAAGGATCCCGCCTTGACGTTGCAATTCAAGGCCTCTCGGACCGATGTGGCGAAGTCAGGGGATCTGGGCTACACTCAGGGCTCTTACGAGATGACGGCAACCGATCCGATGACCCACAAAATGATGCATGATCACGGTAGCTACGTGACCACCTACCGCAAGCAGGCAGACGGCTCGTGGAAGGCGGAGGCAGATATCGCCACCTCGGCAGTACCGTCCATGCCAATCCCGGAGAAAATGAAATAGGGCCTGAATCAGGTGGGGCAAGACGCCGCCTCGGATGCGATAGCCGGTGCGGCGTTTTTGCTGGTTATCAGAAACGCCGGATAAGTGATCCAAATCACATTCAGGCGCTTCCCCGCGGGCTATAAGCAAATTGAGAGCAAGAGGTGTGCTATGTGCCTGGCGATACCGGGACGAGTGGAAGAGATTACCAGTGACGGTCTGATCCGCATGGGGCGGGTGAATTTTGGCGGCGTGGTCAAGCGCGTCTGCCTGGATTACGTGCCCGAGATCGTGGTGGGTGATTACACGCTGGTGCACGTGGGGTTCGCGCTTGCCAGGATCGACGAGAAGACGGCCCTGGAGACGCTGCAGACGTTCCGCCAGATGGGCGTGCTGGAGGAAGAGCTGGCGGAGGGAGACGAGGCGATGCTACTGGCCGAAAGGCGGCCGCAAACGGCGTGTCCGGACGGGAGTTGTGAAACGCAGCAGGTCAGCAAGTCAGCAAGTTAGCGAGTCAATACGGGGCGATGGTTTATCCCACCCTAACGGCAAAGGCCCCGTTAGGATGGGGCACCCAGCGAGTCAGCGATGAAATATCTGAATGAATTTCGCAACGGGGAGATCGCTCGAGCGATGGCGCGGGAGATCCATGCCGTGACCACGCGGCCCTGGAAGATCATGGAGGTGTGCGGCGGTCAGACCCACTCCATCATCAAGAACGGGATCGACCAGATGATTCCCAGGGACGTTGAGATGGTGCACGGCCCGGGCTGCCCGGTGTGCGTCACTCCGCTTGAAATGATTGACAAGGCGCTGGCCATTGCCGCGCAGCCCGGCGTGATTTTCTGCTCGTTTGGCGACATGCTGCGCGTGCCCGGAACCGACAGCGACCTGTTCCAGGTGAAGGGTCGCGGCGGCGACGTGCGCGTGGTGTATTCGCCTCTGGATGCGGTGGATCTGGCGGTGAAGAACCCGGAGAAGCAGGTGGTGTTCTTTGGCGTGGGATTTGAGACCACGGCGCCGGCCAACGCCATGAGCGTGCACCTGGCCAAGCGGCGGGGACTGAAGAATTTCTCGCTGCTGGTGTCGCACGTGCTGGTGCCGCCGGCTATTGAAGCCATCATGTCGTCACCGGGGAACCAGGTGCAGGCGTTTCTGGCCGCGGGCCACGTGTGCAGCGTGATGGGTTTCTGGGAGTATCCGCCGCTGGCGGACAAGTTCGGAATTCCGATTGTGGTGACGGGGTTCGAGCCGCTGGACCTGCTGGATGGAATTCGCCGCGCCGTTCTTCAACTGGAACGCGGGGAGGCGCGCGTCGAGAACGCGTACAATCGCATCGTGACTTACGCGGGTAACCTGGAGGCCCAGCGGTTGCTGGCCGAGGTGTTCGAAGTGACGGACCGGGCTTGGCGCGGGATTGGCGTGATTCCGCAGAGCGGATGGCGGCTAAACAAAGCGTATCGGGAGTTCGACGCGGAGCTGCGGTTCCGGATTTCGGGCATCCGCACGGTGGAGTCGCCGCTGTGCAAGGCGGGCGACGTGCTGCGCGGCGCCATCAAGCCGGGAGAGTGTCCGGCGTTCGGCAAAGAGTGCTCGCCGCGGCATCCGCTGGGAGCGACCATGGTTTCAAGCGAGGGCGCCTGCGCGGCGTACTTCAATTACGGACGGTTTTTGAGCGCGGAGCAGTTGAAGGCAGCTTCTAGCTATTAGCCTTTAGCTGTTCGTTAGAAGCTCGGTTTATTCGGTCCTTAGCGTTGATAGCGGGCGCAAAGAGCGGGCTGAAAGTAGATGAGCTGTAGACGCGGCTAATAGCTAATAGCTTA
>CAWBIG010000003.1:0-9933 GCA_963788435.1 uncultured Acidobacteriota bacterium | reverse complement strand
AACATTGTCCTGGGACTCCCTCCAAACTCGACTCGTGGCCAGATTACCGGCGCCTCGTCAGGCGCCAAATTGGAGTCACGAAATCCAACATACTTGATTACTCGCCAATAGGTTGTGCAGAATTGAACAGAAAACCTCCCAGTAGGCGTATCATCGAGGGCAGAGCCAAGGACATAGTACACAGGCGGCGATTCCACGCCGCTCGCAAACCGGCTATGGTCCCCCGGGGGCATTGTCGATTGCCTACACCTGCAGGCGGTCTTCCTCAAGAAGGATCAGACCCTGAGCAGGTCCCACCGTTTGGAGGCTTCCATGGTTCAGCTGGAGAAACCGGGATTCGATACCGTCGCCTTCCTTGCCGTCGCCGGACTGGGCAAAAAGATCATCCATCTGGCGCCAAAGGAAACCTTCTTTTCACAGGGAGATCCCGCCGACGCGGTCTTTTATCTTCAGGAGGGCCGCGCCAAGGTCACGGTGGTCTCCCCGGCCGGCAAAGAAGCCACCATCACGCTACTCACAGCAGGCGACTTTGTCGGAGAAGAGACGCTCGCGGCAATGGCTGGGCTGCGCCTGGCAACCGCAACTGCCATCACCGCCTGCACGACCCTCAGAATCAGCCGTGATGAGATGATCCGTGTCATGCATGTGCAGCACAGCTTCTCGGACCTATTTTTGAAGGTCATTCTCGAACGAAGCATGCGCATTCAGGCCGACCTGATCGATCAGCTTTTCAACTCCAGTGAAAAGCGCCTCGCCCGGATACTCCTGTTAATGGCGGAATTTGGCCAGCCGGGCGAACGGGAACAATACATCCCCAAATTATCCCAGGAGACTCTGGCGGAAATGGTCGGCACTACCCGCTCCCGCGTCAGCTTCTTCATGAATCGATTCCGCAAACTCGGGTTTATCGAATACAACGGGCGCATCAAGGTTCACAGGTCGCTGTTGAGTGTGGTTCTGCACGATCAATTCGCCAGCTTACCCCCAAGAAATCTCTCTAAATTCGTCCAGTCCGCGCGAGGAGCCTCGAAGGTGGGCAGGCCGGTGGCTCATTCATAGATCTCAAGAATCTGCACTTGTGCGCTCAGGGTGGGCTCCGCTCACCGATCGTGGGTTTTCAAAGCTCTTCCGAGCAAGCTGGCTGAGAGGGGCGCGCAGAGGCGTCTTCTCGGTAACCGAAACGGGCTCGGGAGAACTGCCAATAAGGGTCACACGAGTGGCTTTCCTCATGGGCAGTGAGTTTGCCCTCGAGGTCTTCGGACGCGATGGTCTGGAAACACCCCGTGCAGATTGAATCGATCGATTTGTCAGGGTTTCTTCGATGGGCGAATGGCCTCATTAATCGAACGCTCCTTGCAGTCCGCCGCTTTCGGGATACAGAGAAAGCCACGTTTTTCGGCGCGACTATGATGTCCACGCTAAGGTTAAGGTTGCTTGGCCGTCTGAGCAGAACTGCTCGTTTCTGCAGAATTGTCGTTGTCGTCGTCAGCGCGCCAGTTACCGAGAAAGGGCCTGTGCTGTCCCGACTGAGCTAAATCGACCAGACAATTGGCGTTTCCGGGACAACGCTTGAATATGCCCAAAAAACGTGCGAGGCCCTTCATTCGGATGCATACCTTGCAACTGCGGGGCCGGGAAGAGAAATCATTCATCTCAAGGCTAAACAAGTTTTCTCTTCTCAGGGAGACGCTGCAGACTGTCTGTTCTATCTTCGGGTGGGCCGAGCTAAACTGACGATCGTTTCCAAAAGAGGTAAGAGGCCACGGTTACGCTGCTCGCTCCCGGAGACTTCTTTGGCGAGGAATGCATGGCCGGCCCAAATGAGGTCCGCACCACCAGCGCTACCGCCATTACCGTTTGTGTGGTGCTTAAGGTCGCCGCTGAGGAGCCGACCCGGGTCCTCCACCAGGAAAACGCATTCTCAGACCTGCTAGTTCAGTTCCTTGCACTCCGGAGCACGAGAACTCAGGCGATCTCGTCGATCAGTTATTCAATAACAGCGAACGGCGCCTCGCACGAACCCTCCTGTTGATGGCGGACTACGGTAATGCGTCCGGTCCGGAGACGCTGATTCCGCCGGTAACTCAGGAAACCCTTGCAGAAATGATCGGGACTACCCGGTCCCCGTCAGCTTCTTCATGAATCGCTTTAGAAAGCTCGGCTACATCAGCTACAAAGGCCGTATCCGCATCCACAGGTCGCTGCTGACAATGGTTCTGGAGGACCGGTTGCCGGAACAGAACGCGTCACGTCCCAAGCTGCTCGCTCCCCGCCCCAGTCGCGCACGAGCCGCCAGGCGAGCCAAGATTTATACATAGCTGGGATTGGAGGAAAGCGAGGGAGGCGGTCATCTGGGCGTTCGGACGAAGTTCTATAGCGGTATGAATTGCACTGAAAGGTCCCGGATGTCTGGATCTTCATCGATTTCCTCGCCGACCTTCCACGTCAAAAGGCTACCGGAAGCCAGTAAGCACAATTGATGAAACAATTGCTCCGAGTCGCTTTTGGCGCGCGCCAGGAGATCTTCCAGCAACGAGAGTACATACATAGGTTAATCGCGTGACCTCGACAACCTCGTGCAAATTCGGGTGAGCAAGGAACTGTAGAACGCCATCCGCTCGCCTCACAACAAGCAGGATGACGTGTTTGATGGTTATTGTTACGCCAGCCTCGGCCGTGGGTACATACTCCAAAGCACTGAACTGTGGCGTAGATATCTTGTCGGGCTCAGGATACGCCGTAACCTTCGCAGTCCGTGTCGCAATTGACTGCCCGCCGCCTTCCATGACCCCTGGCTGAACGTGTCCGATGGCGGCTGACTGTTGCACCGTGATCTCACGCATGGCGACGGTACCGTATTCGGGTGAAGGGTCATCAGTTGGAAGAGCGCCTTTTCGACGCAGAGATGCTGTTGCTCGACGGGGTCCAGCTTTGCCGGGGAGTCCACGTCCCTGGCTACAGTCATCAAGCAGTGCAGGCACCTGCTATCGAAACTCCCGTCACCATTATTGGTTCGACTATACATAGCCGATCTCCAGATCAATTGACGTGGTGTCAGCGGCTCCGATCGACTGGTGCAGGTGCGAGCTCTTGCTACAGGTTGCTCTAGGTCGCCTTAAGCCCGCCCTGCAATCCACGCAGAAAAGGGGAAGCCGCGATGCTCAAATATCTTTCCACTGTAGCCGCTTCCTGGAATCGGATCTGTCCAATTTTGTTCAGGTCCTCCTTTTTTCCTGACGTGTTGTGATCGCCATCACCTCATCTCGCGGTCCTTGTCCAGAGTGCCAATATCGATCAAGGTTGGTATTGAGTCCGGCGGTAATGTGTAAACAAAAAGGGAAGGCACTGTTTGAGGCCTCCTCTCTCCTTCAAGCCAAGCGCCACCCGCATCCTGCAACGACAGATCGCACGGGCGACCTTTTGCCGTGACCCTGGTCTCCGCCGGAATCGCGACAGATGCGGAGTTTTAATGTAAAGGCGCGAATTCGAGGCGGGACGCGCCGGCTGCAAGAATGCCCGAGCCGCATGGGCTCTTACGCAAAAAAGAACGGTGGCGGCACAGGAAGGCGTGTAACCCTCTGGAAAAAAGAATCCGCCCGATTAGGATTGGGCATTGCCGCCACCGCTTATGAAGAATACTGCCTAAGATGATCCTAGAGATACGGTGCCGTGAAATCTGTTCAATCCTGCTCTCTTTTGGAGAATCTTTTGAAGCGATTTCGGACCGGCTGGAGCTAGGAAGCCGATTGCCGAGCTTTGGAATCGCTTGGAATCAAAAACTGGCCTGACAGTTTCGCCTTCTACTTCACCAACCTCGAAGCCTGTCGTGAACTCGCGGCAAGACTGGCGAGTAGCTACGCACGCTCAACCGGGCGTTACGGCAGTGGTCTTGGGAGCAGGATGTTATGAACAAGCGTGGTAACTAACTTACGGTGAACACGGCAGTAATGCAACGGAAGGTCTTACTTATGCTCTCGACACAAAAGAGCTACAACTTAGGGGCAAGCAATACATTCAAGAAGGAGAACCTCGTAGACACGGAACATTCTGTTACATTGGCGGATACTGACTGGGACTACCTCGGCGGCAATCAAGACACGGTTCGTGCCACCCATCCACGTTACGAACGCCGTGTTGGGTGAGACTGGAATCTCGCATTTTGTGGGCGTACCGAACACCTTACCAGGAACGAGGAAGCACGGAGTTCTTTGCCTAGATTGCTCGGCCATCGAGACTCCCTGAGCGCGTCTGACCGATTTCATGACACTTGGCGACTTCAGAGGAGTAATCGGAATCCAGGACCAGTCCTCATGCAGCGCGGAAGGAAATCTGGATGAGTGACTTTACCTGTGAACCGGCCAATCAGTGCCCATTTTCAGATGTGGTCGTAAGAGGCGTTTCAATCCCGATCGTCATGTTCTTAACGACCAGTGACATTATGCGTCCCGATCAGGATTCCTGCTTCAGCCTGGCGCGGTGCAGAGCGGCCTACCATGCATTCAACGATCCGGTACCGATTTGTAGACTCTGTCGCGTTCCTTCCCTGCACGAAACCCCGCGTTGGTCAGCGGGACCCAGGCGGAAGGCAAAAATGAACGCTTGCTCAACTGAAGTAAGAAAAAACCGGCTGAAGAATAATACAACACGCCTCTCACCCGCACAGATCAAGCGATTTGCAATTATTGGCACAACGCAAATTGGCGGTTATCCTGCTGCCGCTATTTGAGGGGTGGTTCTGTTATGCAGGGTCACTCGGACTTGTGCTCTTGGGCATGAGCTGCATCGCCCATCAAAGGCGTAAACGGCGGCGTGGGGTCATTGTTGCGCTACGAATAGCCGTTCTAGAAAGTGCAACGTAATCATGTTTCTGCGGTCCGCTTTGCCATTTGATGTTCACTTTTTGGGTCATTGCCTTCCTTTCAACCTTGATTGTGGCGATTTTGTCGTAACCGAAATACCGCCATTAGCACGAGCAGCATAAGAACAAATAGGCGTCGTAGCCACGATGCGGCAAGGCGAACTACTCCCGATTAGCTGGCTATCTAATCCACGCGATCACAAGAGCCCCCGTCTGCAATGCGAATCTTCAATTCGACGAGGTCTATTCATTAGTAAAAAAGCGATCACAAGGGCGAAGGCAGCAATCCTCGCCATGATTACGTTGCACTTTCTAGAACGGCTATTTAGTAGCGCAACAATGACCCCACGCCACAGTTTACGCCTTTGATGGGCGATGCAGCTCATGCCCCAAGAGCACAAGTCCGAGTGACCCGCATAACAGAACCACCCCTCAAATAGCGGCAGCAGGATAACCGGCCAATTTGCGTTTGTGCCAATAATTGCAAATCGCTTGATCTGGTGCGGGTGAGAGGCGTGTTGTATTATTCTTCAGCCGGTTTTTTCTTACTTCAGCTTGAGCAAGCGTGTTCATTTTTGCCTTCCGCCTGCGGTCCCGCTGACCAACGCGGGGTTTCGTGCAGGGAAGGAACGCGACAGAGTCTACGAATGGGGTACCGGATCGTTGAATGCATGGTAGGCCGCTCTGCACCGCGCCAGGCTGAAGCAGGAATCCTGATCGGGACGCATAATGTCACTGGTCGTTAAGAACATGACGATCGGGATTGAAACGCCTCTTACGACCACATCTGAAAATGGGCACTGATTGGCCGGTTAACAGGTAAAGTCACTCATCCAGATTTGGCCTTCCGCGCTGCATGAGGACTGGTCCTGGATTCCGATTACTCCTCTGAAGTCGCCAAGTGTCATGAAATCGGTCAGACGCGCTCAGGGAGTCTCGATGGCCGAGCAATCTAGGCAAAGAACTCCGTGCTTCCTCGTTCCTGGTAAGGTGTTCGGTACGCCCACAAAATGCGAGATTCCAGTCTCACCCAACACGGCGTTCGTAACGTGGATGGGTGGCACGAACCGTGTCTTGATTGCCGCCGAGGTAGTCCCAGTCAGTATCCGCCAATGTAACAGAATGTTCCGTGTCTACGAGGTTCTCCTTCTTGAATGTATTGCTTGCCCCTAAGTTGTAGCTCTTTTGTGTAGAGAGCGTACATAGAACCTTCCGTTGCATTACTGCCGTGTTCACCGTACGTTAGTTACCACGCTTGTTCATAACATCCTGCTCCCAAGACCACTGCCACAACGCCCGGTTGAGCGTGCGTAGCTACTCGCCAGTCTTGCCGCGAGTTCACGACAGGCTTCGAGGTTGGTGAAGTAGAAGGCGAAACTGTCAGGCCAGTTTTTGATTCCAAGCGATTCCAAAGCTCGGCAATCGGCTTCCTAGCTCCAGCCGGTCCGAAATCGCTTCAAAAGATTCTCCAAAAGAGAGCAGGATTGAACAGATTTCACGGCACCGTATCTCTAGGATCATCTTAGGCAGTATTCTTCATAAGCGGTGGCGGCAATGCCCAATCCTAATCGGGCGGATTCTTTTTTCCAGAGGGTTACACGCCTTCCTGTGCCGCCACCGTTCTTTTTTGCGTAAGAGCCATGCGGCTCGGGCATTCTTGCAGCTCGTGCGTCCCGCCTCGAATTCGCGCCTTTACATTAAAACTCCGCATCTGTCGCGATTCCGGCGGAGACCAGGGTCACGGCAAAAGGTCGCCCGTGCGATCTGTCGTTGCAGGATGCGGGTGGCGCTTGGCTTGAAGGAGAGAGGAGGCCTCAAACAGTGCCTTCCCTTTTTGTTTACACATTACCGCCGGACTCAAGACCAACCTTTATCGATATTGGCACTCTGGACAAGGACCGCGAGATGAGGTGATGGCGATCACAACACGTCAGGAAAAAAGGAGGACCTGAACAAAATTGGACAGATCCGATTCCAGGAAGCGGCTACAGTGGAAAGATATTTGAGCATCGCGGCTTCCCCTTTTCGGGCGCGATTTGCAGGGCGGGCTTAAGGCGACCTAGAGCAACCTGTAGCAAGAGCTCGCACCTGCACCAGTTGATCGGAGCCGCTGACACCACGTCAATTGATCTGGAGATCGGCTATGTATAGTCGAACCAATAATGGTGACGGGAGTTTCGATAGCAGGTGCCTGCACTGCTTGATGACTGTAGCCAGGGACGTGGACTCCCCGGCAAAGCTGGACCCCGTCGAGCAACAGCATCTCTGCGTCGAAAAGGCGCTCTTCCAACTGATGACCCTTCACCCGAATACGGTACCGTCGCCATGCGTGAGATCACGGTGCAACAGTCAGCCGCCATCGGACACGTTCAGCCAGGGGTCATGGAAGGCGGCGGGCAGTCAATTGCGACACGGACTGCGAAGGTTACGGCGTATCCTGAGCCCGACAAGATATCTACGCCACAGTTCAGTGCTTTGGAGTACGTACCCACGGCCGAGGCTGGCGTAACAATAACCATCAAACACGTCATCCTGCTTGTTGTGAGGCGAGCGGATGGCGTTCTACAGTTCCTTGCTCACCCGAATTTGCACGAGGTTGTCGAGGTCACGCGATTAACCTATGTATGTACTCTCGTTGCTGGAAGATCTCCTGGCGCGCGCCAAAAGCGACTCGGAGCAATTGTTTCATCAATTGTGCTTACTGGCTTCCGGTAGCCTTTTGACGTGGAAGGTCGGCGAGGAAATCGATGAAGATCCAGACATCCGGGACCTTTCAGTGCAATTCATACCGCTATAGAACTTCGTCCGAACGCCCAGATGACCGCCTCCCTCGCTTTCCTCCAATCCCAGCTATGTATAAATCTTGGCTCGCCTGGCGGCTCGTGCGCGACTGGGGCGGGGAGCGAGCAGCTTGGGACGTGACGCGTTCTGTTCCGGCAACCGGTCCTCCAGAACCATTGTCAGCAGCGACCTGTGGATGCGGATACGGCCTTTGTAGCTGATGTAGCCGAGCTTTCTAAAGCGATTCATGAAGAAGCTGACGCGGGACCGGGTAGTCCCGATCATTTCTGCAAGGGTTTCCTGAGTTACCGGCGGAATCAGCGTCTCCGGACCGGACGCATTACCGTAGTCCGCCATCAACAGGAGGGTTCGTGCGAGGCGCCGTTCGCTGTTATTGAATAACTGATCGACGAGATCCGCCTGAGTTCTCGTGCTCCGGAGTGCAAGGAACTGAACTAGCAGGTCTGAGAATGCGTTTTCCTGGTGGAGGACCCGGGTCAGCTCCTCAGCGGCGACCTTAAGCACCACACAAACGGTAATGGCGGTAGCGCTGGTGGTGCGGACCTCATTTGGGCCGGCCATGCATTCCTCGCCAAAGAAGTCTCCGGGAGCGAGCAGCGTAACCGTGGCCTCTTTACCTCTTTTGGAAACGATCGTCAGTTTAGCTCGGCCCACCCGAAGATAGAACAGACAGTCTGCAGCGTCTCCCTGAGAAGAGAAAACTTGTTTAGCCTTGAGATGAATGATTTCTCTTCCCGGCCCCGCAGTTGCAAGGTATGCATCCGAATTGAAGGGCCTCGCACGTTTTTTGGGCATATTCAAGCGTTGCACCGGAAACGCCAATTGTCTGGTCGATTTAGCTCAGTCGGGACAGCACAGGCCCTTTCTCGGTAACTGGCGCGCTGACGACGACAACGACAATTCTGCAGAAACGAGCAGTTCTGCTCAGACGGCCAAGCAACCTTAACCTTAGCGTGGACATCATAGTCGCGCCGAAAAACGTGGCTTTCTCTGTATCCCGAAAGCGGCGGACTGCAAGGAGCGTTCGATTAATGAGGCCATTCGCCCATCGAAGAAACCCTGACAAATCGATCGATTCAATCTGCACGGGGTGTTTCCAGACCATCGCGTCCGAAGACCTCGAGGGCAAACTCACTGCCCATGAGGAAAGCCACTCGTGTGACCCTTATTGGCAGTTCTCCCGAGCCCGTTTCGGTTACCGAGAAGACGCCTCTGCGCGCCCCTCTCAGCCAGCTTGCTCGGAAGAGCTTTGAAAACCCACGATCGGTGAGCGGAGCCCAGCCCTGAGCGCACAAGTGCAGATTCTTGAGATCTATGAATGAGCCACCGGCCTGCCCACCTTCGAGGCTCCTCGCGCGGACTGGACGAATTTAGAGAGATTTCTTGGGGTAAGCTGGCGAATTGATCGTGCAGAACCACACTCAACAGCGACCTGTGAACCTTGATGCGCCCGTTGTATTCGATAAACCCGAGTTTGCGGAATCGATTCATGAAGAAGCTGACGCGGGAGCGGGTAGTGCCGACCATTTCCGCCAGAGTCTCCTGGGATAATTTGGGGATGTATTGTTCCCGTTCGCCCGGCTGGCCAAATTCCGCCATTAACAGGAGTATCCGGGCGAGGCGCTTTTCACTGGAGTTGAAAAGCTGATCGATCAGGTCGGCCTGAATGCGCATGCTTCGTTCGAGAATGACCTTCAAAAATAGGTCCGAGAAGCTGTGCTGCACATGCATGACACGGATCATCTCATCACGGCTGATTCTGAGGGTCGTGCAGGCGGTGATGGCAGTTGCGGTTGCCAGGCGCAGCCCAGCCATTGCCGCGAGCGTCTCTTCTCCGACAAAGTCGCCTGCTGTGAGTAGCGTGATGGTGGCTTCTTTGCCGGCCGGGGAGACCACCGTGACCTTGGCGCGGCCCTCCTGAAGATAAAAGACCGCGTCGGCGGGATCTCCCTGTGAAAAGAAGGTTTCCTTTGGCGCCAGATGGATGATCTTTTTGCCCAGTCCGGCGACGGCAAGGAAGGCGACGGTATCGAATCCCGGTTTCTCCAGCTGAACCATGGAAGCCTCCAAACGGTGGACCTGCTCAGGGTCTGATCCTTCTTGAGGAAGACCGCCTGCAGGTGTAGGCAATCGACAATGCCCCCGGGGGACCATAGCCGGTTTGCGAGCGGCGTGGAATCGCCGCCTGTGTACTATGTCCTTGGCTCTGCCCTCGATGATACGCCTACTGGGAGGTTTTCTGTTCAATTCTGCACAACCTATTGGCGAGTAAT
>CAWBIG010000002.1:0-6944 GCA_963788435.1 uncultured Acidobacteriota bacterium | reverse complement strand
GTGCAGCTCCTTCAGCTGATCCAGCAACTGCAGCAGATCCGCCCGCCGCTTCGCATACCAGCCCGTCAACGGCAATGCCTCGATCTGCTGACGGCGCTTGCTCGACCAGCTTCGCGAACCCGTCAGCCCCTCGCTCTTGGCCATCGAGTCCAACTGGTTCTTGATCCGTGTCCGCATCCGCACCAGACGGCAACGGTGATACAACAACTGACGCTGCTCCTCGTTGCCGGCTGAAGGCTGCCAGACAGCGGGAAACCGGTTCTCCTCCAGCAGCCTGAGAATGTGCCGCGCATCCCGCTTGTCGGTCCGCTGCTGGCGCGGCGCCGAGGCATGAATCGCGCTGGCGTCTCCCACCAGCAATGCATGGCCCGCCTCGCTCAACAGCCTGCGAAACCAACGGTCGTTCCCCGTCGCTTCCATACCCACAACCACTTTGCTGCCCGCTAACGATCCGTAAAACCGCACCGCTTCCTCGCGATGGTTCAACCGCCGCTCACCGCACTCCCCGGTCTCCTGATCCACGTACGCAATCTGCTGGAAACTGGGATGAAAGTCACAGCCTATAATCAGCATGCTCGGCTCCTTCTCCCGAGCTACATGGTCGTCTAGCAGCAACCAGTCTACTCAGCCGAAGGAGCCGACGCTGTCATGCAATCATTCATCGCGGCCTTTCGCGATGAGCGGGCGTTCGCGACATTGCTGCTCGATGATTCCGCCAGTGGCTAAGAGCTGAAAGCTAACAGCCAAAGGCTGCAAACCGACCCGCTGTCTCGCTCATCTACACTCATCCCATGCCCCCACCGCTCGCCGGCCGACGTATTCTTGTGACCCGCGCTGCGCACCAGGCCGGGAAATTGTCGGGCAGACTCCGCGCATTCGGCGCCGAGCCGGTCGAAGTACCGCTCCTCGAAATCCATCCACCGCGCAGCTTCGATCCTCTTGACCAGGCCCTCCGCAACCTCGCCGGTTATGCTTGGATCCTCTTCACCAGCGCCAACACCGTCCGCGCCGTGGCCAGCCGGGCAAGCGAATTGGGCATCGCTCTGACCGGCTTCGGCTCCCAGGAGCCGCATGATTTGTACCGCCGGTCTCCAGACCGGCTGTCGCGGGAGTCTCCAGACTCCCGCCATGCTCGCATCGCCGCCGTCGGCTCGGCTACCGCCGAAGCCCTCGCCAAGGAAGGCCTTACCGTCTCGCTCGTCCCCGAGCGCTACGTCGCCGAAGGCCTCATCGAATCGCTGTCTGCCCAGGGCCACCTTGCCGGCCAGCGCATCCTTCTCGCGCGCGCCGAATTCGCCCGCGACGTAATCCCTGGCGCTCTTCGCTCCGCCGGCGCACAAGTGGATGTGGTCGATGCGTACCGCAATGTGCTCCCGGCAATCGCCGCGGAATTGCTCCATGCCGCTCTCGTCCAGCCGGTCGCCGCAGCGCTCTTTACCAGCTCCTCCACAGCCGAGCACCTGGCCGAAGCGGCGCGCCAGGCTGGCCTGCCGTTCCCGCTGCCCGGGGTAGCGGCCATCTCCATCGGGCCTGTTACCAGCGAAACCCTCCGCGATCTCGGCTGGCCACCCGCAGCAGAAGCCGACCCGCACGACATACCGGGCTTGCTGAATGCGCTTATCCGCGCGTTGGGCTGAATGGGAAGACTTTCAGGGTCTGTGAAGACCTGTGGAAAACTTGTCAAGCGCCTGTTCCCAGAATGTAACACCTAAACGGCGTGCAGCGCGCACATTCCACATTGGTAGAAGAATCTCATGAAACTGCATGCGCAGGCTGGGTCCCTTGGTCGTCCCTTGTTCCCCCGGTCCGTGCTTTATTGGCCGATGGCCAGCACCGCCAGCAGAAGGATCCAGGCCGCGCCCAGCGTATGCCAGTACCAGCCGGTGATGTCCACCGCAATCTGGCGGGACTCGACGCGCCGGAACCAGCCCAGCGCGGTGACGCACAGCACCAGCGCCAGTATGCCCAGAATCAGGTGGCTGGCGTGCAGCCCGGTAACCACATAAAAGAAGTAACTGGCCGGCGTGGACCACTGGTTGAAAGCAAAGCCCTGCGCCGTAAGCTGTTTCCATGCAACAATCTGCCCGGTGACGAACCCGGCGCCCAGAACTAGCGTGGCAATGAGCCAGGGCAGAGCGCGCCGGAGCGCGGGCTTGCCCATGCCCAGCCACTCTTCCAGCACGTCGATCTCGCGGAAGATGTTGCGCCGGGCCATTTCCATGGTCAGGCTGCTGAGGATAAGGATGGCGGTGTTGAGGTAGACAATGGGCGGAAGCTGAATGGGATGCCAGTCGCCGATCATCTCGTGGCTGCGAGGGTCCATGTGCATGCCCGCCTGGCGCGCGAAGAACAGCACCACCAGGGCGGCAAAGAACATCATGTCGCCGGCCAGGGCAAAGAATACGAAAAAGCGGACACGCTGGAGGCGCTCCCGCGGTCCATGCTTTGGATTTTGCCAGTCATCGTCCCCGCCGCCGCCGCCGCCACCGGTCGGGCGCCGGTCAACGGGCGGTTTGCCGCCGATGCCAGGCTCTTTGCGTTCAACTTCCGCCGGGGCTCGCGTGAAGGCGATGGGCATTCGGGCCTCTGTCTAAGTGGGATGCATCCCACCCTTGCTTGGACGCGCGACAGTTTGACTGAGATGGTCGAATTTCGGACGGAACCGGGAACGTTCCGCCTGCCGGGACCTCTTTCCTACTTAGACCTTCGGTGCGCCTGGACGGTTTCAACAAATAAACGATGCACCCGACGATCAGAGGATAGCTCAGGATGGAATGTTGCTGCCATCAATTTTCCCTGGCGCACCAATACTGGGTCACCCTCGCGGCGGGCGAGGACTTCGACCTCCGGGCCGGTCTCCGCGATACGGGGCGCTCGGATGAAAACCATCTCCAGTGGATCGCCGGACAGGGAAGTCGGCGCAATGAGGATGGAAGAGTCGATCTGGCGGCCGTAAGCGTTGCGTTCGACCACTGCATCGAGCAGGCCGAGGGATTTCTGGGCGGGGTGAGTGACCTTGCGGGCCAGGAGGATGCATCCAGCGCAGGTGCCGAAGACGGGGTTGCGGGTGGCGTAGTCGCGCAGGCGGTCGAAGAAGTGGCGTCGTTCCAGGAATTTGAGAATGGTGGTGGATTCGCCGCCGGGGAGAATGAGGCCGTCCAGCGTGTCCAGTTCCTCGGGGTTGCGGACCTCAACAGGCTCGGCGCCCGATTCGGTGAGGGCGGCGGCGTGGGCGGCGTAGTCGCCCTGGATGGCGAGGACGCCAATGCGGGGACGGGGCAACGCGGTCACTCCGAGTCGCTCCGGCGTGAAAGTGGAATGTGAATCGGGCGTCAATAAGGAAGTTTATCAGCTATTCGAGTTCAGCCGGAGTGCTTCGATGACTTCAGTCTGGAACGGCACCGTCCCTGAAGATGGGGTGTTGCGATGTCCGGGATTCGGTATTAATAATGTGGGCGGGTGGCTCTCGGACGCCGATAGGGACCCGATCATTTCTGGTTAGCCAACTTTCCCGGAAGCTACGGCAAGACTGGCGCCCCTTCTTGTTAGACGCTTTCCATTCAGTTTAAAAAATCTGTGCTGGCGAACTAAAGAATTCCTGGCTGATGACATTTTTTCCGCGTGCATTGCGCCTATGAGAGTGGAGGCGGTCACGACGCCTCGTTCACCGCCAAGTTCCCACCGAAGCGAGGTCGCCTCAACTCCTCTATCGGTGAGCCTCGGTTTGTTGGCCTTCATCCTGAGTTGTTGTGGCTGGCTTGGACTGATCCGCGAGCATCGCCGATCTTTCCAGGGCTTCTTCAACAACCCACTCCAATCCCCCTATGAACCAAGGAGGTTCCTATGTCTCTGCGCTCAGTCGGCACAACCAGCAGAAGTGCTGCACCACTTCTTCTGGCTGGCGTGATCGTTCTCCTTTTTGCCGGTGTGGCCCGTTCGGTTTCGGCCAGCACCCTCTGTGTCAACGAGGATGGCAAGCACGGCTGCAGCACCACCATCGGTGCAGCCGTCTCTGCCGCTTCTTCCGGCGATGTTATTCAAGTCTGGCCGGGAGTCTACCGGGAGGAAGTAGTGATCGACAAATCACTTTCTCTCATTGCCGTATTGCCGCTCCATGCCACCATCGAGGCCACCAACCTCGCCAACGGGATCTGGGTCAACGGAATGAGCGCGGCTCCAAATCCGGGCGTGGCCAACGTGGTGATCTCAGGATTCAAGGTCCGCGACGCGAACTTCGAGGGAATTCTGCTGACCAATGCCACCAACGTAACGGTGACCGGCAATGAAGTAACGGGAAATGACGCATCATTGTCTTCCGGCGCCTGCCCCGGGCTGCCGGCGTTTGAGACGAGCGAAGCCGGCGACTGCGGGGAGGGCATCCACCTGATGGGCGTGGATCATTCCACGATCCTGCGCAATGAGGTGGACGGCAATGCTGGCGGCATTCTCACGTCGGATGAAACCGGGCCCAGCGATCACAATCTGATCCGCGAGAACTTTGTCCACGACAACACGTACGATTGCGGGATCACGCTGGCTTCGCATGCGCCGGCCAAGAGCGTCATCCCCACAGCGACGCTCTCCTTCGGCGTCTGGTACAACACCATCTCGAGCAACGTCTCAGTGCGGAATGGGACCGTGACGCCTGGCGCGGGCGTGGGCATCTTCGCGCCATCACCGGGCACAACGAACACGGGAAACGTGGTCATCAACAACGAGCTGATTGATAACGGATCGACTGGAGTGGCCATGCACAACCATGCCGCGCCCCCATCTCCCGCGCCGCCGGTGAACCTGAACGACAACCAAATTGTGGGTAATCACTTTTCCGGGAACGGTGCGGATAATCCTGGCGCGCCGACGCCGGGTCCAACTGGGATCAACGTCTTCAGCATGGGGTTGATCACCGGGACAGTGATCTCCCAAAATACCTTTGACAATGAGGCCATCGACGTTGGATTCAGCGCCCCTGCCGGTCAACTGAACGTCCACTTCAACGATTTCTCGAAAGGGATCGGTATCGACAACTTGAGCGCGCCGGGCACGGAAACGGTGGACGCAACCGAAAACTGGTGGAATTGCGCAGCCGGCCCGGATGGTGGAAAGCGATGCGCGACGGCACAGGGTTCCGCAATCTCCTTTACGCCATGGCTGACTTCACCCGCGAGCGACAGCTCTGCCAACCAATAGGGACATTTCTGAGTCAGTGAAATCCTGAAAGAACGCGCGCGGCAGCCTGTCAAGCTGCCGCGCGTCTGCGAAGCACACGTCGCTGTAGAGGTCCATGCAATACCGACCGGTGGCCACGGTGTCTTGAGCTATCAGAGAATTCCAACCGGAGCTGATGACGGAGCATATTCCTCAATTGCGGCTTTATTCAGGGGCATGAATGCCCCTGCTCCTTCCGCTTCCCATGCTTACCAGCCGCGGGTTTGTAGGAGCTGCGACTCTTCGATGGCCGCGGCGGCCAGGCCCTTCATGGTGCCGGTGACCTGCTCGGAGACCTCGGCCAAGACCTTGGCGTCGTTGTAGTGAGTGGTGGCGATGACGATGGCCTTGGCGCGGCTCATGGCCTCTTCGCGCTCCTTGGGATCGTTCTCGACGTCGAGAGGCGTGGCGCGCTCCTTCATGAAGATGCCGGAGCCGACGAAGATGGCCTCGGCGCCTAATTGCATCATGAGGGCCGCGTCGGCCGGGGTGGCGATGCCGCCGGCGGAGAAGTTGGGCACGGGGAGCTTGCCGGCCTGGGCCACCATGCGGATGAGCTCGTAGGGTGCCTGGTGCTCCTTGGCGGCGGCGTAGAGCTCTTGTTCGGAAAGTACGGTGAGGGCCTTCATTTCCTTGACGATCTGGCGCATGTGTTGGACGGCGTGGACCACGTCGCCGGTGCCCGCTTCGCCCTTGGTGCGGATCATGGCTGCGCCTTCGGCGATGCGCCTGAGGGCCTCGCCCAGGTTGCGGGCGCCGCAGACAAAGGGTGTCTTGAAGGCGTGCTTATCGATGTGATGGGCCTCGTCGGCGGGGGTGAGGACTTCGGACTCATCGATGAAGTCGACGCCGAGCTCCTGGAGGATCTGGGCTTCGGCGAAATGGCCGATGCGGGCTTTGGCCATGACGGGGATGGATACGGCCGCGATGATGCCCTTGATGAGTTTGGGGCTGGCCATGCGGGCCACTCCGCCCTCGGCGCGGATCATGGCGGGAACACGCTCCAGAGCCATGACCGAGACGGCTCCGGCCTCCTCGGCGATGCGGGCCTGCTCCACGTTCATCACGTCCATGATGACGCCGCCCTTGAGCATCTCCGCCAGGCCGATCTTGAGTCGGAGGCCGGTTCCCGTAAAGCTCTTGTTCCCATTCATTTCGGACATGATCGCTGACCTCGGCCGGAAATCTCCAGTGCTCATCGCGGCAAGTGGATGGCAAGTCTTAGTTTAGCAGGGAACTAAAAGCAGGGACCAAGGGAACAAGGGATCGAGGGAAAGAGGAAACAGGGACATAGGGACTAGGAACTAACTAAGGCGAGGCGGGGCGCATTTCTGAGGCCATTCCAATCTTTCTGTGTCCTTTCTGGTCATCTTGCTGCTTTCTCATCTGCGCATGGCGACCTCTGTCCCAAGCGCGACGCAAGCATCCGCAGCCCATCGGCCGGGGGCGCCGGGGACGCAGCCCCCGAGGCATGCGCCTGCTTCCGGAGGGTCTGGGGTGCCGGCGGCGGCATTGGTTCCGGCGGCGGTAATGCCCGCAGCGAACAAATTTGCAATTCCAGAGGGCTCGCCCGCACTGCGCATGAAGGTCGAGCTTGAAGTGAGCGTTCCGGCGCGGGGTTTTCGAGTAAGGAAGCTTCTGGCGCTGGAGCCCGGGATGGTGATCGAGTCGCGGTGGAACCATTCCGACGACCTGCCGCTAGCCGCGGGGCGGGTACAACTGGCGTGGACGGAGTT
>CAWBIG010000001.1:0-20256 GCA_963788435.1 uncultured Acidobacteriota bacterium | reverse complement strand
TAGCCGGGCTCGGTTTCTCGTACTCCTCGTCAAGGCTCATCAAGCCCACCCCGGAACCAGTGAGATGGTTGCCGGGCTCATCACTGAATCCGTCGCCGCCGAAGGCCTGCACCCGGGTACCTTCGCAGCGCTCTTCGGTCCCGGTGCCGAAGTCGGAACCGCGCTGGTCAAGCATCCCCTCATCCGCGCCGTCACTTTCACGGGCTCGCTCCACGGTGGCCGCGCCCTCATGGACCATTGCGCTGCGCGCCCACAGCCCATTCCCTGCTTCACTGAGATGTCCAGCAGCAACCCGGTATTCGTGCTCCCAAGTGCGCTGCGCAAAGGATCCGCCGAGCTCGCCAAAACTCTCTTCGGTTCCTTCACCCTCGGCGCCGGCCAGTTCTGCACCAAGCCCGGCATCGTTTTCATGCCCGATGCACCTGAGAGTCCGTCTTTCCTGGAGGAGCTCCGCACGCTCGTCGAACGATCGCAGCCATTCACTCTGCTCACCGCGGGCATTGCCCAAACCTACAGCCGCGCCACAGCCGAACGCTCCCATCACATTCCACTTTCAGCTACGGCCGTCACCCTTGAATCCACCCGCGGCTTCGCCTCCAACGCCAAGCTTTTCACCGTCTGCCTCGACCAGCTCCTCGGGGAGCCGGAGCTTGCGGAAGAGATCTTCGGTCCTGACACACTTCTCGTCCACTGCGAAACCACGGCCGACTATCTCCGCGCCGCGCGCGCGCTGGACGGCCACCTCACCGCAACAATACTCGGCGATGAGGACGACCTCGCCTTCCACCGCGAGCTGGTTGAGACTCTCGAGCAGAAAGCAGGCCGCCTCATCGTCAATGGATTCCCCACCGGCGTTGAGGTCACCCACGCCATGGTCCACGGCGGCCCATACCCGGCCACCAGCGACGCGCGCTTTACCTCCGTCGGCACGCAAGCCATCTACCGCTTCGCGCGCCCCGTCTGCTTCCAGAACTTCCCGCAGTCTCTGCTTCCGCCCGAGCTCCAGGACGCGAACCCGCTGAGGATTCGCCGTCTCCGCGACGGCAAGCCCGAGTCAAACTGTTAGTTGCTCCATCAATCCCGTCCTTGACTTGCTGCCGGCAGACTTACGCGTTTTGAATCAGCTCGTCGCGCTGTGGGAGTTTCGCAAAGAGCGTTCTATCTCCGTCCGGCTTCTCGCAATTACAATCGGTCGCCAGGGAGTATAACCATCTGATGAACCGCACGCGCCTCTTTTCGGTCTTACCGTTTATCATCTTCGCCGCCATTGCATCACAGGCGTCCACCGTCTCCGCGCGCACGCCGCAAAGCGCCACCGAGCAAGATAGCCGGCTCCGCGTCGCCATCGTGGGCCTCGAGCACGGCCACGTCGAAGGCTTTCTCAACGCGCTTCCCCTCCACTCCGACGTCGAGCTGGTTGGCATCGCCGATTCCGATGATGCCCTCGCGGCCAGGTACCAGGCCAAATACAACCTTGCTCCCAATCTCTTCTTCAAGAGCGAAGCCATCATGATCGAGTCGCGGCATCCCGCCGCCGTGCTCGTCTATACGCCCATCTCCGAGCATCTCCACGCCATCGAGGTCGCCGCGCAGTATGGCGTAGCGTCGATGGTCGAGAAGCCCCTCACCATCTCTTACGACGATGTCCTCTCCATCCAGAAGATCGCCCGCGAGCACCACGTCCAGGTCCTGGTGAATTACGAAACCACCTGGTACGCCTCCAATCGCGAAGCGTACGACCTGCTCAACACCGGCAGGCTCGGTGACGTGCGCCGCGTCGTCGTCCACGACGGCCACCAGGGCCCCAAAGAAATCGGTGTCCCGTCCGAGTTCCTCCGCTGGCTCACCGACCCCGCGCAGAACGGCGCCGGCGCACTCTACGATTTCGGCTGTTACGGCGTCGACCTCATGACCTGGCTCATGCACGGCGAGACTCCGCTCACCGTCACCGCGGTCGTCAACCACGACAAACCAAATCTCTATCCCCGCGTCGACGACGACGCGACCATCATCCTCAAGTACCCGCATGCGCAGGCCGTTATCATGGCCTCGTGGAACTGGCCCTTCAACCGCAAGGATATGGAAGTCTATGGCGCAACCGGCTACGCCATCACGGTTGAGTCTGACAAACTGCGCGTGCGTTATGAACATGACCGCGAAGAGCAACTGGAAACCGCGCCTGCTCTGCCTGCCGATCGGCGCGACTCACTCAGCTATCTCGCTGCGGTCCTTGCTGGCCGCCTACCTGCTAAAGGCGACTTGAGCGCTCTCGACACCAACGTGACCGTCATGCGAATTCTCGACGCGGCCCGCCAATCCGCCCGCACCGGCCAAACCGTACAACTCCGCCAAGGCGACGAGTAGATTGCGCGTCGAACCGGCAACATGAACTTTCTGTCACTTTTCGCCATCCGCCGAGTCTGAGCGGTACGATCAATTCAGGTATGGTGTCGAGGCTCTTTGATTCCACTCGAACGCTGAGCCGAAATAGAGGACACCTCGGAGGCTGTTTCTCATCGCACATTCCAAGTATCGCTTCATGGTATTCGCACTCTTCTCTTTAATTGTTGCTGCCCCTTCTGTCTGCCATGCCCAGTCGGCGTTGGACGCACCCACACCAGCTACGTGGTCTTCCTCTGCTTACGACCTGCCTTCGGCGCCCGAGCCGCAACAGCAAACCGCGCAGCAGCCCCCGCAGCAACAGAATCAAAACCAGCCTCCGAACCTCAGCGACCTCGGCTTTCCTCAACAGCAGACCCAGTCCGACCCCAGGCTGCAGGCGATGCTCGAAAAACGCACACGCATGTTGAGGATTCACCAGAAGCTGGCTCTCATTACCCTGGCGCCAGTGGCTGCCACTCTGATTACCGGCCCCATGGCCAAGGCCAAAGGCCGCAATGGCCAAACCATCACGGAGCCAACCGGGGCCAATCTCGACTTTCACATGGCCCTCGGCGGCCTCACCACTGCCATGTACTGGACCACTGCCTTCTATGCCATCGACGCCCCACGCATCCCCGGGGAACATCATCGCGGCCCCATCCGGGTGCACGAGGCGCTGGCATGGGTCCACGGCTCCGGCATGATCGCCACGCCGGTGCTTGGCTACATGGCATGGAAGCAGGAGAACTCTGGCGAGAAGGTGCATGGCATCGCCTCAGCGCACGGGCCCATAGCCGTCACTACGGTTTGCGCCTATGCTGCCGCCATGGTCGCCGTCAGCTGGCCCATCCACCTTCACCACCATCAATGAGGCCTGCCGTCTGTACCCTGGAGAACTCGATCTCGATGATCCGCCGATTCTGTTTGCTTGCGCTGCTGCTTGCGGCGCCCTTTATTGCAGCCGCACAGACTCAGTACATTCTGGTCCAATCCACGCTCACCTATCACATGTCTCATCCCATGCATGACGTGGACGGCGCCAGCACCGCGGCGCGCGGAAAAGCTTCCTGCGGCGACGGGAAATGCGATTTCCTGATTGCCGCTCCGGTCAAGAGCTTCACCTCCGGTGATTCCAATCGCGACCTGCACATGATCGAAACCGTGCGCGGCGCCGAGTTTCCAATGGTCGTGGTGAGAACTACGCTGCCCGGTAACGTGCCGGATGGCGCCATCGACGCCAATCTCGAAGTCCAGTTCGCCGGGCAAACCGCGCATTATGAGCACGTCCCGTTGCAGAAGACCACCAGCGGAAATGAAGTGCACATTACGGGAACGGTTCCGGCAACCTGCGCCGATTTCAAGATTGACCGGCCCACATTTCTAACCGTGCCAATCAAAAACGAAATCCCCGTCTCTGTCGACATGACCTGGCGAAGAGAATGAACCGGCGAAACCTGGAAGGATGCGAACCTGTCGCGCCCTTCCATGGCGTCGCCTTGTTTATTTACCGTTTCGGCTCTGCGCGCGGATCGTCTTGATCTCCGCGGCGGGAATGTGGAGGAATTCGAGGAATTCCTGGTGCTCTTCGGGAGCGGAGTGCTCGAATTCGGCGTGCCAGCGGTGCATCTGCTCTTCGGTCAGACCGCAGCCTTTCATAATGGAAACCCACTTCTCTTTCGTGATCATTTGTCCCTTTCCCAGGGCCGTTGAGCCCAACAGTTGGAGGATGGCGTGCTGATGCGCGCGCAGGGCGCCGATTTCTCGGTCGAGCTCGACCAGGCGCCGCTCCAGCACCCGGCGCGCATCGCTGGTTCGCGATTCTGTGGCGAGGATCGCGCGAATGTCCTCGATGCTGAGGCCTGCGTTCCGGTAGGCGCGGATCTGGAGCAGGCGGTCCAAATCGGCTTGCGCATAAGCGCGATAGTTTCCACCCGTGCGCGCGGGCGGGGGCATCAAACCCCTCGATTCGTAGTACAACAAAGCAGTGCGGCTCATGTCGCATCGCCTGGCGAGTTGGCTTACCGTAAGCATCGTCCATCTCCACTGTGAACCCTATAGTTATAGACAGGTCAAGTGGAAAGAGCGAGATCGGCTTTTAGTTTTCAGCCACCAGCCTTCAATATCGGGTACGAGCTGAGGGCTGATGGCGGACGGTTGAGAGCGGCCCTCACTTGACGCGCACGCTAAACAACGCGTGATGCGCAAGAACGAAGAGCGTTTTGCGATCCTCGCCGGCGAAGATGAGTTGCAGCGGCCGTTCGGGGACGTCGATCTCGGCGATCTGCTTTCCGCGCGGCGAGTAGACGAAGATCTGGCCGTTGGCAACATAGACGTTCCCTTCCGGACCGGTGGCTACGCTCTCGCCGCCGCGATACGCAAAAGGCTTGAGATCGGCGAGCGTGCCGTCGGCTTTAACGGTAGCGCCGTACGTGATGTCTTCGGACTCGCTGCTGACGTAAACGTGCTGGCCTGGTTTTGCTTCCAGAAATCCATAAGTATCGAGGTTATCGCTGAAGCGCCAGCCGGAAGTGTCGGTGGCCGGCCCCTGCTCGAAGACGCGGCCCGCCGGTAGGATTGTGCTTCCGTCTTCAGAGATGTACACGCGCGGCTTGGGCGTGGTCACGTCGGCCGCGAACATTTCGGCGAGCGTGGTGAAGCGCATGGTGCTGAGATCCAGCTGGTCCTTGAACTCGCCATTGTTCCAGTAATTGGCTGGGAAATCGAAAATCCCGCCAGGATGCGGTGCGGCCGGCTGCGGCCCCAACACGGTGAGGTCCTCGGCGGAACTCCCGGGTTTGAAGCTGTAGACGGTGCTTTCCGGGCCTGCAGAGGAGAGCACGATGAGGTTGCCGGATTTGTCGAAGGCGAGATTGACCGGATCGAGCGCGTTGTCGCGAACGATGGTGAGGCCCTGCTGCGCCGACCAGGCGTAGATGCGCTGGAAGTGGTGATCGACGAAGTAGAGCTTGCCCTGCGCGTCGACAGCCGCGCCAGATATCGAGAAAAAACCATCCTCCAGCTTTTCGACTCTCGCGCCGGATGCGAAGACAGCGCCGGCATCGGGTGCGGGCGGCGGCGTGTTCCCGGCGATGTCGAGCACCGCGAATTCGCGCTCCCGAACCTCCAGATGTTGGGTCATGTCCTCGATGGAGTTTTCGTAAGGAAACTTGCTCAGCCGCAGAAACGTGCCGCAGCCGTTCTCGTCGCAGATGCCGTAGCCGCTTTCGGCGTTCACGTGCACGTTGCGGAAGTGAATATCGTTCGATTGAAAGAGGCGCACGGCCGCAGGAAACGGCGCGCGGGAGCGGGTCACGCGATAACCGTGATAGTTGGCGATGGTGATGTTGTGGGAGAAATCAAACTCGAGCGAAAGCGATTCGGGACTTTCACCGGCTTCCTCCTCCGTTTGCGGCGCGTCGATGGTCCAGTTGGAGGCGTGGTCGAACACGATCTCGTTGCGCACGTGGTGCTCATTGGAGAGCTCGTAAACGTGGCCGGGCGTGGAAGTGTTCGAGACCATGAATCCGGCCTGCGCGAAAGTGTCGGGCGTCCAGATATTGGCAAACGTGCCGCCTCCGCCGTCGGCAATCCAGAGGCTCGGATACTGTGAATCCCAGCGCTTGCGCAAGTCCGAATCGGCGGTGTGGTTGTTGTTGTAGGGGTTGGTGCTGCTGCCGTGGCCGCCGAGAAAGCGCACGTCGTCGATGAGCGAATGCCCGCCGGCTTTCCACAGCACTCCCGTCGCGCGCGGGTTGATTCCGCCGGTGAAGACGCCGAAGCCGGAGAGGATGTTGTCGCCGCCTGGCGGAGCCTCAATCAGCGCCTTGGGAGCCTCCACGCCCTGATAACCGGGCGTCGAATCGAGCAGGTCGAACTGCGTCATCGTGGGATGCAAACCGATCAGAACCGTATCCGGCTTCAGAACCAGGGTGTCTCGAACGACGTAGCGGCCACTGGGGAAGTAAAGCACGCGATGCGCCGCGATCGCAGCCTCGATGGCCGCAGTGTCGTCGGTCTCACCATCACCCTTGATGCCCAGAGTGTGTACGTTGACCCAATCGGGGTTGGGCGGCAGCGCGCGAATCGCGGGAGGAAGATCGGACGGCATCACGAGTAGCGACTTGGCTTTCCAGATCTCGCCCATTTTGCCCATCTGGCTCTCGGCGGGAAGAATGAGGCCGAAATTGAATTGGCTTACGCGGTAGATCGATCCTGGCGCGGCGACGGTTCGGCCCGACTCGCGAAAACGGGCGAACGTCGGCACATCGTGGAACACGTCGTTCTCGAATCCGATTTCGGTGAGCGGACTCTGTTCGTCGCTTATAACAATCGCTGCGTGCGCGACGCGCTCGAAACGGCACTCCGCTACCCAGAGCTCGTCCGGATAGCCCTGGTCGATATCGATGGCGGTGGGCGTATCGCGGAAGGTGTCGTGCGCCAATGTGAGTTGCGCCTCATGCTCGCGGATGGCAGCCTCGCGCTGGCCGTCGAATGTTGAGTCAAGCAGCGTGAACTGCCACGCCGGCGAGGTCTTCTCCGTGAGGACTCCGTAGCGGCCGCCGTAAAAGTGCAGGTCTTCGGCTTCGTTGCCGGCCATATAAATGCCGGCAAGTCCGGAGCCGATGCGGAAGTCCATGTGGCTGAGCAATGAGTGCTGCGCCACGTGGAATCGGACCGCCACCGCTGCGGGGTTGCCATCGCCGATCTCGAAATCGATGTTGCTCATCGCCGAATAGAACGTGTTTGGGTTCGCGTCGGCGATCTTGTCGTTCGGCGGAACCTGCCCCGGCGGAGGAAACGGCACCCGGAAGTTGCGGATAAAGCCTTCGCCGGGGCGAAACCCGGTGAACATCGCCATCACCCCCATGCCCGTCTGAAACCCCGGCGTGTGGGGTGCGAGAAACAACACGGGCCGCATTGCCCCGAAACCGATGACGCGCACCCCAGGCCAGATGTATACCGTATGGTCGAGGCGATAGCGACCCTCGGGCACGAACACGATGCCTTCGCGGTGATGACCTTCAGCTTTGTCAATTGCGGCCTGGAGCGCCGCCGAGGAATCTTCGCCGCCATCGGGCCGCGCGCCAAATTCCGGCGAGTCCAGGTATACGGCTTTCGGGTCTTCGACACGGGAGGTATAGACCGATTGCGCAAAACCAAAACACACCGCGCCAGGCAGCAGCAACATCGGCAGGAATCTCTTCATAGCCCCTCCGCAGTTCGCCTTGCCGCTTGGCAAACCGCGGAACCAGAATACTGGAGCCTTGCGAAGGGACTTTGACCATGGACAAACGAGAACCAAAACTTCGCATCCCTTGCGGATGTTTATTCAGTCCCTGGTCTCTCTCCCTGCTGCCTTCAGCGTTCCCCGCCTACCTCCGTTCGCGACAAAAAAACGCCGGGGCCTGAGTTGCCAGAACCCCGGCAAATGAGTGTCGCGCGAAGATCCCGGATACCACCCTTGGGAAAATCCCACTCTTATTCGCCGCGGGTCCCCATCGGCGCGGCCAATTGGCGGCGGAGATTGCCGGCAAGATCGGCCATGATCCGCAACCGCTCCGTAAGGGGAGAATTCGCGTCGCTGCCGGATAGCGCCAGCTCCGACTGCAGCAGCAGGCCGGCAACAGTGGACTTTAGCTCGGTCTCGATGGCCACGGCCGCAGCTTTGCGCGCCAGCGACTGCTCGCGTTCCCGGCGGTTCAGCGCGGCGCGTATGTCCCGAATCAGACGCGCGGTTCCGGACAGGGCAAAGTTCACCTGGATCGGTATGGCCAGCCCCGCGCGCTCCCAGATGGTCTCCGCTGCCGCCGGGTCGCACTCCGCAATGGTGTCGTCAATCACCACGGCGGCGAACTCCTTCTGCCGCAGAGCTGCCAGGGCGCCCTTGCGCCCTTCGGCTGTCTCTACATCGATCCCCAGTTGCTTGGCCACCACGTCGGCGCAATTCCGCGCACCTTCGATTCCCGTCACAATCAGAATGCTCATCTTTATCTCCAGTGCAGCAATGCTCAGTGGTCAGGATTCCAGTTCAGATTCAGGTGTCAGGGCTCAGCGTGCCGAAGATCTCCGCGATCGCTTATCGTTCCTCGCGCGCCGCTGACCACTGATCCCTACTCCTGCGCGGAATCCTCGACCCCATATTCCTTAAGTTTGCGGTAGAGAGTGGTCTTGCCGATGCCGAGGAGTTTCGCCGCCTGGAGCTTATCTCCGTGGAGCGTGCGGATGGTGGTCAGAATCGCATCCTTTTCCATATCCGCCAGCGTCATCACCGCGGCCCCCGCCGGATTCTCCGCCAGCCGGCCCGGACCCGCTGCCATGCGCCGCGCTTCCAGTCCGTGGTTCTGCAACTGCGTGGGCAGATCGCCCAGGTGCAGCACCGGGCCTGAGGACATTGCACACGCGCGTTCGATTGAGTTTTCGAGCTCCCTCACGTTGCCCGGCCAATCGTACCGCATCATCGTGCGTAACACCTCGTCGCTCAGGGTAAACTGCCGCCCGTTATCCCGGCTGATGCGGTCCAGAAAGTGCGCGGCCAGGGGCGGTATATCTTCCTTACGGTCGCGCAGAGGAGGCAGGCGTAGATTTACCACGTTCAGCCGGTAGTAGAGATCCTTGCGAAATTGGCCGCACTCCACCATCTCGGCCAGGTTGCGGTTGGTGGCGGCCACAATGCGCGCCCGGATCGGCACCCGGTGGGTTGCACCCACGGGCCGCACCTCCCGTTCCTGGAGGGTGCGCAGCAGCTTGGCCTGCAAATCCAGCGAGAGCTCCCCGATCTCGTCCAGGAACACGGTTCCACCCTCGGCTGAAACCAGCAGCCCGTCTTTCGACCGGTTAGCGCCGGTGAACGCGCCCTTCACATAGCCGAAGAGCTCGCTCTCAATAAGTGTAGGTACCAGGGATCCACAATCAACGGGCAGGAACGGCTTTTGCGGGTTGGGCCCGTAAGCGTGGATGTTCCGCGCCACCAGTTCCTTGCCGGTCCCGCTCTCGCCCAGGATCAACACCGGGTGCGTACTCTGCGCCACCTTGGAGAGAATGCGGTAGAGTTTCTCCATTTCACCCGAGCGGCCGATCATGGCGCCCAGCCCCTGGGAGAGTCTCAGCCGTTCCCGCAGCTGGCGCGTGGCCGTATCGGTCAATAGAGTGGCTGCCGCGCGGTCCAGCACGCTCGAAAGTTCGTCCATGGCAAACGGCTTGATCATGTAGTCCGAGGCGCCGCAGCGCATGGCTTCAACCGCAGGGGCCACCGACATGGACACCGTCATTGCAATCAAAGCGGTCTGGGGGTAGAGCAGCTTCACTTCGGAGACCAGTTCCAGCCCGTGCCCATTCCCGTTGGGAAGGTTCACCAGCACAATGTCAGCCGCGTGGCCGCGCATCAGGCTCCGCGCGTGTCCCATATCGCCCGTCGCCTCCACCACATACCCCAGACTGGAGGCGATCTCCGCGCACGCCGAGCGCACCGCCGGGTCCGCATCTACTACGAGTACGTGCAGAGGAGCCGAAGGCTCCCCTCCCTGGCTGAGGATCTCCATAGTCTTCTCGTCAAAGGTCGCTGCCGGCATTGTATTCATCTTGCCCTCACTCCATTCCGTGTCCGCGCTCACTGCCGTTGCGCCGGCAGTTCAACCACAATCCGAGTTCCTCCGTCGGCGCGGTTTTCCGCCCGGACGGCTCCCCCGGCTGCCTCCACAATGGATCGCGTGATCGACAGTCCAAGTCCGCGGTGCGCCGTCGGCCACCCGGCTTCGATTTCATCTCCCAAACCCGTCAAATGGGTCGTGAAGCCGGGCGCAAATACTTGCTCCAGAAGGCCTTCGCGGATACCTGGCCCGGTGTCCTCGATGTTCATCACCAGTAGTGCCCTGCCGGTCTCGCCCTCCTCGTGTTCCCGAAGCGTGATGTCGATCCGTCCTGACCGGCGCATGGCCTCGGTGGCGTTCTTCACCAGGTTCACCAGAACCCGGGTCAGGTCTTCCGCGGTCAGGCGAACCGGGCGGGCGCCGCCCTCCGTCCGAACTCTGACCGTAATCGCCATGCCTGCCATGGCGTCCAACAGGTTCCGGTTGGCCTCGATCTCCCGGGCCAGGTCCCGGATGGGATCGCCCGGACGAGCCTCGACCGGCGTATTAACCGTTCGGGCAGGCAGGGCCTGTTGCCGCCGGGCAAGCTCATGCGGTTCGTTCACCGCCGTGCTCTCCCTTCCGTCCAGCAGCATCAGCTTTTCCACCAGCCTCCGGCTCGCCGAGGCCACCAGTTTCAACTCGCTGGCATAGTGCAGCGAACTCTCCGTCAGAACGCCCGGTTCCGCCAGAAGATCGCAGTAAAGCTCCAGGGCCGTCACCATGTTGCGCGCATCGTGAGCTACTTCCGCCGCCGTGTACCCCGGTTGGCGCGTGCGGGCGAGTGTCTCCACCACCGCCTGGACCCGCTTCCGCTCCGCCTCGCTCGAAAATGTCCTTGTATCTGCCCCTTGCATGTCGTTCAACCTCTCTCCCCAATGGCGCCGGGCATCCTCGTCTTCCCTGCTCGTCCCGGATCGCTCTGGTTCCAAACCGGGCCATTTTGCTCCCGACTGTCTCCTTCTAATACACGCCGTGTGCCAAACCGAAACAGCCATCCCTAAGTGGTTCTTAAGAAAAGCCTTATGTTCCCGATTCGACAGATCAACTGTCCCGCTCTTTCCCACCAACATTCCCGTTTTGGCACGGAATTCCTTTGCTCATATCGGTTTCCCTTTTGTTTTCAGCTATTTATGATTGATTCCCAATTCGGCGTTCCAAACTCAGCCGTTCCCAGTTCGGGAATCACCCCGCCGCCTGTCCCGCACCGGGATACCAAGCCCTACAATTCCCCTATGTCCTCCTTCTTCCGACCCGGCGGGCGTGCCCCTCACCAGCTTCGCCCGCTCACTCTTACTCCCGGCTTTGTCCACACCGCCGAAGGCTCCGTTCTCGTCTCCCTGGGAAACACCCGCGTGTTATGCAACGCCACCATTGAGCCCGGCGTCCCCGCCTGGATGCGCAACTCCGGCCGTGGCTGGGTCACTGCCGAGTACTCCATGCTCCCTCGCTCTACCATCACTCGCACCCCGCGCGAGAGCGAAAAAGGCAAAATTGGCGGCCGCACCCACGAGATCCAGCGCCTGATCGGCCGCAGCCTGCGCTCCGTGGTCGATATGACCGCACTGGGCGAGCGCACCGTCATCCTCGACTGCGATGTAATCCAGGCCGATGGAGGCACCCGCACCGCCGCCATCACCGGCGCCGCCGTGGCTCTCCATATCGCGCTCCATGCGCTGGTCAGAGCCGGCACCCTGAAAGCCTCTCCCATGCGACAGCTCGTCGCCGCCACCTCGGTCGGCATCGTCGGCGCAACGCTCCTCCTCGACCTCTGTTACGAAGAGGATTCGCAGGCCGAAGTGGACATGAATGTGGTGATGACCGCCGACGGGGGCCTTGTTGAAACCCAGGCCACGGCCGAGCGCGGCAGCTATTCCCGCGTCCAGCTCAACCAGCTCGTCGACCTGGCCGAAGGAGGGCTGAAGGAGATTTTCAACGTCCAGAGGGCAGCTATGAGCATGTAGCCCGGAGCTTCGCTGTCGAGGGAAGAAATCTTCGTTGAGCCTAACCTTTACTCCCGCGAGGCTATCTATGGTAGTAGTGAAGCTTCCCCGAGGGACGCCATGCGCCAGGTCGCCTACCTTATTTGCTCCGCTCTCGTCGCAGGCACTTTATGCAGCGGTTGTGGCGGAAAGGGCGCAGGCGGCGGCGTCTATTTCAGCGGTGGTTCGGGCGGATCCGGCGGCTCCGGAGGCGGAACTTCCGGTGGCACATCGGGCGGCACGTCAGGCGGAACGTCGGGCGGAACATCCGGCGGCACTTCCGGCGGAACCTCCGGCGGCTCCGGCGGGTCCGGTGGCTCGGGCGGGTCTGGAGGCGGGTCAGGTGGCGGAGACTTCGTGCCGGGAACCGGCAACACCCAGTTTGCTTCGGTTGACCACGCCAATTCAAGTCTTCCCACTCCCGTGGCCTATCAGCCGGGACCATTCCAGGGTTTCGTGAATGGAGGTCAGTCCCGGGCGGTGGTCGGCGCAAGGGTTTACATGCTCGAGATCAATTCCGCCGCCACGGACAATCCATCCCTCTCGCTGCTGACCGATTCCACAGGAACTCCGGCCGACTCCATCGGCCACTATGTACTCACCGACGAGCACGGCGGATTCTCGATTGAGGGTAGGTATACCTGCACTCCCGGCCGCCAGGCCTACCTGTATGCCCGCGGAGGCAACAGCGGAGACGATGGCCTGAACCCTGCAATCGGTCTGATGGCGTCGCTGGGCACATGCCCCCAATCGGGCACCTTCGCCCAGACCACTCCCTTCATCTTCGTCAACGAAGTCACAACCGTGGCTGCGGCTTACGCCATGGCTGACCTGGCCTCCGACCCAACCCATGCCTCAGCGCCTCCTTCCGCAGCCAGCCGGATGAGCCGCGCCTCAGAGCTGGCCAGTGTCACCACGGGCTTTGCCAGCGACTCCGCATCGCGCGCAGCGAGCGGCAAAGCTTCCCTGCCGCGGATTCACACCCTGGCAAACATCCTCTCGGCCTGCGTGAACTCGAGCAGCCCAGCTTCCCAGGGATGCGCCACCCTCTTTGCCAACGCGCGCAGCAACGGCGCTTCCGGTCGAATCCCCGGAGACACGGCCGCGGCCGCCATCAACATTGCCCGTCATCCCCGCGCGAACATCGCCGTCCTCTTCGCCCTTCAGCCTAGGGCCAACCGCCCCTTTGCGCCGGCGCTCGAATCCCCTCCAGCCGATTTCGAGCTGCTGCCGAGTTCCGGGAGCGCGACAGCCACGGTCGCGTCGTTGCCGCCAAAACCCGCCTTGCCGTAAACCCTTGTCAGGGCACGACCTCAGGAGTGCCGCGAACCACGCAAATAAAGGACTTGGGCTTTCGCCCCCGGGGTCTGCCGCTTGGGCGTTAGCACCTTCGCGAGTCTTTCCGCGACCCGTCCAGCCCATGAGCTCTGCACCTGTGACACTGCTGCGGCTTCAGAATCGCGACAACCCAACTATCGCCTGTTGGCCTTCACCAGTTGGAATCCGGAGGGAACAGAGAACATCGACCGGTCGGGCTCGCCGCGATTGAGGTCCTTCACGTTGATCGTCACCGTGCCGGTTTGCGGGTTTCGGTGAACCACAAACAGATCGATGCCAAGGTCCGGCGAGTACCAGGTTTCGGTCTCAATGCTCCTGCTGCCATCTGAGGCTGTCGTGGTCTTGCTCGTCCCCTGCACATTCAGTCCTTGCATGGTGCGAGTTCCCAGGTTCGCTGACTTCGCATCGCCGCCGGCCGCAAAGTCCGGCGCCATCACGGTCCGCGGACTAAACACGCTTCGCGTACAAATCATTGTTGCCTGCGCGCAGACAATGCGTCGTTGTGACACGGGATCGAGGATGGTCACACTCTGGAGCGGCGGCTCCGCAGCGGAATCGGCAGGAATAAAGCCGCGCGTCTCGCGGTGCACCCGCCCCTTGGAGTCGCGCGCCACCATCGTGTAGTACTTCCGCGAGAGCGTCCCGCCATTGGCCAGCGGTTGATCCCAGGTCACCACAATCCTGGCCGTAAACGGAGCGTTGGGAACGGCAGGAATTTGGATGCCCTGAATCCGGGTGTGAACTTCGCCGCTGGGTCTCGCGTCCTGCGCAAACGCGGGCAGGCACACGGTGGCAACTCCAAGCAAAAGTCCAGGCAAAATCGATGCGCGCATGGGATTGCTCCATTTCACTTGCGACGATGTGCCGGAACGGGGGTACCGGCATCTCCTTAGAGTATGGAAACCCGCTCGGGGTTAGGTGTTTTCCTTGCTGGATAAAGTTCCCTCCACCGCAGCAACCTTTGCCCTTCGCTACACTCTGATGGTGTCAGGGAGACCGGACAGGCGAATGATCGTTCGCGGGCTTTGGGTGCAGGCTCTTTGCGCGGCGGTGTCGATGGCCGGCACCTCCGCCGTCGCGCGTGGCCAGCAGTCCGAAGCCCGCACGGGGGCTCGCCGATACATGGAATACTGCGCCGGTTGTCACGGCACGGACGGCCGCGGCGCCGCCAAGGGTCCGTCGCTTGCGGGCGATCGCACAGCCGGCCGCTCCGACGACGCGCTTTACCAGATTGTCCACGACGGCACCCGTGGCGGCATGCCGCCCTTTGCCCAGATCGGCGATGCCGGCATCCGCGCCCTCATCGGTTTCCTGCGCCTGCTTCAGAACTCCGGCAGCGCTGCCCCAGCGCCGCAGGATTCGCCGGGAGACGCAAACGCCGGCCGCGCGCTCTTCTTCGGCAAGGCGCAGTGCTCCGCGTGCCACACCGTGAACGGGCAGGGCGGATTCATGGCTCGAAGCCTGACCCATTACGCCCGGAATCGCATCCCGGAGTCCATCCGGACGCCGATCGTCGTCCCCGATCATCCACTGAGTCCCTCCACGCAAGTGGTCGCCGTCGCCATCCGCGGCGGTCAGACCCTCACCGGTGTCCTCCGCGATGAGGACGAATTCACCCTCGACCTCCAAACCACGGACGGCCGCTATCACTTGCTCAGCAGATCAACCGTGGTCCATGTCGATTACTCCGGTCATTCGCTCATGCCCCGCGATTACGGCACGCGTCTCTCTCCCGCTGAACTGAATGACATCGTCGGCTTCCTCATTTCAGCGGACAAGGCCCAGGATTCGCCTGAAGGAAGCGCCCAATGACGTGCTCGCCCGGTAGCGCGCCATGCTTCTCCGCCGATTCTCCCCTCACGCAATGGGCGGAACGCATTCGCGTCGCCATGGCCGCCGCTTCCCTGCTCTGTCTGCTGTCGATCGGCAGCGCCGCGGCACAGGAGCCCAAAACCCCAACTCACCCTTCCACTGCTGATAGTGGCATTGGTCTCATCGATGTCGGGCAGCGCGACCTTCTCCAAAAACCCGTCGCCGCCAACTGGGTCTCTTACAACGGCGACTACACCGGCGCGCGCTGGAGCGCCCTCACCCAGGTGACCCCCGCAAATGCCGGCCGCCTCACCGCGCAGTGGGTTTTTCACCCCCATTCGGTCAGCCCGCTCGAAGTTACGCCCGTAGTCGTCGCCGGAATTATGTTCGTCACCAGCGCCAACGACGCCTACGCTCTCGACGCCGCCACTGGAAAGGTCCTGTGGCGCCACTCGCGCCCCGTCACCGAAGGACTCATCGACGATCCCGCCCAGCATCACAACCGCGGAGTCGCCGTACTCGGCACGCGCGTTTACATGGAAACGGACAACGCGCATCTGCTTTGCCTCGATGCTCGCTCCGGCAATCTCGTCTGGGACGTACCCTACGCCACCGGCAACCGCAACTACGGCGCCACCAGCGCGCCGCTTGTAGTTAAAGACAAGGTCATCGTCGGCGTGGCCGGCGGCGACGACGGCGTGCGCGGCTTCGTCGCGGCATATGACGCCCAAAGCGGCGAGCAGAAATGGCGCTTCTGGACCATCCCCGGCCCCGGCGAAAAGGGCAACGAGAGCTGGCCCGGCGATCTTTACCTGCACGGCGGTGGCGCAACCTGGATGCCTGGCACCTACGATCCCGCTCTCAATACTCTCTACTGGGGCACCGGCAATCCCGCGCCCGACTACGACGGCAGCGTGCGCCCCGGCGACGATCTCTACACGAGTTGTCTATTGGCTCTCGATCCCGACACCGGAAAGCTGAAGTGGTACTTCCAGTTCAGCCCCCACAACCTCTACGACTACGACGCCGTGCAGACCCCGGTGCTGGTCGACGCGCGCTTCAAGGGCCATCCGCGCAAGCTCATCGTGACCGCGAACCGCAACGGCTTCCTCTACATCCTCGACCGCATCAACGGCCAGTTCCTATTCGCGAAACAGTTCGCGCAGGAATTGAACTGGGCCAAAGGCATCGACCAAAACGGCCGCCCCATCAGCGCTGATCTCATCCCCAATGAGACCGGGGTGAAGGTCTGCCCGGCCAACGGCGGAGCCACTAACTGGTACTCGCCCAGCTACAATCCCGCCACCCACATGTTCTACCTCCGCTCCTACGAGGACTGCGCCGTCTTCCGCGCGCGCCCCGCCACCTTCGAGCCGGGAGCCGGTTACTACGCTACGGGAGCACACCTCTCCGATGAGCCCGGCCAGGCCTACGTCAACGCGTTCGACCTCGATTCGCTCGACTTCTCATGGCGCAACAAGCAGATCGGCCGCCACAAGGGATGGGGCGGTGTCATGTCAACAACCACCGGCCTGGTGGTCTATGGCGACGACGCAAACAACTTTGTGGTTCTCGACGGGCGCACCGGCAAGCCGCTTTGGCACTTTCACGTCGGCCAGGTCATCCATGCCTCGCCAATGAGCTACGCCGTTCGCGGCAAGCAGTATTTCGCCATCGCCGCTGATAGTGACGTGTTCGCCTTCGCTCTGCCATGATCCTGGTTACCCAATATGTTGCTGGCAATTATCCGCACTATCGGGTGCGAATGAGATCGAATCGGATGCGAAAACCCGCTGCTGGAACTGCTTCGGGTCCTTTGCCCAGACCGCTGCCTTTGCCTTCGCATTTCTTTCTGTCATTCCCGCGGAGAATCTTCTGTTGCTCTTCTTCCCCCGGTCCGTGATGCTAAACTTGGCTCCAACTTCCCTGCCTCAAAGAAGGAATCTTATGCACCGTCGATCCTTCCTTCGCGCTGCCACGTGGGCTGCGCCGTCAGCGGTCCTTACAAATCTGTTTGCCCACCCCGCGATGGCCGGGCAACTGACCGATCGAGCGCCTGCTCCGGAACTCCATCCCGTCGGCGCAGGAGAAGACCGCTTTCAAAAGCTGCACTCCCTCGGATTCAGCGATCTCGCCTTCAAAGTCGGCGCAGAGGAAACCAGCAGCAACCTGTTCGTCATCGAGCACCGAAACCTTAAGCCGGGCGGCCCGCCGATGCACCTGCACTTCAATCAGGAAGAGTGGTTTTACGTGATGGAAGGCCGGGTGACTCTCATCGTCGGCGAGCAGAAGCTTACGCTCGGCCCCGGAGAATCCGTCCTCGCGCCACGCCGCATCCCGCACACCTTTTCATCTGCAGTTCCATCGAGTCACCTGCTCATTGCCTTTGCTCCCGCCGGAAAAATGGAGCAATACTTCACTGACGCCAAAGGCAACGGCGCCCTCGCCGCCCAGGAAGAGTACATGAACCGCTACGATATGCAATGGGTAGGCCCGTCGCCATTCCACAGTGCGTGAACGTGCCGCCTGCCGCCCAACAAAGCACTGTGATCCCCAATACAGCAACTCGCCCCGCAGTTCGCCCACACCTTCGATGGGAAGGGGCTTCCTGTGAAGCTCCTTTCCTGTTCTGAGGCGGAATAAATACCCCCCTGTACCTTTGATTTCACCTACAAGCTGTGTTAAGCAGTAGGGACTCGGCCGCCGGTCAGGAGCGCCAACTACCCCCTTTTTGCTAGCAAGGACAGCAATGCTAGAAAAAGAGCGAAGACAGGGCGAAAATATCGGCCGCGCCGCCACAGACCGCGCCCGCTACTTCCCCTCCACCACCACCGGCAGCTCCACCGCGCTTTGCTCCCCGGTCGTGTGATACACTCGCTGCGTCGCCTTCACATAGTCCTCCGGCTCCGCCCAGAAGATATTCGGCACAAACGTCTGTGGATTGCGGTCATAAAGCGGGAACCAGCTCGACTGCACCTGCACCATGATCCGGTGCCCGGGCAGGAAGACATGATTCGCCGGCGGCAGCGCAAACCGGTAGGTCAGCGGCTTGCCCGGCTCAATCGGCTTCGGATCGGCAAAGCTCTCGCGATACCGTCCGCGGAAAATATCCATCGCCACCGACAACTGGTACCCGCCCAACTCCGGATGGTCCGCCACCTGGTCCGGATATACGTCGATCAGCTTCACCACCCAGTCCGAATCCGTCCCGCTCGTCGACGCCACCAGGTTCGCTATTACCTGCCCGCGAATGTGTACCGGCTCGGTCAGCACGTCGCTGGTGTAGGTCAGCACGTCGGTCCGCCCCGACGCCTCGCGCTGATCATCCACCAGCCACTGCGCCCAGGTCAGCGGCAGCACGTAGCCGATGGGCTGCGACGGCCGCGCGCGAAACGGCACCGGCTTCGCCGGATCCGAAACATACTCGTCGTAGTCTTTACTAACCCCGCTGACCCCGCCAGCCCCGCTAACTCCGCTGTCCCACCCCAGCCCGAACCCCGCCTCCAGATACAGCGGCGTCATCTTCGGCGCAACCGGCCACGCATCCAGCTTCTGCCAGCGATTCTCGCCTGTCTCGTACGCTGTCACCGGGGCCACGTCCGCATCGCTCGGCGCATCGTCCTTCAGATAATGCGCCAGGAACGGCGCCAGCACATTCTTGCGCCACCACGTCCCCGTGTCGCTCCCAAACCGGATCGCACCTAACTGCGCCGCATCCTCGATCTCCTGCCCGTGATGCCACGGCCCCAGTGTCATGTACACTTTGCCGTCCTTGTCCAGCGGCTTGATGGCCTTGTACACCGCAACCGCGCCGTAAATGTCCTCCTGGTCCCACAAGCTGTGCACCAGCATAGTGGGCACCTTGATCCCCTCTTGCTTGAAATCCCCCGCCAGCACCTTGTCCATCGCCTGCCCGCTCCACCACGCGTCGTACGCCGGATGCGCGATCAGCTTTTGCCAGAACCCCACCTGCTCCAGGCCCCGCTCCCGTCCCAGCTCGCCTGCCGAGCCCGCGCTCATGAACTCGTCGTAATCGTCAAAGTGCGCCGTCCACCACTTCGCGTCGTTCCCGCGCGTCCCCTCCTGCTCCAGGATGTACGGCATGTTCTGCTCGCGGAACGCCCCGTTGTGGAACCAGTCGTCGCCCATCCACCCATCCACCATCGGGTTCATCGGCACCGCCACCTTCAGCGCCGGATGCGGATGCACCAGCGCCATCAGCGGCAAAAACCCGTCGTAGCTTATCCCCAGAATCCCCACCTTCCCATTCGTCTCCGGTATGTTTTTCACCAGCCAGTCGATGGTGTCGTACGTGTCCGTCGCTTCATCCACCGGCGTCGGATTCAGCGGCCCATGCAGCGGCCGGTTCATCACGTAATCGCCCTCGGAGCCGTATTTGCCGCGAATATCCTCGACCACGCGAATGTATCCGCCCTCCACAATCACATCCGTCGCGTTGTCGTACCCGTAGAGTGTCGGCCCCAGGTGCGCGCTCGCCATATTCGCCGTCTGCCCATCGGCCGAGTACGGCGTCCGCGTCAGCAGGATCGGCGCATTCTTCGCGCCCTTCGGCACCAGGATCACCACGTGCAGCTTCACCCCGTCTCGCATCGGGATCATCGCCTCGCGCCGCGCGTAATCCCAGCCCGTGGTTGCCGGCTTAAAGTGCTCGGGTGTTTCGCTCGGGTAATCGGGATATTGCGGCTGTTGCGCAGCACACATCGCAGCAGCGGAAACGCCAAACGCGCTCCACGCCGCCAGGGCGATTCGAGATCGCTTCCAATTCATCGGCTTAAACCTCTTTGGGATGCCCGGGAATGAAGTGATTGTACCGGATCGAATCCCGCTTTGCGGACACACGCAAAAAGGCGGCCCATCCTCCCACAAGGAATGGACCGCCTTATTTGCATTCCAGCCAAAATGCGCGCCGGAAACCCAAAAGCAGTTCTCAGTTCATAGTTCTTAGTTCACAGTTGCCAATTGCGCGCGTTCCTCAACTATGAACTGCGAACCGTGAACTCTCTTACAGCGTCCTCTTGAACAACGTCGTCGCCAGAAGCAGCGTCCCCAGCCCGAATGCGAAAAGGAAGAGGAGATCGCCTTGTATCGAAACAAAC